>JAIXTK010000215.1 GCA_027483995.1 Acetobacteraceae bacterium
AGCCAAGCAGATGCACCGCGCCCCTGGGCGCGGGCGATTCTGCACGCCCGGATTCCGGCGCCGTTGAAGCTCCTGCTGCTGGCCCTGCTCGCCGCCTTCTCGATGGCGGAAGCCCCGCGCCGCACACTGCGCGCCCTGCGCCAGGACTGGCTCTTCTCCACCAACACCGGCCTCACCGAAGACCTGGATTCCGTCCAAACCCCGCACGCCCTGCGCCGCCTGCTCCAACTCCGCGCCGAGATCGGCTGGCTCCTGCGCGGCAAGCCCAACCGCGGCATGTCCCTGTCCGGCCACCGTGCACCCGTACTCTGCCTGGCCCAACCCGCCCGCGCGCCGCCATAGCCCGCGAACACCCCTCATCACCTCGAATCCGTCGCAAAAACCCCGCGTCCCGCGGCGACGACTCATGCCCGCATGCCGGCCGGCTCACCGCCAGCCGCGATGCCCCCAGCCGCCATACCCCCCGCCATACCCCCACGGGCGATGGCCATAGCTGGGCCGATAGCCGCCGAAGCTGCCGCCGACATAGATCGATGGCGGCGGCACATACACCGGGGCCGGTGCCGCGTAGTAGCTGTCCACCGGGTAGGCAACGCACCCGCCCAGGGCCAGCACGAACAGGGCGGCAAGGGTAAGCTGGGAGAAAGGCCGGGGCATGAAACAGCACTCCGCTGGGAACAGCGGGGTTCTGGTCCTGGAATGCGGCAGCCCGATGGTCGCCTGCGCCCCGGTCCTGCCACGAAGCCCACGCATGCTCGGGCATGGCCCAGGATTTAGCGGGCCGGAGAGCACGACCCATGCGCCCGCTGATCCCCGTCCTGTCGCTGATCGCCCTGCTCGCCGCCGCGCCGGCCCTGGCCCAGGCCCCCGCCGGCCGCATCGCCGAAGCCAGCGGCGCCGTCTCGCTCCGCCCCATCGGCGGCACCTGGGCCGCCGCCCCGCGCGGCGCCGCCCTGCTGGAAGGCCAGACCCTGCGCACCGGCCCGCGCGCCCAGGCCGAGCTCGATCTCGGCGCCAACCGCCTGGGGCTGGACCCCGATACCATCCTGCGCATCGACAGCGCCCACCCCGGCATGCCGGCCTTCACGCTGGAGCAGGGCAGGGCGATGTTCCTGCTGCGCAGCCTGCAACCGGGCCAGGTCGCCCGCATCAACCTGCCGCGCGGCAGCGTCACCCTGGCCGAACCCGGCCTCTACGTGGTCTCGGCGCCGGAAGCCGGCCGCCCGGCCTCGGTCGGCGTCAGCCGCGGCCTTGCCCAGGTCTATGGCCCCGGCGTCTCGCTCGCCGTCCCGGCGGGCCAGACCGGCCTGTTCGGCGGCGCCGAGCCCGCCACGGTGCGCGCCGGCGTCGCCGACGGCTTCCTGGCCGACGATCCCACCCCGCCACCGCCACAGGTCTTCCGCCCCACCCCCGGCGCCCCGCCACCGCCCGCCACCCCGATCGCACCGCCCCCCGACCTCGCCGGCGTGCCCGGCGCCGACCCCCTGCGCCAGCAGGGCAGTTGGGACGACCTGCCGGAATACGGCGCCGTCTGGTACCCGCCGGTCGCCCCGTCCTGGAACCCCTATGCCGATCCCTGGCAGGCCGAGCGCTGGGGCTACGCGCCCTGGACCAGTGGCGCCTGGATCATGATCGGCCCGCGCTGGGCCTGGATGCCGCCGCGCCGCATCACGCCCCCGGCCTGGCGCTACGCCTACCCGCCGCCGGGCCTCGGCCAGCCGCAGCGCCCGCCGGTCATGCCGCCCTTCGCCGCGCCACCGCTTTCGGCCCCCAACCCCTTCCCCGCGGCCCCGCATGTCGTGGCGCCCCGTCCCATGCCGCCTGCCGCCGTGCTGCCGCCCTCCGGCTTCGCGCCGGGCGCATCCTTCACCCCTCCGCTAGGGATGCCGCGCCCGCCGCTGGCCGCACCGATGGCACCGCCCCCCGTCGCAGCCCCCCCGATCGCAGCCGCCCCGGTGATTGCCACGCCGCGCCCCAGCCTGCCCGCCGCCCTTCCGCCCGCCGCCTCTGCCCCGGCCGCCCCATCCGTCTTCACCCCTCGCCCGGCCCCGCCGCCCGCCGCCTTGCCACCGCCGATGGCCGCACCGCGCATGCCCGCCCCCCCGATGGCTGCCCCACCGATGGCTGCCCCGCCGCGCCCCGCCGCGCCGCCGCCGTCGCGCACCTGCCCGCCCGGCCGTACCATCTGTTGAACCGTCAGTGCGCCGCCTGCCCCAGCTGGTGGCGCAACCGCAGATCCTCCAGGTCCAGCTCCTCCACCACCGCCGCCAGCGCGTCGTCGTCCAACTCGCCGGCGCGGGACTGCGCCACCAGGTGCATCCGCGCCGCCGCGTTGGCATGCAGCCGCAGCGCCAGCCGCGCCTCCCGCGCCGCCCGCCGCGCCGCCGGGGCGGGCGCCGCGCCGGCAGTGGGCGCGCCCGCCCGGTCGCGGTATTCCGCCAGCAGGTCCGCCGCCATCGCCCCATCCAGCGGGTCCGCCGCCCGCTGCTCGATCGCCGCCAGCGCCGCCCGCTGCGCCACCAGCCGCGCCTGCACCGCCGGGTGCTCGCCTTCCGCCACGTCGCCCAGCCCCAGCCGCCGGATCAGCGGCCCCAGCGTCACCCCCTGCAGCAGCACCGTCCCCAGGATCACCGCGAAGGTCAGCACGATCACCGCATCCCGCCCCGGAAACCCCGCCGGCAATGCCAGCGCCGCCGCCAGGCTCACCACCCCGCGCATCCCCGCCCAGGAGATCACCGTCAGCACCGCAGGGGGCGGCACCGGGTCGCGCTTGCGCACCCAGGGCGGGCGCGACAGATGCGCCGCCGGGAACACCCACACGAACCGCCCCACGATCACGGTCGCCAGGACCGCCAGCGCCGCCGGCGCCAGCACCTCGGCCTGACCGGGCCCGATGCGCTGCAACACCCCATGCAGCGAAAGCCCGATCAGGATGAACACCAGCGCATCCATCACGAACACCACGAACCCCCACGCCGCCCGCGCCTCCAGCCGCGTCCGCGCGCTCAGCACCTCATGCCGCCGCCAGCCGAACCACACCCCGCAGGCCACGGTCGCCAGCACGCCGGATACCTGCAGCTGCTCGGCCAGGATGTAGCTGCCCCACGCCGCCAGGAAGCTCGCCGCCGTTTCCAGATGCGTGTCGTGCAGCCGCGCCGACAGCCACGAAAGCCCCCACCCGGCCACCAGCCCCACCGCGATCCCGCCGGCGGACACCGCCAGGAACGCCCCCGTCGCCACCACGGGGTCGAACACCCCCGTCATCGCCGCGGCCACCGCGAAGCGATACAGCACCAGGCCAGAGGCATCGTTCACCAGGCTCTCGCCCGACAGCACCGTCACGATCCGCTTCGGCATGCGCAGCCGCTCCAGCACGGAGGCCGCCGCCACCGCATCGGGCGGGGACACGATCGCCCCCAGCGCGAAGCACGCCGCCCAGGGCAGGCCGGGCAGCAGCATCTTCGTCACCACCGCCACCGTCACCGTGGTGAACGCCACAGCGCCGACCGCCAGCAGCAGGATCGGCCGCAGATTCGCCCGGAACGCCCGCCAGGAGGTGAAGTAGGCCGAGGCCATCAGCAGCGGCGGCAGGAACAATGTCATGGTCAGCTCTGGGTCCAGCCGGATCTCCGGCACCCCAGGCGCCACCGCCAGCGCCATGCCGCCCAGCACGAACACCACCGCCGTCGGCACCTGCAGCCAGCGCGCCAGCAACGCCAGCCCCAGCGCCAACGCCAGCAGCACCAGGATCAGTTCGAAGGCATGGACCGCGCTCATGATGGCAATGGTATACGAATACGGGGCGCCGGGTCGTCCTTAACCTCAGGCGCTCAATGCCCCGCATCATCCGCCACCTGCTGAACCTGCTGCTGCTGCCGCTCGCGCTGCTGATGGTGGTGCTGGAGGATGTGGTCTGGGCTGGCGCCGTGGCGGTGCTGCGGACCCTGCGCCACACCACCCCGGTGCGTGCCGCCGGTGCCTGGCTGGGCACGCTGCCCGGCTATGCCGCCCTGCCGCTTTTCCTGGTGCCGGAGGCGGTGGGCCTGGCCGGCAAGCTCTGGGCCATCGCCCTGCTGGCCGGCGGCCACAGGCTGGAAGCGCTGCAGGCCTATGTGCTGATCCGCCTCGTCTGCACGCTGATCTCCGTCTTCATCTACCAGTCCTGCGAGGCCGCGCTGCTGCGCATCGCCTGGTTCGCCCGCGCCGTCGGCTGGGTGCATGCGGCGCGCGACTGGGCCATGTCCCTGCTGCGCCCCGCCCTTGCCGTTCTGCGCGCCCTGTTCCAGCGCGGCCACGGCCGCCTCGCCCTGCGCTGGCTCGCCATCCGCCGCCGCCTGAGGATCCAACGATGAAGCGCCGCGCTGTCCTGTTCGATGTCGGAGGCCCGATCGACATGGAAGTCGACTGGGAAGCCACGATGGACCGGCTGATCCGCGCCGAGGTGGCAGCCGCCACCGGCGCCCCGGTGCCGCACGACACCTACGCCGCCGCCTGGGAAGCCGCCATCGCCAGCCACGCCCCCAACGCCTACCAGGCCGTGCTCTGGAACCTCATGGGCGAGGACGAGGCCCGCACCCCCCTCGCCTGGGGCCGCATCGCCGCCGCCGCCCGCCAGCAGCGCGGCAAGCCGCAGATCCGCCCGGGCATCGCCCCGCTGCTGTTCGCGCTGCAGGCCCAGGGCATCCGCCTCGCCCTGGCCGCCAACCAGCCCGCCGCCATGCTCGGCGCCCTCGCGGAGGAAGGGCTTCTGCACCTGTTCGCCGTGCATGGGCTTTCGGGCGTGATGGATTTGCGCAAGCCCGATCCGCGCTTCTTCCTGCAGATCACCGAAGCCCTCGGCCGCCCGCCGGAAGACTGCGTGATGGTCGGCGACCGCATCGACAACGACATCGCCCCCGCCCGCGCGCTCGGCCTCGGCACCATCCTGTTCCGCACCGGCCGCCACGCCGCCCAGCGCCCGCGTACCTGGCAGGAGGCGCCGGATGCCGAGGTGACCGACATGCGCGGGCTGCAGGCCGCCCTCGCCAGCCTGCTCAGGTGACCAGCGGCGTGGGCCGCTACCGGTTGAAGGCCAGGGCCAGGCCCGGCACGCTCCACTCCGCGTCGGTCCAGTCCAGCTCCACCAGCTGCCCGGTGCCGGACAGCGTTACGTAGGCCTTGTCCAGCCCCGCGCCGCCGAAGCAGACATTGGTGGTCATCGGGTCG
The DNA here is from genome assembly GCA_027483995.1 of Acetobacteraceae bacterium. Classification (GTDB taxonomy): domain Bacteria; phylum Pseudomonadota; class Alphaproteobacteria; order Acetobacterales; family Acetobacteraceae; genus CAMDGX01. Next base: position 5,206 of record JAIXTK010000215.1, read on the forward strand.
CTGAACCGCACCACGCGCAGCACCCGCCCATCCGGCGCGATCACCGTCACCGCGCCCGTTACCAGCGTGGCGACGCAGATATTGCCGGCGGCATCCACCTTCAGGCTGTCGAACATCTGCATGCCGCCGAGCCCGCACACGAAACGCCCGCCATGCGGCTGGCCCGGATGCTTCTTCGCCACCCCCGGCGATTCCAGGTCGAAGGCCCAGATGCGCGCCGTCGGCGTCTCGGCCACGTACACCGTCTTGCCGTCCCGCGAGAGGCCGACGCCGTTGGGCGTGTTGAGCCGGTAGCCGACCTCCACGATGGAGGAGCCATCGGGCTTGGCGTAGTACAGCCCGCCCCAATCCCGGTCGCGCGCGCGGGTCTTGCCGAGGTCGCTGAAATAGAAGCCGCCATGGGTATCGAACACGATGTCGTTCGGGCCGCGCAGCTTGTGGCCGCCGCAGGAATCATAGAGCCGGGTCACCGCCCCGCTTACGGGGTCGATTCGCTCGATCCGGCCGGTCTCGTAATCCGCGGGCTGGAGGCCCGGCCGCAGCAGCCCATCGGCCTCATGCCAGTCGAAGCCGCCATTGTTGCACACGTAGTATGCGCCATCCGGCCCCACCGCCATGCCGTTCGGCCCGCCGCCGGGCGTGGCCAGCACGCGCTTCTCGCCGGTGGGCGAGACGATGGTGATGCACCCGCTGGCGATCTCCACCAGCGCCACCGACCCGCTCTTCAGCCATACCGGCCCTTCCGGAAACCGCAGCCCCGTTGCCATCACGCGCATTGTCGTTTCCCCCTTGATGTCCCTAGGCGACCCGGTTCAGCAGGGCCTCGCCCGCCGCCAGAAGCCGCACATTCTCCGCCGCCGTCGCGAAGGACCGCTCGAAGGTTCCGCCGGTGACCCAGGCCACATGCGGCGCCACCACCACGTTCTCCAGCGCGAACAGCGGGTTGCCGGCCGGCGTGGGTTCCTGCGCGAAGACATCCAGCCCCGCCGCGCCCAACTGGCCGCTTTGCAGCGCCTCCACCAGCGCCGGCTCGTCCACCAGCCCACCGCGCGCCGTGTTCACCAGCACGGCGCCGGGCTTCATGCGTGCCAGGGCCGCCGCGCCGATCATCCCGGCCGTGTCGGCGGTTTGCGGCACATGCAGCGACACCACATCCGCCTCGGCCAGCAACGCATTGAGATCACGATATTCGAACGGCACATTCTTCGGTGCCGTGGCCGTGTAGATCACACGGCAGCCGAGGGCCGCCAGCACCGGGGCCAGCACCTGCGGCACCGCGCCGAACCCCACCAGCCCCACCGTCTTGCCGCCCAGCTCGCCCAGCCGGTCCTGCACCGCCGGTGCGGCACCCCAGCGCCCGGCGCGTAGCCCGGCATCGAAGTGCGGCAGGCGGCGCAGGCAGGCCAGCATCAGCAGCAGCGCCATCTCCGCCACCGCCCGCGCATTCGCCCCCGGCAGGTTGCACACCGCGATCCCGCGCGCCTTGGCGGCTTCGAGATCAATGGTGTTCACTCCCACGCCGATCTTCTGGATCAGCTTCAGCCGCGGCGCCGCGGCGATCACCGCGGCCGTGCAGGGCTGCAGCACGTGCCACAGCACCTCCGTCTCCGGCAGCGCCGCCATCAGCGCCGCATCGTCGCCCTCGGCCACGAAGCGCACATCCAGGCCGGGCAGGGCGCCCAGACGGTCCTTCAGCGCCGGCCCGGCATCGTAGTGCAGCAGAACATTCACTTCGAACGCCCCAGCATGCTCCCGCCCGCGAAGCGCGCCAACTCGCCCAGCGCCTCCTCGATCCGCAGCGCCTCATTCCACTTCGCCATGCGCTCGCTGCGCGCGAAGCTGCCGACCTTCAGCTGGCCGCAACCCCAGCCGATGGCCAGGTGCACGATGGTCACATCCTCCGTCTCGCCCGAGCGGGCCGAGACGATCCCGGCATAGCCCACGGATCTCGCGGCGTCCCAGGCCTCCAGCGTCTCGGTCAGCGTGCCGCGCTGGTTCGGCTTGATCAGCACCGTGTTGGCCGCACCCTTGGCCGCCGCATCGCGCACCCGCGACGCCTCGGTCACCAGGAAATCATCGCCGACGATCTGCAGCTTGTCGCCATAGGCCTTTGTGAACGCAACAAACCCGTCGGTATCATCCTCCGCCAGCGGGTCCTCGATGGAGACGATCGGATACTTGTCGATCCAGCGGCCGAGCATCTCGATCATGCCGTCGCTGTCGAGCTCCCGCGCCTCCAGCCCCAGCTTGTAGCG
>JAIXTK010000013.1 GCA_027483995.1 Acetobacteraceae bacterium
CTTGGCGAAATCGGTGGGGCCGAAGCGGAGCATCTCGGCGGGGTTGCCGGGGAGGTTGCCCTGCTGGCGCACCAGGTTGGGCCAGCCCTGGCCGAAGCCGGAGTTGTTGTTGATGACGGTGACGGTGGCGATGCCGCGGCGGCGGGCCGTCTCCAGCTCCGCCAGGTGGTAGTAGAAGGCGCCGTCGCCGGAGAAGGTGACAACCTTGCGTTGGGGGGCGGCAAGCTTGGCGCCGAGGGCGGCGGCGTAGGACCAGCCGAGCGAGCCCGCCGCGCGCAGGTAGGTCTGCCCGGCCCCGTTGAACTCGATGCAGGTGCCGGTCCAGATGCCGGAATAGCCGGTATCGGCCACCAGGATGCCATCGGCCGGCAGGGCGCGTTCGATCTCGGCGCAGAGGCGGTCCGGGCGGATGGCGTTGGCGTTGCTGTTGAAGTGCGGCGCCATCGAGACGCGCCATTCGGCCATGAGGGCGGCGGACTGGTCGGCCCAGGCGGTGTCTCGCTGCGGCTTGCCGATGGCGGCGGCCAGGGCGGCGAGGGTGGCCTTGGGGTCGCCGTTCAGGCCGAGGGTGTTGGCGAAGTTGCGGCCGAGCTCGGTGGCGTCGATGTCGATCTGGATGGTGGCGGTATCGGGCGCGGGAACCCGCCAGGTGTGGGTGACCTGGTCGCCGGTGTCGCAGCCCACGTAGAGCACGAGGTCGGCGCCGTGGACGAAATTGTTGGCAGGTGGGGCGGCGTAGTTGCCGACAACGCCGACGGCGAGGCGGTGGCGGGTGGGGATGATGCCGCGGGCGCCCAATGCGGTGGCGACCGGGGCGGCGATGGCTTCGGCAACCTTGAGCAGTTCCGGCCCACAGCCGGACAGCGCGGCACCGTCGCCGGCGACGATCACGGGGCGGCGAGCGGCGAGCAGGGCCTTGGCGGCACGCTCGATATCGTCCGCCGCCGCAACCGGGCGGTGGGCGGGGGTGCGCAGCAAAGCGGGGTCGATGACCGGGGCCTCGGCGACCTGGCCGAGTTCGACGACCTCGCCGGAAAGGCCGAACAGGTCGAGATGGGTGGGGCGCGGGGTGCCGGCGGTGGCGGTGCGGATGGCCTGGCGCAGCAGGCGCGGCAGGTCGGCGGCGGTGGCGACATCGGCGGTCATTTTCGTGACCGGGGCGAACAGGGCGTGGTGATCCACTTCCTGGTAGGCGTTGGCGTGGTGCTGGCCCGGCACCTTGCGGCCGGTGATGGCCACCACGGGCACGCGGGCGAGCCAGGGATCCTGCAGCGCGGCAGCGAGGTTGGCGGCGCCGACGGACTGGGCGAAGCAGAACGCGGCGCGGCCGGAAATGCGGGCGTAGCCATCCGCCATGTAGGCCACACCGGATTCGGTGTGGGCCAGCTCGCGCTTCACACCCACCTGCTCCAGCTGGATCAGGGTGCGGCGGATGACGCTGTCGATGAAGAACACATGCTCCGTGCCGGTGGAGGCAATGGCGCGGGCGAGCCATTCGGCGCCGGTCAGGGGTCCGGTCATTCCTGGTTTCCTCCGGTCAGTAAGCAAGCATGTTCTTTTTTGAAAAAAAGAACCAAAAAACTTTTTTGTTTGATGCGGAGAGATCAAATCTCTCCGCATCAAATAGCGGCTAGAACAGGCTGCCGGCCTTGGCGACCTTGGCCTGGTGGGTGTTGGTGTCGCCGAAGAGCTGCTCCAGCATGGTCATGCGCTTGAAGTAGTGGCCAGCCTTGTATTCCATCGTCATGGCGATGCCACCGTGCAGCTGGACGCATTCCTGGCCGATATGCTTGCCGGAATTGTTGATCTGCACCTTGGCGGCCGAAATGTTGCGGCTGCGGGTGGCGGCATCGGTCTCGCTGGCGGCGAAGGTGGCGAAGATCGACATGCTGCGGGCCTGCTCCAGCGCCACGAACATCTCCACGGAGCGGTGCTGCAGCACCTGGAACTCGCTGATGGCGCGGCCGAACTGCTTGCGGGTCTTCATGTAGTCGACGGTGGTGACGTGCATCTCGTGCATCAAGCCAACGGCTTCGGCGCAGATGGCAGCGATGGCCTGATCCATCACCAGTTCGGCCGCTTGCAGGCCGCCGGCGGGGTCACCGAGGACGGCTTCGGCGCGGGCGTTGTCGAAACGGATCTCGGCGGCGTGGGTGCCGTCTTGGGTCGGGTAGCCCTGGATCGTCACGCCCTGGGCCTTGGCGTTGACCAGGAAAAGGCCGATGCCGCCGCGGTCGAAGCGGCCGCCGGCGGTGCGGGCGGTCACGATCAGCGTGTCGGCGGTGTCGCCGGCCATGACGACGGATTTCTCGCCGTTGATGATCCAGGCGCTGCCGTCCTGCTTCGCGGTGGTTTGCACGTCGGCCATGTTGTAGCGGCTGCTGCGTTCCACCTGGGCGAAGGCGTAGGTCTTCTTGCCCTGGGCGATCTGCGGCAGGAGGGTTTTCTGCTGCTCGGGCGAGCCAGCCGCCTGGATGAGGCCACCGCCGAGGATGACGGTGGGGAGGAAGGGTTCCAGCACCAGGCCGCGGCCGATGGCTTCCATCACCAGCATGGTCTCGACGGGGCCGCCGCCGAAGCCGCCCTGGGCTTCCGGGAAGGGCAGGCCGAGCAGGCCGAGTTCGGCGAACTGGGCCCACATGTCGCGCGACCAGCCGCCGGGCTCGGCCATGATCTTCTTGCGGGAGTCGAAGGCGTAGCGGTCGGCGATCAGGCGGTCGACGCTGTCTTTCAGAAGGCGTTGGTCGTCGCTGAGGTCGAAGTCCATGTGCGTATGTCCTGAACGGAGAGCAGGAAGGAAACTGCTGGTCTATTGTCGGTTTGCCCGGCGGGAAATGCCGGGCAAACGAACAAAAGTTTTTTGGTTCTTTTTTTCAAAAAAGAACCGCTTCCTTGCTTCTAGAACCCAAGGATCGCCTTGGCGATGATGTTGCGCTGGATCTCGTTGGAGCCGCCGTAGATCGAGACCTTGCGGTTGTTGAAGTAGGCCGGCGCGGACTGGGCGGCGTATTCCGGCCCCCAGCCCATTTCGTTGCGGCCGCTGCCTTCATCGGATTCCGCGAACGGCATCACGTAGGGGCCGACCACGTCCATCAGCAGTTCGGTGGTGAGCTGCTGGATGACCGAGCCTTCCAGCTTGAGGATGGAGCTGGCGGGATCCGGCCTTCCGCCGCGGCCGCGGTCGTTGGCGACCACGCGCAGCTGGGTCATTTCCAGCGCCTTGAGGCGGATTTCGGTGGAGGTCAGCTTTTCGATGAACTTCGGGTCGTCGATCACGCGCTGCTCGCCCACGCGTTCCAGCGCGGCCAGCTCGCGGATCTTCTTCAGGCGGGCCTTGGAGAAGCCGACGCGGGCGATGCCGGTGCGCTCGTTGCCGAGCAGGAACTTGGCGTAGTCCCAGCCCTTGTTCACTTCGCCAACCAGGTTTTCCTCGGGAACCACGACCTCGTCGAAGAAGATCTCGTTGACCTCATGGCCGCCATCGATGGTCTGGATGGGGCGGCGGGTGATGCCGGGGGTCTTCATATCCGCGAGGATAAAGGAGATGCCCTCCTGCTTCTTCGCGGTCGCGTCCGTGCGGCAAAGGACAAAAATCCAGTCGGCGTGCTGGGCCAGGGTGGTCCAGGTTTTCTGGCCGTTGATCACCCAGGTGTTGCCGCGCTTCTCGGCCTTGGTGCGCAGCGAGGCGAGGTCGGAGCCGGCGCCGGGCTCGGAGAAGCCCTGGCACCACCAGATGTCGAGGTTGGCGGTGGCGGGCAGGAAGCGCTTCTTGATGTCCTCGCTGGCGAACTGGGCGATGACGGGGCCGACCATGGAGGTGTTGAAGGCCAGCGGCGAGGGCACGCCGGCCTGCTGCATCTCATCCTGGTAGAAATAGTACTGCACGGCCGACCAGGTCTTGCCGCCCCATTCCACCGGCCAATGCGGCGTGGCCCAGCCCTTGGCGTTCAGCACGCGGTGGGCGGTGACGATCTCGTCCTTCGAGAGGTGCTGGCCATCGAGCACCTTGCGGCGGATGGCTTCGGGGAATTCCTCGCGGAAGAATTTGCGGCACTCGTCACGGAAGGCGAGCTCTTCGGGGGTGAAGCTGAGGTCCATGGCGGTTGCTCCCTAGGTTGAGGCTATTTTCGCGCGTCGGTGGGGGGTGGCGCAAGCGGGGGGATAGGGGGCGGGGAAGGAAGGGAGCCGCCAAGGCGCGAAGGACGCCAAGAAGGACGCCAAGGCTGGGGTCAGGGGGTGAGCACGAGGCGGCGGAGGCCGTGTTTGAGCAGGGTGACGTTGAAGTTGATGAGCAGGCCGAGCGGACGAGCAGACAATTTGACGTAGGTGAGCAGTTGCGCTTCGTGCAGCGACGACAGGGCCTCCACGGCCTTCACTTCTACGACGACGATGTCGTCGACCAGCATGTCCATCCGCAAGCCGGGTTCGATGCGCAAGCCGCGATAGACGATGGGGAGCGCGACCTGACGCTTGAACGGCACATCACGCAACGCGAGCTCGTGCGCCAGGCAATCCTCATAGACCGATTCCAACAGGCCCGGCCCGAGGGTCCGGTGCACCGCCAATGCCGCGTCCACGACGATACGTGCGGCGCGATCGGCCAGGATCCCTGGTTCTGACATCGTGTTACGTTGCATGCCAGCAAGAACCTAAGGCCATCCCCCACCTTCGGCCAACAGCACTCTTGGCGACGTCTTGGCGTCCTTGGCGTCTTGGCGGTTCCCTTGCGCTGGGTCAGTTTGGCCCCTGCCCTGCCTTCTGGCATGGTCTGGGAAACCACCGGAAACGAGTTCCAGATGTCCCTGCCCCCGATCCTTCAGCACCTGCGCATTCCCGTCATCGCTTCGCCGATGTTCATCGTGAGCAACCCGGATCTTGTGATCGCGCAGTGCAAGGCCGGCATCGTCGGCAGCTTCCCGGCGCTGAATGCGCGGCCGGCGGAGGCGTTGGCGGAGTGGCTGGACCGGATCACCACGGAACTGGGCGAGCACAACGCGAAGTATCCGGACCGGCCGGCGGCGCCGTTTGCGGTGAACCATATCGTGCACCGTTCCAATGTGCGGCTGGAGCACGATCTGGAGCAGACGGTGAAGTTCAAGGTGCCGATCATCATCACCTCGCTGGGTGCGCGGGAGGATGTGTATGCGGCGACCAAGGCCTATGGCGGGATCACGCTGCACGACATCATCAACAACACCTTCGCGAAGAAGGCGATCGAGAAGGGTGCCACCGGGCTGATCGCGGTGGCGGCGGGTGCGGGCGGGCATGCCGGCAGCCTTTCGCCGTTCGCGCTGCTGCAGGAAATCCGCGAGTGGTTCGATGGGCCAGTCGCACTTTCGGGCTCGATCGCCAATGGCGGCGCGGTGCTGGCGGCGCAGGCGGCCGGCGCGGACGTGGCCTATATCGGCAGCGCGTTCATTGCCACGCATGAGGCGAATGCGGCCGAGGGCTACAAGCAGATGATCGGGGACAGCTCGGCGCAGGACATCCTCTACACCAACGCGATCA
>JAIXTK010000408.1 GCA_027483995.1 Acetobacteraceae bacterium
AACGTGGCCGTGAGCGCGCCTTCAACATAGCCCGAGCCGTAGATGTAGAGGTGGTTCGACACGTCGTAGCTCTGGATCGTCGGCACGATCTGCAGCACCGGCTGGGCGCTGGCGCCCAGAATCTGCAGAGCGAACACGCCATTGGCCGTTTTCGGCACCACAACGGTCGCACTGGTGCCATTGGGCGCTGCGGCTGCGACGGTCTGCAGGTCGTACTCGGTCGTGCCGTTGTAGCTGTTGATGCGGCGGAACAGCAGCTTGGTATCGGCATCCAGCCCGGCCCCGCTGACCGTGATTGCCTGGCCCGCATTGGCCGAGGCCAGGGCGCCATTGGCCGGCGTGCCGCTGAGGGCAGTGGCCACGACGCCGCCCAGGTTGATGCTGTAGGCGGCGCTGGTGCCACCGGCGGTCTTGACCGTGATCGCACCGAACGCCCCGTCCACCATGGGCACGGAGAGATAGGCGCGGCTGTTCTCCGTGAAGTTCGGCACATAGGAGTAGCTGGCATCCGGCCCGGTATTGGCGGCGTTGTCCACCACCTGCTCCGTACCGAAGCTGTAGACGGTGCCGTTCGCCTCCACGAAGCCGCGCCCATCCAGCGACACGCGCATGGTGCCGTCGCCATTGAGATAGTCGATCCGGGCATCGGTCAGCAGCGGCACCACCTGCAGCAGGAAGGTGCCGTCGCCGAAATCGGTCCGCTTGTTGCCGGAATCCTTGCCGAATACCACCACGTCGCCGGTGAAGGCGTTGTTGGGCACGACGAAGTAGGCCGTGGAGTTGGCCGCATCTGTGCGCGTGACCTTCACGTCGGCCTTGGAGATGGTTCCAGCCTCGTTGATGGTGGCGAAGGTGATGTAGGCGGTGGTGGGGTCGAACGGCACGGCGATGCCGATCTCCTGCCCCGGGTTCGCCGAAGGAGCCTGCGCCACGGCAGGCGTGCCGCTGGCCGCCTTCACATCGCTGGCAGGGCGCACCGTGAAGCTGCGCTGGATGCCGGCCGCCATCTTGTTGCCGGAGAGATCCGCCACGGCCGACGGATCGATGCGGAACTGGTACTCCCCTGGAAACAGCACGGTCTGCGGCAGAACCGAGATGGAGCGCCCCTGCGAGCGCGTGTCGATCTTGGTGGTGATGGTCACATCGTCCGGCGTGCCTAGCTTGCCGTCTGCCCCCAGCCCGATCAGCGTGACGCCGCCGCCGTTCAGCAGTGCCTCGTCCACCTGTTCGCTGAATCGCACGTCGATGTTGCGGACGAAGAAGCGCTTGTCGCCATCGGCGATGCTGGTGGAAACAACATTCGGCCCGAACGTGTCGGGCACCGTGGCCAGCGTCACAGTCTCCGACAAGCCGACATTGCCGCCGGTGTCGGTCACCCGCACCTGCAGCTGCACCGAGCCACCCACGGTGGGCGCCTGGGTGAACATGTCGAACGGGAAGCTGGGGTCGTTGCTGACCACCTTGCCGTTGACCAGCAGTTCCACGTTGCGGATCTGCACGTCGTCGTACACCAGCGGCGTGACATGCACGGAGCCGCCGGCCAGCACCTGGATCCCAGGCGTGCCGGGATCGGCATCCCCGGCGGAGACGGCGATCTTCACCGTGGGCGCCACACCCTTGGTGTCGAAGCCCATGTAGTTGACGATCTGCAGCCCGGCCTTGGCATCGGCCACGAAGGCCACACCGTTGGCGAGCGCCACGTCGCGCGCAATCTCCGGCAGGTTGTAGGAGACATCGATCGACCCGGTATCGGCGGGGTCATTCACGTTCACCACGTCCAGCCGGCGGAACGCGCCGAAGACGAAATCATTGCCGCCAACGGCGACAGCCCGGCCCGTGCCGGTCAGCGCGATGGCACTGCCGGCGATGCCGGTGCTGTCCACGCCCGACAGCACGGCGAGCGCATCGAGGTTCTTGATGTCGGCCGTCATGAACCCGGCCTGTCCGCCGGAATAGGCGGCGATATAGGCCACGCCGGCCCCCACCGTGATGCGCGAGCCGGTCTGCGGCATCGTCACCTGGCCGCGCAGCTGCAGATCATCGCCATCGATGGAGATCGCCCGCACCACGCCGACGTTGTTCAGCGTGTAGATCACGTCCCCTTCGATCGCCACGTCCACCAACGCGCCGCCCGGCTCAAGCTCGGTGCGCACATCGCCGGTGTTGATATCCACCGCCAGGAGGCGGCTACCGGCCACGGCATAGGCAATGCCGTCGCGCATCGCCACGGATACGACGGAGGACGACAGCGTTACGTCGCGGATCAGCACGGGGGCAGCGGGATTGGCCACGTTAACCAGGTGAAGCCCGGCACCCCCGCCGGCGATCGCCGCCACGCCGCGGTCGGAATCCACCGCAATGCGCGTGTTGTCGCCGGTGAGGTCCAACTCCGCCAGCACCGATGGCGCGGTGATCTTGCTGACATCCACCACCGCCAGGCCGGCGCTGCCGGTGGTGACGAAGGCGGTGAGCCTGGTGGGATCGGTGGTGGAGCCGATCACCGCCACGCCGCTGGCCGTGCCCTGCAGCGTTGTCGCGCCCACCACGCCGGTGGGCGTGCCGAGATCGCCCAGCGGGCTGAGGCCCTGGCGGATCGCGGCGAAATCGGAAATGCCGTCCTTGTTGGTGTCGGCCGAGCGCGGGTTGCTGTCGATCGCGAACTCCACGTCGTCCGGCAGGCCGTCGTAGTCGCTGTCGCGTTCCAGGCTGGCGCCGAACAGCAACGTTGCCGTCAGGTTCACGCCTTTTCCGGAATCCGCGGTCTTGCCGTAGTCGTGCGCCACCAACCCGGTGGCCGGGTCGAACACCGCCATGTGGTAGGGGCTGTTGTTCGGCAGGAAGAAGCTGAAGAACCCCTTGTCGTCACTGACGGCATGCAGCGCCGGCGGGTTGTTCGGCGTCGTCACCTGGATGCCGACATAGTCCTGGCCCCAGGAGACGGTCGGCAGTGCCGCAAGGCCGGTGCCCACCGCACCCAGGCGCAGCACGGGCTGCGTGGGGTCGTTGGTCACCACCTCCACCACCGCGCGCTGCAGGCCCAGCGCGCTGGCCGCGTAGGACAGGCCGAAGGAGAAGCTGCCGCCCAGACCGATGCTGGCGGGGCTGGACTTCAGGTCGCCGGGCACGCCGAGCAGCGCGAATTCCGCGCCGCCCTCCACCAGGCGGATCTCGCTGATCGACAGCGGCGTGGCGCCGGCATTGGCGATGGAGAACAGCCCGTTCAGCGTGGCCGCGGGCGCGCCCACCACCATGCCGCCGAAATTGTTCACGCCCGAACTCGCCACCGCGCGCGCCGTGGCGGCGATGCCGGTGCCGGAGAGCGGAATGGCCACGGGACCGAACTCGGCGTTCGATCCGATGGTGAGCGTATCGGTCGCGTTGCCGACCACGGCGGGGTCGAAGGCCAGCGTGAGTACCGCGCTCTGGTCCGGCGCCAGCGTGGTGCCCTTCAGCACCGCGTTGACGATGGAGAACCCCTTGGCGCCGCTCGCCAGCGCCAGGCTGTCCAGGTTCAGCGTGCTGAAGCCGACATTGCGCAGCGTCACGTCCATGGTCTGCAGCGTGCCACCGGCGCCATCGGCGGCGACGTTGCCGAAGGACACCACGCCGTTGCTGTCGGCACCGACGGCCTCCGCGTACAGCATCGGCCCGGTGAGGGTGTTGTCGAAGTCGCGCAGCCCGGCCAGGCTGCCGGGCAGGTTGAAGTTGGTGCGGTATTCCTTCACCGCCGCGGTGATCGGCGTTTGCCCGTCGGGCTGGATGCCCAGTGCCGCCTGCAGCAGCGCCACGTTGGTGGCGGCAAAGGACAGGTTGCCGTCGGCGATGTTGCCCGAACGCATGATGTCGTTGGGCGGGTTCACCGGCGGCGAGCCCTTGCCCGCGATGTTCACATAGGCGTCGTTCAGGCCGAAGGTGTGCGCCAGTTCGTGGCTGACGGTGTTGGCCACGTACTGCGCGAAGGTGGCGCCGCTCGTCCAGTCGAAGTTGATCGCCACACCGAACTGGCCGGAATTGACGACCTTGAAGTTCAACCCTTCGGCGATCGCATGTTCCAGCGCCGCCTGGCCAATGGTGGCGCCCGCACCGCCAGCCGGCCGCAGGGGCAGGTAGGTGGACATGTACTTGGTCAGTCGGTCGAAATCCGCGAACCCGTACACCAGCGATTTCGATGCACCGAAGAACGTGTCCTGCCAGGACATCGTCACGTCTGCGCCCGCATTGGCCGCGACCACCTGGTATTGCTTGCCGGCGACGGCGTAGTCTTCCACCACCGCCGCCTTCATTGCCGCCACCTGCTGGTCCAGCATGGCGGTGTAGTCCTTGCCGGTGTACACTTTGTCCGGCAGGAACTTGCCGAATTCGGCGATGAACGACGGGCCGATGGCACCGAGCTTGTTGCCGGCCGCCACCACGTTGATGGTCACGTCGTCGGCCGTGCCTGCCTTGCCGTCCTTGCCGGGCAGGGTCATCAGCGTCACCCCGCCGCCGTAGTCGTAGAAGTAGCGCGTGGTGTCGTCTGCGGTTCCGAACTTGGTGTCAGCCCCCGGCAGCGTCACCAGGCTGATCGCCTGCAGCGCGCGGCTCAGTTCGGTCCGGTAGCCCGCCTCGTCCACGCTGATCTTGGTGGGCGCCGTGCCGGTGCCCACCGCCGTTACGGCGCCCACGGTCAGCGCGCCCTTGGCGTCGTTCACCTGGATATTGAAGGCGGATTTCTGGTCGTAGCCCGCCACGCTCGGGTCGAACTTGCCCACCAGCGTGCCGTTGCCGCTGTAGTTGCCGGCCAGGGTGAAGGGCGCGCCGCCACCGGTGAAGCTGGTCTGCACGCTGTTCGGCAGGAACAGTTCCACCTTGTTCGTGCGCACCACGCCATCGGTGTTGGTACGGAAGAACGCCATCAGGTCGCCGCTCTGCTTGGAGGCGGAGGTTTCCTCCACCGCCGCCACGAAGCGGTTCTGGTAGTAGGTGTAGATGTCGCGCGTGCGGCTGCCGTCGGCGTTCTGGCGGATCTCGGTGATCTTGATGCGCGCGCCGTACAGCTGGTCGTTGTTCAGGTCGGCGAAGCCGTTGCCGCCCTTGAACATCTCGGCATAGGTCTTGGGGTCGAAGTCGAACTTCTTGGTGATGCCGGTGCCGGCCGACAGGGTGAAGGACTGGCTCACCAGGTCCAGGCTGCCGTTCACCGGCTTGGCGAACTGGCCGAGCGCGCCGTCCACCTCGATGGTGACGCTGATGAAGGGCTGGGTCTTGGTATCCGGGTTGTGCGGCGGCACCTCGCACCCGGGGATCGGCGGCAGCGGCGGCAGCGCCTTGGTCGCCTGCGGCGCATTCCACTGCAAGGCGGTGAAGTTGTCCGCCGCGGCACTGGCGGTGAGGAAGGTGAGCGCCTGCGGGGCGTGCTCGTTGACCTTCTCGTCCTTGCTCGGCGGCACCGGGTCTGGCGGCGCACCGCCGGCGGGGTTGCAGCCGCCCGGCGGCGTGATGCCGTGCCAGCCCGGCGCGCGCACGCCGGCCCCTTCGTCGGACACCACCGTGAGCCCGTCTTCGGAGACGGTGGCGGTGCCGTTGATCACCAGCATGCCGGTGGTGTGGTCGAAGCTCAGGATGTTCAGCTTGGTGCCGGGGGCTGCGCCAAACACGTTCGGGAACGAAATGGTCGCCGGCGTGGCGAAGGTGGCAGCCCCTGGCGCCTGGATCGTGATGTCGAAGGTGTGCTGCAGCACGCCCGGCGGCAGCATGTCGCGCACCAGTTCCGGCGGCACGGTGGACAGGCCGATCTGCGCGTCAGTCAGCGGTTGGCCGTCCGCGCCGATGATGCTGCCGGGATCCACCGTCAGCTTCAGCGCGCCGCGCTGGCTGTCGGTCAGGTTCGGCGCGGAATTCTGGTCCACACCCACCGTGGTGGGCACGCTGTCGCTCACCAGCGAGAAGATCGTGGTGGCCACGCGCGGCAGGTACACCTCCTGCCGCCCGGCATGGGACGCGCGCTCCTCGGCGCTGCCCATCGTATCCATCAACGTGTTGACCTCTCCGGGCCGCAGCTCAGAATCCATCACCATCTCGGGCCAGAACACGCCCACCGGCGCGTTGGTGGCCGTGCGCCCGTCGATCGCCACCTTCACGGTGCCGGCCGGCAGGTTCGTCATCTCGAAGAACCCGTTCGCGTCGGTAAAGACGAAACGGTCCTCCATGCCCAGCACATAGACCTTGGCATGCGCGATCGGGTTCAGGAACACGTCGTCCGGCGTGTAGATCACGCCATCCGGCCCGCGCCGCATGTCGTCGAAGGTCATCGGCTGCAGGTCTGGGCCCGGGTCCACCACCCGCCCGCGCAGCACCGTGCCGGCCACGGCGGTGAGGCTGACCGTGGTGAAGCTCACCTGGCGCAGCCCGCCGGCCACGCCATCCAGGTTGGCATCCAGGAACGCACCGTCGGTGGCGGCGCGAATGCGCGAGCCGTCCACCGTCACGGTGATCGTGGCCCCGCCCGGCATGGGCGCATCCAGAAACAGCATCGCGGAGCTGCCGTCCTGGTTGGGCACGATCGTGCCGGCCAGCTTCGTGCCGTCCGCCGCGCTGGCATAGAAGCTGTCCGCCGTCAGCGTGTTGATCTTCACCGCGCGGGAGAAACGGATCTCCGGCCGCTCGGTGGAGCCGACATCGCTCTCGCCTGAAGTGGGGGAGATCGCGGTCAGCTGGAACGGCGCCAGGGCCGAAAGCGTCAGCCCACGCGTGAGCGTGGCGGCGTTGCCGCCCGCGTCGGTCGCGGTGATCGTGAGCGTATGGGCGCCGATATCGAGGTCGCCGAGGGTCAGCGCCGCGTCATAGGCACCGGTCGTGCTGTCGAAGCCGATGCTGGTCGCCGGCCCCTTGTCGAAGCTGTAGGTCAGCTTGCTGAGCGTCGATCCCGTCGGCCCCGCCACGCCGGTGAGGCGGGATACGCTGCTGAAGTTGTCGCCCTCGGCCAGGCTCGCCAAGGACATCACCGGCAGGCGCGTATCCAGGCGGAAGCTGCGCGTCACGGCCTTGGCCGCATTCCCCGCCACGTCCTTGGCCGAGATGCTGATCGTGTGCAGCGCATCCTGCGTGCCATCCAGCGCGAAGGCCGTGGCGATGCTGTAGCGGCCCTGCCCGTCCAATGTCAGCGCCTGGGCCGGCCCGCCATCGATGCTGTAGCTGGCTTCCGACACGCCCGAGAGGTTGTCCAGCACCTGGCCGGAGACGGTGACATTCTTGTTCGTCACCCCCGGCAAGATGGAGGCGATCACGTTCGGCCCCTGCGTGTCCTGCGACAGGTTGAACCGCGCCAACGCGGCCCCGGCCACCTGTGTGCCGAGCGTCTTGCCGCCCGCGTTGGAGAACTCGAAGTGGATGCCGCCATAGATGCGGCTGCGCCCGGCCTCATCCACCGCCTGCTGGAAGCTGGTGTAGTTGCGCGTGACGCCCGGCAGGGTGAAGGAGGTGGTGCTGAACGCCACGTCGCCGAAGCTGGCCTGCAGCACCGTGGCCGCCGCGGCGCTGAAGGTGGAATGGCCAGAGACGTATTCCGGGTGCGGCGGCGTGATCAGCAGCGGCAGCCAGGCCTCGTCCTTCGTTGTGGCCGCGTTGCCGTCCAGGTCGGCCTGCTGGATCGCGTCGATCGGGCGCCACAGGCTGTAGGCGAACTTGGTGTTCCAGGAGGCGATCGCCGCATCCGCCAGTGCCACGTTCAGCTTGGCGAACAGCCGCACGTTGGCGGCCAGCGAATTGCCCTGGGACTGCGCGATCTGCTGGGCGATCTGGTTCCAGTGCCCCGGTGGCGTGTAGCTGCCGCGCCCGTCGGACCAGAACTGCGCCTGCTGGGCCTGGTCGGCCGTGCGCGTGGCGCTGGTGGCCGAGCCCAGCTCGCGCACTTCGGCCAGCGCGGCGGCATATTCGGCGCTGGTGAGATCGGGCGGCGGCGGCAGCTGGAACTGGCTGGCGCTGGAAAGCGCGAACGGGGTCAGCTCCGCCCATTGCGGCTCCTCCGCCACCTCGAAGCTCGGCGCAGTGGGCCGCCAGCGGCCCGGCGTGTCGCTGGCGAGATACGCCACGTAGTTGGCCGAGCCGTCGGCGGCGCGGATATCCACCACCGCCTGCCCGATCGACCCGCCCAGCGCCAGCGCGTTGGTCTTGGCCGCCCCGTCCGGCACCGCCGCCATCGCAGTGGCCAGGATCTCGTCGAGGCTGGTGCGCTGGTTCGGGAAGGACGCCCACAGCACGGTGTGCGCGGCCTTGGCCAACGCCAGCCCGGTATCGATGTCGCCGGAGAAGCTCTGCCGCACCAGGAACGCCGCGGAATTCTCGATCGCCGCCAGCGTGTCGAACTGCGCGATGCCCACCATCGCCATGATGCGCGTCGCCGTCTCCGGATACATGGAAGCGCGGCGCACCGCCTCCAGCGTCGCCTGGTTCCAGGTGATCGCGGCATCGGCGGACACGCTGCCGGAGCGGTTGATCGTCAATGTCGTGGTCGCGGTGTTGCCGGCGAGGTCGGAGAGGGTCAGCGACAGCTTGTTGTCGCCATCCACGAGCACCACGTCGGCAAACTGGAAGCCACCATTGGCCGCCACCAGCGCCTTGGCGCTGCCCAGCGTGGCCACCGCGGCACCCTCGGCGGAGCCCAGCAGCCCCACGCGGGCGGCGGCGGTGATGTTGTCGCCAGCCGTACCGGTGTCGGAACTGGCGGTCAGGCCGAAGGAGCCGATCTTTGGCGCGACGGAATCATAGGTGAAGGAAAGCTCGCGGGTGGTGGTGATGCCGTTGGCATCCGTCACCGCCAGGCGCAGCACATGGGCACCCTGGCCCACCGCGCCGCCCGCCAGCGCATCCATCTGCGCCTTGGACAGGCTGAAGATCCCCGCCCCATCCAGGGCCAGCACCGTGTCCGCCGCCTTGTCCAGCCCCACCAGGGCGCTGTCGATCTTCACGCCGCCGGTCACCGTGCCGCTGACGGCATAGTCGCTGCTGATCCCGTCGCTGGCGGAAACGCCGGTGTCGCTGGCCAGCCCCGCCACGATCTGCGTGTTGCTGTAGGTGAAGCGCAAATCCAGCGTGCGCGTGTTGCCGGAGGCATCCACCGCCACCAGGTGCAGCACATGCGGCCCTTCGGCCAGCGCGCCGCCGGCCAGTTCGGCCATGTCCTCGGCGGTGAGCATGAAGCTGCCCTGCGCATCCAGGAACAGCACCAAATCGGTGAAATCCGCCGCCGGCGTGCCGTCCAGCCCGCCACGCAGCGCCACGATCCCGCCCGCATCGATGGCGCGGCCGGCAACCGCCCCCTCGGCCGTTACGCCGTCAGTGGCACTCGGCCCGGTGTCGTTCACCAGGGCCGCCGACAGCGTCGGCAGCGTGCGGTCCCCGGGCGAGGTTGCCAGGGTGCGGGGCGCGCCGGCCGGGGTGTAGCTGCGGCCGCCGGCGAAGAAACTCGGCGGCAGCACGCCGGTAACGATGCGGCTGGTGCTGTCGATCCGCCCGCCCACCATCAGCGTCTGGATGCGGCTGGCCGAGCCGCCGCGCACCACGTCGTCGCCGTCGTCGAACACGCCGTTCACGGGATCGACGCCCACATGGATCCGCGCGCCGATGACAGCGCCGGCCACGCGCAGCTGGCCGATGAACCCGGCGCCGAAGCTGTCGGCATCCACCCCGGTGCCGCTCAGCTTGCCATCGGCGCCCAGCGTGGCACCCACCATCAGGTGTGCGCCCACCAGGCTGCCGCCCACCGCGAACACATCGATCGCCTTGGTGGCCAGCGTGCCGGAGAAGATGCCGCCGGTGGCCACCGTGCCGGTGCGCCCCACCACGTCGGCACTCCAGCCCGCGCCCACCGAGCGCACCGCGATGGTGCCGATATCGCCGGCCACCTGCCACATCCCGCCTGTGAGCGCGCCCGCGAGCACGCTGCCCAGCGCGAGGTCCAGGCTGGTCAGCGTCATGCTCATGTTGAGCTGGCCGGCGCTTTCCAGACTGCCCAGCGAGGGCGCCACGATGCCGTTGGCCACCACGCCGCCGGATTGCCAGCTTTCCACCGCTACGCTGCCGATCGCGGCGGTGGAGGACAGCACCATGTCGCGCACATTGCCCAGCACGATGCTCTGCACCGCGCCCTGCACCGTGAAGCTGCTCACCGGATCCGTGCTGGAGGCGGTGAAGAAGGCCATCGGCCCCGACAGCGTCACCCCTTCCAGGTTCACCCGCCCGTTGCCGCCAACGCCGCCGAGGGTGAAGGTGCTGGTGGTATCCGTGCCGGTGATCAGCAGCGTCGGCAGTGCGGCACCCTGCACCACAACGAATTGCCCGGGCCCGGTCAGCGTCGCCGTAACCTTCGTGTCGTCGGCATCCAGGAACTCGGCGCTGCCGGTGCCGCTGGCCAGCACCGTGCCCGCCGGCACGCCAGACAGCAGCAGCCGGGGCTCGTAGGATTCGAACAGTACGGGGTTGGCCGCGGGGCGCGCGGCCGGCGCCGCCTCATGCTTGGCCGAACGCCGCTGCTTGCGCCATTTCAGCCGCCGGTCATGCCGGTTCGCGTCCCGTCCATCGCGGTCGCCGGCGCTGTCGCCCATCTCGTCGGGTCCGAACGGCCAGGGCATGGCGGTACTCCGTCTCAGAAATCAACGCCGTCCGGCGGCGAGGCCGCGGCAACGTGGGCACGGCTCGGTTCCAGGGCGCGGACACAACCCTGCGATCGCCAGCATGGGCGGCCGAGCGGCCGCGTCCTCCCATCTTTGCGACACGTTAATCTTGCACCCGCGTGCTCTGTTCCGCAATGCGCAACCATTACCAGGCTGGGCGCTTTGCCATCACAAAAACGAAGTGTGCACCAGCGAACTCAGCGTGTTTCGGGGCCGAATCGCACGGCACAGCGCACGCCGGCCGGTAGCGCCTTGTCCGGATTGGGTACGGCCAGCCGCACCCCGAACGTGCCGGAGGCCGCATCCATCACCGGATCCACCACCAACACCCGTGCGGCCACAGGCTGCGCGCCTGGCAGTTCCGGCATCACCTGCGCCACCATCCCCGCCCGAACCTGCCCGTGCAGTGCCGCCGGCACGAACACCTCCACCCGCAGCGGATCCACCTGCGCCAGCGTGAACACCGGGCTCTGGTCGTGCCGGAACTCGCCCACCCGCAGCAGGCGCTCCATCACCACGCCATCGATCGGGCTCACCAGCGCGCGCTGGCGCAGCAGCGCCTCCGCCTGCGCCACTTCCAGCTGCGCCACCTCGCGGTTCAGCACGGCCAGGCGAAGCTGGTTTTCCGCCACTTTCATTTCCGCCTCCGCCTCCTCGCTGCTGTTGCGCGAGACGAGATTGCCGGTGGCAAGCTGGCTGGCGCGGCCATGCTTGCGCTGCAGATAGGCCAGCCGCGCCTGGGTGCCGGCGATGTCGTGGTCGTTCGTGGCCCGCGCCCGCGCCAGCGCCAGGTTCGCCCGCTCCACATCATCTGACAGCGTGCCCAGCACCTGGCCCTTTGCCACCATGTCACCGCGGTCCACATCGAGCCGCGTGATCAGCCCGGTCGCCTGGCTGGCCAGCTTCACCACCTGCTCAGGTTCGATCACGCAATCGAAGCTGCGGGCGGCAAGCGGTTGCGCCGATGCCGGCCCCGCCAGAACCACCGCCGCCACCATCCCGATCAC
The DNA here is from genome assembly GCA_027483995.1 of Acetobacteraceae bacterium. Classification (GTDB taxonomy): domain Bacteria; phylum Pseudomonadota; class Alphaproteobacteria; order Acetobacterales; family Acetobacteraceae; genus CAMDGX01. The sequence continues at coordinate 11,657 of JAIXTK010000408.1, forward strand.
GCGTATTCCTGCCATCGCACCCCCAACCAGGGCTGTGAGCCTGCGCCAGCCAGGCCCGCCCCGGCAAGTCGTTGCCGGCGCGGCCGCTTTACCCTTTATGCACCCGATCCGCTGGTCCAGTATCCCCCGGCGGCGCCCCGCCGCCGGCCATCACCCCAAGGACACAATGTCGGAGACGACCCCGACGCCTCGCGACGCCGCTGCCCGCCCCGTCGCCCCCCCGGGGGACCGGGCCACGGAGCGCCGCGCCCGGCTCTGGGCCATCCTGCACGACGATTCTGCTCCCCAGGCGGAGTACTTCGCAGCCTGGCTCGCGCTGCAATGCGAATCCCTGGCCGGCGCCACCGGTGGGCTGCTGCTGCTGCGCACCGCCGAGGGCGGCACCCACCCACAGGCCAGCTGGCCCGCCCCCGGCACCCCCTCCGCCCGCGACAATGCCGATCTCGCCCGCCTCGCCGAGCGCGCTTTGGCCGAGGCCCGCACCATCGCCGCCTGGGGCCGCACCCCGATCCAGGGCACCATGGCCCTGTTCATCGCCCAGCCCTTGGGCCCCGACGGCGAACACAATGCCGTGATCGCCGTCACCCTTACCGTCGCCGGCGGCATGGACCGCACCGACCCGGAGGCGATCGGCCGCCAGCTGCGCGCATCCGCCGGATGGCTGGATGCCTGGCGCTGGCGCCAGCCGCTGGAGGCAGCGCGCGCCCGCATCGGCATCGCCGCCACCGGGCTCGATATCCTGGCTGCCACCGGCGAGCACCGCGGCCTCACCGCCAGCGCCATGGCGCTGGTGAACACCCTGGCCACCCGCCTGTCCCTCGACCGCGCCGCACTCGGTCTCGCCCGGCGCGACGGCGTGGCACTCCAGGCCGTCTCCCACGCCGCGGATTTCCAGAAGGGCAGCCGCATCGCCGATGCCCTGGCCGAGGCGATGGACGAGGCCCTGACCCAGAATGCCACCCTCGCTTTGCCGGAACCGGAAGGTGGCCCACGCCGCGTGACGGTCGCGCACCGCGCCCTGCACACCGCCAGCGGCACCCGTGGCGGCCTCGCTTCCGTTGTCCTGCCCGGCCCCGGCGGCAAGCCCGCCGCCGTGCTCACGCTGGAACGCCACGCCAGCCCCTTCACGCCCGACGAACTGGCCCTGGCCGAAACCGTCGCGGCGCTGACCGGCCCTGTGATCGGCCTGCACGCCGCCGAGCGCCGCTGGATCAGTGGCCGCGCCCGGGACCTGCTGGAGCAGGGGCTGCACGCCCTGTTTGGCCCCGCCCGCCCCGCCCTCAAGCTCGGCACTGTCCTGGCCCTCGCCCTCTTCGCCACGCTCGCCATGGTGCAAGGCGAGTACCGCGTCGCCGCCCGGGCCGTGGTGGAAGGCGAGGTGCAGCGCGCCGCCGTCGTCCCGTTCGACGGCTACCTCCGCTCCGCCCCCGTCCGCGCCGGCGATATCGTGAAGCAAGGCGACACCCTCGCGACACTGGACGACCGCGACCTGGTGCTCGACCGGCTGAAATGGATCGCCGAGCGCGAGAAGCTCGCCCAGAAGCACCGCGAGGCCCTGGCGAAGGGGGAACGTGCAACGCTCGCCGTTGTCGCCGCCCAGCTCGCCCAGGCTGAGGCGGAGATGAGCCTCGCAGAGGAGAAACTCGCCCGCAGCCGCATCGTCGCCCCGTTCGACGCCATCGTGGTCAGCGGCGATCTGCGCCAGACGCTGGGGTCCCCGGTGGAGCGCGGCAAGGTGCTGTTCGAACTCGCCCCGCTCGATGCCTGGCGCCTGGTGATCCAGGCGGATGAGCGCGAGGTGCGCTGGCTCGCCGCCGGCCAGCACGGCCTGCTCGCCCTGGCCAGCCAGCCCACCGCCCGCCTGCCGGTGCGCGTGGAACGCGTCACCCCCGTCGCCGTGGCGGAGGATGGCCGCAATTTCTTCCGCGTGGAGGCCAAGCTGGAAACCCCGGATGCCGCCACACTGCGCCCGGGCATGGAGGGGATTGCCAAGATCGAAACCGGCCCGCAGCGCCTGCTCTGGATCTGGACCCATTCCATCGTGGACTGGCTGCGCCTGTTTGCCTGGCACTGGTTGCCGTAGCGGATGGCAGAAGCCGAACCCTTCCTTTCCGCCGCCTGGTATCGCGTTCGCCACCTGCGCCCACGCCTGCGCGAACATGCCGAGATACGCCTGCACCGCTACCGCGGCGCCCCCTGGTATGTGCTGACGGATCCCCTCACCGGCCGCGTCCACCGCCTTGCCCCGCCGGCCTGGGCGCTGATCGCAGCACTCGACGGCAGCCGCACGGTGGACGAGGTCTGGACCGAAATCTCCGCCAGCCAGGGCGAAGCCGCGCTTGGGCAAGACCAGGTGATCGCCCTGCTCGGCCAGCTCCACGCCGCCGACCTGCTGCAAGGCGACGCGCCGCCGGACACGCACGAGATCTTCGAGCGCCACGGCCGCCTCGCCCGCCGGAAGCTCACGCAGAACCTGTTGAACCCGATGGCGCTGCGCTTGCGGCTGTGGAACCCGGACCGCTTCCTCACCCGCCTGCTGCCCCTGGTCGGCCCGCTGTTCAGCCGGTTGGGCTTCGCCCTCTGGCTGGCGCTGGTGGGTTCGGCCACCGTTCTGGTTGCGCAACACTGGCCCGATCTCACCGCCCATCTCGGCGACCGCGTGCTGGCCGAGGGCAACCTGCTGCTGCTCGCCGTGATCCTGCCGGCCATCAAGCTGCTGCACGAACTCGGCCATGGCTTCGCCGTCCGGCACCGCGGCGGCGCGGTACACGACATGGGCGTGATGTTCCTGGTGCTGCTGCCGCTGCCCTATATCGACGCCTCCGCCGCCTCCGGCTTCCGCTCGCGCTGGGACCGCGTGGTGGTCGGCGCCGCCGGTATGGTGGTGGAACTGGCCATCGGCGCGCTGGCCACCCTGGCCTGGGTCGCCATCGAGCCCGGCTTCGCCCGCTCCATCGCCTTCAACGTGATGCTCGCCGCCGGCGCCACCACCATCCTGTTCAACGCCAACCCGCTGCTGCGCTACGACGGCTACTACATGCTGGCCGACGCGATCGAGATCCCCAACCTGGCCCAGCGTGCCACGCAGTATTGGGGCCAGCTGGTCGAAACCCACCTCTTCGCCACCCCGCCGCAACAGGCCCACCCGCACACCCCGGGCGAGCGCGCCTGGTTCCTGTTCTACGCGCCCGCCGCCTGGCTCTACCGCCAGGGGGTGATGCTCTCCATCGCCCTGTTCCTGGCCGGGGAGTATTTCACCATCGGAATGGCGCTCGCCGCCTGGACGCTGGCCACCGGCCTCGTGCTGCCCTTGGCCAAGATGCTGCGCCACGTTGTTGCCAGCCCGCGCCTGCGCCGCCACCGCAGCCGCGCCGTGGGCCTCACCTTCGGCGCCATCGCCGGCCTCGCCGCGCTGCTGCTGCTCGTACCCGCCCCGCTGCACACCTCGGCGCAGGGCGTGGTCTGGCTGCCGGAAGCGGCCATCGTCCGCGCCGGCACCGATGGCGTCGTCACCCGCCTGCTCGCCCCCCCCGGCACCGCGCTCTCCGCCGGTGACCCCGTGAGCGAAAGCGAAGACCCCTTCCTCGCCGCCCGCCTCGCCCGCGCCCGCGCCCGCGTCGCCGAATTCGAAGCCCGCCTGCCCGCCGAGCGCTTCACCAACCGCGTGGAAGCCGCCATCACCGAAACAGAGCTGGCCCAGGCCCGCGCCGAGCTGGCGCACGAACAGCGCCGCCAGGCCAACCTCGTCGCCCGCGCCCGCGCCGCCGGTACGCTGGCCATCGCCCGCCCCGCCGACCTGCCCGGCCGATACCTCAAGGAAGGCGAGATCCTCGCCTATGCGCTGCCGCCGGACGGCCCACGCATCATCCGCGCCGCCATCCCGCAGGACGATATCGACCTCGTCCGCAGCCGCCTCCTCTCCGTGCAGGTGAAGCTCGCCGGCCATCTCGGCGAGGCGCTGCCTGCCCGCCTCGTCCGCGAAGTTCCGGGCGGGCGCGACGAACTGCCCAGCCGGGCGCTGGCCACCACCGGCGGCGGCGCATTCGCCCCGCACCCGCGCGACCCCGACGGGCTGCGCACCCTCGCCCGCGTCTTCCAGGTCGACATCGAACTCCCCCCCGGCGCCCCCGCCGAGGCCTTCGGCGCCCGCGCCCATGTCCGCTTCGAGCACGCCTGGGAACCGCTGGGCGACCAGCTCTGGCGCCGCCTGCGCCAGCTCCTGCTCACACGCCTGCAGGCATGATCGCCGCCCGCCGCCGCGCGCTCGGCTTCGCCGCCGGCACCCCCTATCCGGAACAGCCGGACCCGAAGTGGAACCGGCTGGATGCCGCGCTGACCGCGGCCTGGTCCGGCCTGACCCGCCGCCCGCTGGCCCCCTGGCAGCGCGCCAGCCTCGCCCGCTTCGCTGCCCAGGTGGAAGCCCTCGCCCCCACCCTGGCCGACCTCTCCGCCCCTGCCCTGCGCGACCGCGCCGACGCCCTGCGGGCGCCCCTCGTCAAGCATGGCCTGCGCCCCGATCTCGCCGCCGAAGCCTTTGCCCTGGCGCGCGAGGCCAGCCGCCGCGTGCTCGGCCTGCGCCACCATACCGTGCAGCTCATGGGCGGTGCGGCCATGCTGCGGGGCGCGCTGGCGGAGATGGACACCGGCGAGGGCAAGACCATCACCGCCCTGCTGCCCTCCGTTGCCTTCGCGCTGGCCGGCCGCCCCGTTCACGTCGTCACCGTCAACGAATACCTCGCCGCGCGCGACGCCGGGCAACTCCGCCCCGTGCTTGCCGCCCTTGGCATTTCCACCGGCCTCGTGGTGCTCAACGACCCGCCGGAGGCCCACGCCGCCGCCTATGCCGCCGATGTCACCTACTGCACCAACAAGGACCTGGTGTTCGACTATTTGCGCGACCGCATGGCCCTCGGCGCCCGCCGCGCCCGGCCGCGGCTGCTGGTGGACAGCCTGATGGGCGGCCGCCCCGCCCCGCTCATGCTGCGCGGCCTTCATGTCGCCATCGTCGACGAGGCCGACAGCGTGCTGGTGGACGAAGCCCGCACCCCCCTCATCCTCTCCGGCGGCGACGGCCCGGCCGAAACCGCCGAGTTCTACGCCGGCGCGCTCGATCTCGCCGCCCATCTGGAACCCGGCCAGGACTACCGCCTGCTCCCCGCCGAGCGCTCGCTCCACCTCACCGACCAAGGACGCGCCCGGCTCGCCACCCTGGCCGAAGGCCGGCCGGGCCTTTGGGCCATCCGCCGCGCGCGGGAGGAACTGGCCGAACAGGCGCTGCAGGCCCGCCACTGGTACCATCGCGGCCAGCAATACGTCGTCGCCGAGGGCCGCGTGCAGATCGTGGACGAATTCACCGGCCGCATCATGCCCGACCGCTCCTGGGAACGCGGCCTGCACCAGATGGTGGAAGCCAAGGAAGGCGTGGAGATCACCGGCCGCCGCTCCACCCTCTCGCGCATCACCTACCAGCGCTTCTTCCGCCGCTACTTCCACCTCTGCGGCATGACCGGCACCGCCGCCGAAATCGCCGACGAGCTGCGCGCCGTCTACGCCCTGCGCGTGCTGCGCATCCCCACCCACCACCCCTCCCGCCGCCGCAACCTCGGCCTCACCATCCACGCCACCGAAGACGCCAAATGGGCTGCCATCGTCCGGAACGCTGCCGAAAAGGTCGTCCAGGGCCGCGCCGTCCTCATCGGCACCCGCAGCGTCGCCGCCTCGCACCTCCTGGGCGAAAAACTCACCGCCGCCGGCCTCGCGCCCGAGGTACTGAACGCCGAGCGCCACGAAGAGGAAGCCGGCATCATCGCCCGTGCCGGTGCCCCCGGCCGTGTCACCGTCGCCACAAACATGGCCGGCCGCGGCACCGACATCAAACTCACGCCCGCGGTCCGCGAAGCCGGCGGCCTGCACGTGATCCTCACCGAATTCCACGAAAGCGCCCGCATCGACCGCCAACTCTTCGGCCGTGGCGGCCGCCAGGGCGACCCCGGCACCTACGCCGCGATCACCTCCCTGGAAGACGACATCTTCACCCGCTTCGTCTCACCCTCCTGGCGCGCCTCGCTCCGCACGACCGCGCAGGCCAACGGCGGCACCCTGCCCACCCGCCTCGCCCCCTTGCTGCGCCGCTGGGCCCAATCCGCCGCCGAACGCCTCAACGCCAGCACACGGCGGAACACGCTGGCCAATGATCAGCATCAGGAACGGATGCTGGCGTTCTCCGGAAGGGGGGAATAAGGAAGGCCTTCTTTTTGTGAACAAAAAGAAGCAAAAAAACTTCATTTGTTTGATGCGGATGGGCCGAGCCCTTCCGCATCGAGTGTGAAAAGTTTTTTGGTTCTTTTTTCAAAAAAGAACCGCTTCCTTAAATCTCCCCGTTCGGCGCCACCAGGATCTTCCCGCCCTTCGCATCCCGCTGCGCATGCGCCACCGCCTCGGCGATCCGCTCGATCGGGTAAACCTCCGCCACCGGCGCATCCAGCTTCCCCGCCAGCATCTCGGCACCCAGTGTCGCGAAGATCGACCGGATCTCGGCCAGCGAGCGCCGCCCCAGGAACCGCCCCAGCATGAAGCCGCTCAGCGTCACCCCGCGGAACATCAGGTCGTTCCGGTCAATCACCGGCTGCCCCCCGCTCATCGCGCCATAGGTCACCACCGCGCCGTCATCGGCCACGCAGGCGGCAATGCGCGACAACGCCTCGCCGCACACCGCATCGATGCCGAGCTTCACGGGCGATCCACCCGTGGCCGCGGCCACACGCTCGGCCAGGTCCGGCCCATCCACCACGCAGGCATCCGCCCCCATCGCATGAAGCTCGGCGAACAGGCTCTCCCGCCGCACCACGTTCACGGTGCGAATGCCCTGCGCCCGGCCCAGCCGGATCACCAGCCGCCCCACCGCGGAATTGGCGACGTTCTGCACCACCCAATCCCCGGCCGAGAGCTTCGTCACGTCGCTCAGCAGCAGCTGCGCCGTCGGCGGGTTGATCCGCAGCATCGCCGCCTGGCGCAGCGGAATGCCCTTCGGAATGGCGATCACGTCCTCGCCCCGCACCAAGCGCCGCTGCGTCCAGTTCTCGCGCTGCAGGTTGATCACATGGTCACCCACCGCCACGTGCGAAACGCCCGCGCCCACGGCCGTCACGCGCCCCACGCACTCCGCCCCAGGCGTGGCCGGCAGCGGCGGCTTCAGGCGGTAATGCCCGGTGCAGAACGCGATATCCGCAGGGTTGATCGGGAAGGCGAGCACATCGAACACCACCTCGCCCCGCCCCGGCGCGCCGACATCCGGCACCTCGTTGCACCGCACCACCTGCTCGGGCACCCCATAGGCCGCCAGCTGCACCTGCTTCATTCCAGTCCCCTCCGCGTTCCCTCAATTGTGCGGCGCCGATCACGACACCTCAACCCCGATGGACGGCCCGCCGCCACGCCGACATAGTCGCCCCAACCGGGAGACCCAAATGCGCAAGATCGCCGCCCTGCTGCTCGCCCTTTTCATGGCCCTGCCCGCCAGCGCCCAATCCGTGCTGCGCTACGCCCCGGCCGGCGACCTGCGCGTGCTGGACCCGATCTGGACCAGCGCGGCCATCACCGTCACCCACGCCCAGCTGGTGTACGACGTGCTGGTCACGCTCGATTCCAACCTCAAGCCCCGCCTGCAGATGGCCGAGAGCGTGGAAACCTCGCCCGACGGCCTCACCTGGACCTTCACCCTGCGCCCGGGCCTGGCCTTTCACGATGGCTCGCCCGTTCGCGCCCAGGATGTCGCCGCCTCCATCAAGCGCTGGGCGCGGCGCGTTACCACCGGCCAGGCCATGATGCCCCGCGTGGCTTCCATCGAGGCGGTGGATGCCCGCACCCTGCGCCTGCAACTCTCCAAGCCCTTCGGCCCCGTGATGGACGTGCTTGCCACCTCCGTCCTCGCCCCCTTCGTGATGCGTGAGCAGGAAGCCAGCATCGACGCGTTCGAGCAGGTGAAAACCGTCATCGGCTCCGGCCCCTTCATCTGGGATGCCGCCGGCTACCAGCCCGGCCACCGCGCCACCTACCGCCGCAACCCCGCCTATATCCCGCGCGCCGAACCGGCCGATGGCTACGCCGGCGGCAAGGTGGTGAAGTTCGATGTGGTGGAATGGCGCTACCTGCCCGATCCCTCCACCCTCACCCAGGCGCTGATGAAAGGCGAGATCGACCTGATCGACCCCCCGCCCGCCGACCTCATCCCCCTTCTGCGCGCCAACCGGGACATCACGGTGGAGGTGCTGAACAATGCCGGCGTCATCGGCACCATCCGCCCCAACGCGCTCGTGCCGCCCTTCAACAACCCCAAGGCCCGCGCCGCGCTGCAATTGCTGATGGACCAGAAGCTCTACAACGAGGCCATCGCCAGCGAGCCCGCCTATGCCGAGGAATGCTACGCCCTGTTCGTCTGCGGCACGCCGTATGCCACCGACATCGCCACCGGGCCGTGGAAGCAGGCCAGCCTGGAACGTGCCCGCGCGCTGCTGGCCGAAGCCGGCTATCGCGGTGAGCCCATCATCCTGCTGGATCCCGCCGACCAGGCGGACATCCACATGCTCGCCCTGATCACCGCCGACCAGCTTCGCCGCGCCGGCGTCAACGTCGTGGTGCAAACCATGGATTGGTCCACCATCCTCACCCGCCGCAACGTGAAGGACCCGCCGTCGCAGAACCCGAACGGCTGGCATCTCGCCTTCACCTTCTGGGGCGGCATCTCGCTTTCCAGCCCGATCAGCAGCGCGCCCCTGGTCTCCCGCTGCGACGGCCGCAACCTCTATGGCTGGCCCTGCGACGAGACCCTGCACAAGCTGATGAGCGAGGATTTCCTTGATGCCGCCACGCCCGCGGCGCAGATGCAGGTGATCGAAAAGATCCAAACCCGCTTCTACGAAACCTTCCCCTACATCGCCACCGGCATCATCCGCCGCCCGATCGCCCGCCGGGCCGATCTCGTGGGGCTGCCGCGCACGCAGTATCCGGTGTTCTGGAACGTGGAGCGGGTCCGCAGGTAGGCGCCTTCGCCTAGCTCCGCAGCGCCGCCTCCATCTGCGCCAGCACCAATGCCAGCGCCGTGGTCTGTGCCTCCACCGCCTCGCGCGCGGAGGTGCCGGCCATCGGCGCCTCGGCGGTGAAGCGCCGCTGCAGCACCACCCGCGTGGTCGGCGGCCGCTGCGCCAGCACCGTCATCCCCACCGCCACATGCGCCTGCCGCGTCGCCGGGATGGTCCACATCCCGGTCAATTCGCCCTCCAGCACCAGGTCCGCCTCCACCCGGCTGCCGGAGGCGATCACAGCGCTGTACAGCCCGCTGGCTGCCAGCCAGCCGCGCACGGCCTCCTCCACGCCTTCGGCCGGCGGCGCCGCCCATTCCTCGTAGTAGTCGGTGCGAATGGAGCCGTCGGCCTGAAGGCTCTGGAGCCCGCGCACATCCAGGCCCGGCCCGGCCCGCAACCCGCGCACCAGCAGCACCGGCGCGCCTCGCCGCGGCTGGTCTACCCGGCTCCGCCGCGCCAGCAGCGGCCATTGCCGCCGCTCCGCATAGGGCCGCTCCAGCGAACACCCCGCCAGCACCAGTGGCGCAGCCAACAGCATTCGGCGCAACATCACGGCCTCTCTCTCGGCGGGGGAGCACTCAACACGGAACCCGGGTTCCGCCGCAGCGTCTCGGTGGTGTCGCGCAGGCTGGCGGCCGCCGCCCTGGCATCGCGCAGCGCCGGCAGCAATTCCGCCTGCACATCCGCCGTGCCGTTGTTCACCCGTCGCACCGCCGTCTCCAGGCTGGCGATCAGCGCCGGCAGCCGCGTCACCGCCTCGCTCAGCCGCTCCGCCGATTTCGTCGTCGCCGCGATCAGGTCACGGCTCTGCTGCCCGCCCGCCAGGTTGCGCAGGGCCGCCACGGTCTCGCGCAGTTCCGTCACCAGGCCGGGAATATCGGCCGACTCCGCACCGCCGCGCAGGGTCTTCAGCAGCTGCGCCGCCTCGGACAGGGTCTGGCGCAACTCGCCGCCGCCGATCTGCCCGCGCGCATCATCCAGCAGGCCCTGCAGCGAATTCGCCAAACGCAGCAGGTCCACGTCGCGCAGCTTCGCCGCGATTTCCTCGGCCGTGTCCTTCACCTGGCTGATCGTGCTGGGGGCCGAGGGGATCACCGGCAGCGACGGCTGCCACGTCACCGCCATCGGCCGGGCGCGATCCACATCGGTCACGAAATCCAGCTCGATATAGACCAGCCCCGTGATCCCCTGCGCCGCCAGCCGCGTCCGCAGCCCGGCCCGTACCGCCGCCGCGGTCTCCGGCACCCGGCCCAGCTTCTCCGGGTCCACCACGAAGCGCACCACCACCAGCCGGTTGTTCACGTCCTGCACGCTGCCGGCGGATTCCGGATACGCGGCCGAGGCCAGCAGCATCTCCGTCACCTGCCCCAGCCGCACGCCGCGGAACCGTATGGGAGATCCCACATCCATGCCCTGCACGGTCTCGCGGAAGTAGGTCTCGAAATGCAGCCCGTCCGAGACCCGGTTGCGGCTCAGGAACAGTACCAGCGCCACGGCCAGCCCCAGGCTGCCCAGCAGCATCAGCCCCACGCGCAGATGGGTGAAGTTCATGCCGCCCCCGCCTCCTTGGGCATTTCGCGATGAAAGAAGGCCCGCACCGTGGGGTGCTCGCTCTCCTCGCGCAGCTTGCGCGGGTCCCCCTCGGCGATCACGCCCTTCGCCGCGCGGTCGAGCATGAGGCAGCGGTCCGCGATCGCCAGGATGGAGGCCAGCTCATGGGTCACAACCACGAACGTAGTCCCGAGATCGCGCCGGAGGTCAAGGATCAGCTGGTCCAGCCCGGCAGAGGTCACCGGGTCCAGCCCGGCGGAGGGCTCGTCCAGGAACAGCAGCGGCGGGTCCAGCGCCAGCGCTCGGGCAATCGCCGCCCGCTTGGCCATGCCGCCGGAAATCTCCGCCGGCATCGCGCGCCCGAAATCGCCCAGGCCCACCAGCCCCAGCTTCACCTGCGCCACCCGCGCGCAGGCCTCCGGCGGCAGGTCGGTATAGACCTGCAGCGGCAGCATCACGTTCTCCAGCAGTGTCATGGAGCCGAACAACGCACCGGCCTGGAACATCACCCCGATGCGCGTCAGCACATCGCCGCGATCGGCATACATGTCCTGCCCCAGCACCCGGATATGGCCCTCGCTGGGCGCCAGCAACCCGATGATCTGGCGTAGCAAAGTGGATTTGCCACAGCCGGAGCCGCCCAGGATCACAAACACCTCGCCACGCAGGATCGTGGCGGAAACGTCGCGGAAGATCACCCGCCCGCCAAAGGCCTGCGCCACGCCCTCTATCTCAACCGCGGCTGCCCGTTCCGCCACCGCTACCACCCCAGCCGGTAGAACAGCACCGCGAACAGCCCGTCCAGCACGATCGTCGCCACGATCCCGCCGACCACCGCGGCGGTTGCCGAAAGCCCCACCGCCCGCGGCCCGATGCCGGTGGCCAGCCCCGCCCGGCAGCCGATCCCCGCCACCACCGCGCCGAACACCACCGCCTTGGCGATACCGCCGAAGAAATCCTCCGGCTTCACCCATTGCGCCACCTGGTTGCCGATCGTGATCGGCGGATAGCCCGCGCCCACCATCACCAGCGTCATGCCCAGCAGGCCCGCCATTTCCAGGATCACCGTCAGCGCCGGCATCACCACCATCGCCGCCAGCATGCGCGGCAGCACCAGCATCGTCACCGGGTCGATGTCCATCGTGGTCAGTGCGTCGATCTCCTGGCTCACCTTCATGGTGCCGATCTCGGCAGCGAAGGCGCTGCCGGTGCGCCCGGCCAGGATCACCGCTGCCAGCAGCGGGCCCAACTCGCGGATCAGGCTGATCGCCACCAGGTTGGCCACGAACAGGTCGGCGCCGAAGCGGCGCATCGGCACCAGGCTCTGGAACGCCAGGATCAGCCCCATCAGCGTGCCCAGCAGGAGCGTCAGCGGCACGGCCCGCACCCCGGCCTGGTCGGCGGTGCGCAGCAGGTCGGAAAACCGGAACTGCCGCGCACGCGCCGGCAGCCGCAGCAGCGCCAGCGCTGCCTCGCCCAGGAAGGCCACGCCGCCCAGCGCCGCCACCATGCCGCCCTGCAGCGCCTCGCGCAGCGTCACGTTCGGTGCCACGGGCGGCGGTGGCGGTGGCCCGATCTTGGCCACCCGGTCCATCAGCGCCTGCACCTGCGGCCGCGCGCCCTGCACCGAGCTGCCCGGCCGCGCCGCCAGCTGCGCCAGCAGCACCGCGCCGGTGGTGTCGCAGCCCTCCAGCGCCGAAAGCTCCAGCACCACGGCGCCGCTGCGGGCCGCCTTCTGCGCCTCGCCCCATATCGCCCCGGTGCCGGCGGCATCCAGCACGCCGGTGAACGTCAGCATGGCCCCGCCCGGCCCCGGCCGGGCCGTCAGCCGTGCGCGCGCGGGAGCATCAGCGCGGGAGCCAGGCATCGAAGCGCTGCGACAGCTTGGCCAGATTGTCCCGCCAGAACGCCTCGTCCGCCGCCAGGGTGGTCCCCAGCGCAGGCTGCCCGGTGGCCAGCAGCGCCTGCACCTCCGGCGGCACGCCCTCCAGCGCACCGCGCGCCATCGGCCCCAGCACGGCGCGCGCGGCCAGCCCCGCTTGCACGCGAGGGTCGGCGGCATGGGCCAGCAGGCGGACGGCGTTGCCCAGGTTCGCGGTGCCTCGCACGATGGTGAGTGCAACGACGCTGGTCAGCCCGCCGTTCCATTGCACCGCGAAGGGCCGGCCGAGCTCGCGCATCGCCTCGGCAATCCCCGAACTCGGCGCGCTGGTCATCAGCACCTCGCCGGAGGCCAGCAGCCGCGCCGCCTCCACATCGTCCTGCCACCACACGATATAGGGGCGCAGCTGCTCCAGCCGGCGGAAGGCACGCTCCACGCCGGCCTCGGTGCGCAGGGCGCGATACACCTCGCCCGGCGCCACCCCATCGGCCATCAGCGCGATCTCCAGCGTGCCGCGCGCCTGCTTGCGCAGCCCGCGCCGGCCGGGATGCTTCACCACGTCGCCGAACTCGGCCCAGCCCGGGCTGCCCTGCATCTTGTCGCGATCCCAGGCCAGCACCAGCCCGCGCACCGCCACGCCCAGGCCGCACTCGGCAGCACCACCCGGCAGCAACCGGTCACGCCCGCCCAGTGCGCCCCAGTCGAGCTTCTCCAGCAGGCCTGCCTCGCAGCCCGCCAGCATCTCGGCCCCGGTCAGCGACAGCACGTCCCAACCTGCCCCGCCCTCCAGCCGGGCCCGCAGCGCGGCCGCGCCGCCTTCCCAGGCCTGCACATCCACCGCAACGCTCGCCGCCTCGGCGAAGGGGCGCACCACCGCCTCACGCAGGGCCATCGGGGCCAGCCCGTCATGCAGTGCCACGGTGAGGTCGCGTGCCGCCGCAGGCACGGCCCAGGCGAACGCCAGCGCCGCCACGGCAATGCCCAGCCGGAAGGGCCGCCGGATCCGCGGGTACGGCAGGCGTTGCGGAGAGTCGTGTCGGTTCACCTGCTGTTGCGCCCGGTCGCACCTATGGCCTTTCCCGTGCCGCAGGATGCGGGGCGGGTCAAGCCAATCTGCGTGACGTCTGGGCCCCGTCCAGCGGAAACAGGCGCGCATGGTGCGGCTGCCAGGCCAGCGAGGCCGTCCCCCCCGGCGCCAGCCCGGCCAGCGGTGCCCCGGCCGGGCGCTTCACCGCCACCTCCCCAGGGGGGTGCCCGGGCAGGCCCACGCGCAGCAGCAGCCTCGCGTGGTCGCCGAGATAGGCGGTTTCCAGCAGCGTCGCCGGCAGCGCACCCTGCCCCATCTCCTCCGCGGCCACGGCGGCGACCGCGATCCGCTCCGGCCGCACCGCCACCTGGCAGCGCTGGCCCACCTGCATCTCGCCCGCCAACGCCTCGGCCACCACCCCGCAATCCAGCTGCACCAGGGCGATGTCGTCCTCCAGCTCCGCCACCCGGCCGGGCAGGAAGTTGCTCTCGCCCAGGAACCCGGCCACGAAGGCATCGGCCGGCTCCTCATAGAGCTGCTGCGGCGTGCCCACCTGGCGCAGGGACCCGGCGGCCAGCACCGCGATCCGGTCCGACAGGCGCAGCGCCTCCTGCTGGTCGTGGGTCACGTACAGCATCGTCACGCCCAGGGCGGCGTGCAGGTGGCGGATCTCGGCCTGCATTTCCTCGCGCAACGTGCGGTCCAGCGCGCCGAGCGGCTCGTCCAGCAGCACCAGCCGGGGTTCGAACACCAGGGCGCGGGCCAGCGCCACGCGCTGCTGCTGCCCGCCGGAAAGCTGCGCCGGCAGCCGGTCGCCGAACCCGGCCAGCCGCACCATGTCCAGCGCGCGCCCCACCCGTTCCTCCCGCGTGGCGCGCGACAGGCCGCGCACCTCCAGCGGGAAGGCGACGTTCTGCGCCACGCTCATGTGCGGGAACAGCGCGTAGCTCTGGAACACCACGCCAATGTTGCGCTTGTGTGGCGCGGTGCGGGTGATGTCCTGTCCATCCAACAAGATCACCCCGCCATCCGGCCGCTCGAACCCGGCCAGCATCATCAGCGCCGTGGTCTTGCCAGAGCCGGAGGGGCCGAGCAGCGTCAGGAACTCGCCGCGCGCCACGTCCAGCGACAGGTCGCGCACGACGTCGGTCTGGCCGTCGAAACTGCGGCGCACGCGGTCGAAGCGGACGAAGGGCGTCATGTGTCCTCTGGGAAGCTGGGCTCATTTGCCCCGAACGGCGCAGTACCGCAATGTCGCAGGCAAGATGGGGCCGCCGGCTTGATGACGCCGCCGGCACGCGCCATACCGGCACAAAGCCAGACGAGGAGCGAGCCCCGATGTCAGACGCCAGCGTGCCAGAGCCGAGTGTTGTCGCCACGCGCAAGGGCCGCATCGGCCACCTGCTGCTGAACCGCCCGAAGGCGCTGAACGCGCTGGATCTGGACATGATCCGCCGCATGCGCGCCGCGCTGGACAACTGGCGCGACGATCCGGAGATCCATGCCGTGCTGGTGGAAGGCGCCGGCGGGCGCGCCTTCTCGGCGGGCGGGGACGTGATTTCGGTGCGCGCCCACGGCATGGCGGGCAATCCGGAGCCGATCGAGAGCTTCTTCGGCGAGGAATACGCGCTGAACGCCTCCATCGCCGAATACCCCAAGCCCTACATCTCCCTGGTGGACGGGTTCTGCATGGGCGGCGGCATCGGGCTTTCCGTTCATGGGCGCATGGTGATCACCACCGAGACCAGCCAGTTCGCCATGCCGGAGACCATCATCGCCCTGTTCCCCGATGTCGGCGGCAGCTACGCCCTGCCGCGCATGCCGGGCCAGCTCGGCCTCTATTTGGGCCTGACGGGCCTGCGCATGAACGGCGCCGACGCCATCCATGCCGGCCTGGCCACCCACCTGGTGCGCAAGGAAGACCTGCCCGCCCTGCGCGAGGCGCTGGCGCGCGACGGTGCCGCGGCCGTCTCGGCCTTCATGCGCGAGGTGCCGGCCTTCACCCTGGCGCCGCACCGCGAGACGATCGACCGCTGCTTCGGCGCCGACGGCGTGCTGGCGATCTTCAAGGCGCTGGAGGCCGAGGGCACCGAATGGGCCGCGGCCACGCTGAAGGAGCTGCGCGCCGTCTCCCCCTCCTCCGTGTTCTGGAGCTACGAGATCCTCAAGCGCGGCGCGGGCATGAGCCTGCGCGCGGCGCTGCACGCGGAGCTGAAGCTCACCCGCAAGGTGGCCTTCCACCCCGAGTTCCATGAAGGCGTGCGCGCGGCGCTGGTGGACAAGGACCGCAAGCCGCAGTGGAACCCGGCCCGGGTGGAGGATGTCGATCCCGCCGCCATCGCCGCGATGTTTGATTGAGCGCCGCGCGCCGCGGCGACGTTTGACCAATGGAGGAATGGGCCGCGGCGGTGGCGTCGCGGCTGACCTTCTTCGGCCAGTCGGTGCCGGCGGGGACACCGGCGCTGGGGCCTTTTCTGCTCGCCAGCCTGGACCTGCTCGAGCAGGCGGCGGCGCGGCCCAGGCTCGCTCCGGTGCGCGACGTGTTGCCGGGGCTGTGCGCCCTGGCACGGACGGCCATCGCGGGCGACTGCGATGACCGGCCGGTGAATGCAGCGGCGGCGGCGGCGCGGGAGCTGCCGGCCCTGTGCAGCGCGGCCGCCTCGGTGCCCGGCCGGGCGGTGTGGCTGGCGGCGATGGTCGCACAGGTGCCAGACGAGCAGGGCGCGGCGGCGGTGATGATGGTGAACGACCTAGCCGCCGTTGATGCCGGGTATCCGCTTCAGGCGTGGCAGGCGGCGATCAGCCGGTAGCGCGACGCTCGGCGCGCAGCAAATCAGTCAGCTCCTGCACCGCGCGGGTCAGCGCCAGCACCTCCTGCTCGCGCAGGGCATCCACCTTCTGGTGCAGCAGCTCGATCTCCAGCTCCGCCTTGATGTTGATGCGGTAGTCCTCCGCCGCCGCCTGGCGGTCGATCTCCTGCTCGCGGTTCTGGCTCATCAGGATGAAGGGCGCGGTGTAGGCGGCCTGGAACGACAAAGCGAGGTTCAGCAGGATGAAGGGATAGGGATCCCAATGGCTGATCCAGCCGATCACGTTGGCCGTGATCCACAGCACCAGAATCCCCGACTGGATGATGATGAAGCGCCAGGAGCCAACGGTGTGCGTGACGGTGTCGGCAAAGCGTTGGCCGCGCGTGAGCGGCGCGACGGTGGTGGTGCCGACGCGCTCGTTGCGCCGGGCGGTGCGCAACTCATCCAGCAGCCTCTGCTCGGTGTCCTGCAGGCGGTCCAGCCGTTCCGGCGTCACGTCCATGGCAGGATCTCCGTTGCGGGCTATTGCGCGGTCCAGCCCCCATCGACCACCAGCGAGGTGCCGGTCACGAGCGCGGAGGCGTCGCTGGCAAGGTAGGCCACCGCGCCCATGATGTCCTCTACCTGGCCGAGGCGGCCCAGCGCGATCTTGGCCAGCACGCTGTCCTTGAAGCCCGGCACCTCGAAATACGGCCGGGTCATCGCGGTTTCGATGAAGGTGGGCGCGATGGAATTCACCCGGATGCCCTTGGGTGCCAGTTCCACCGCCAGCGCCTTGGTGATGCCCTCCACCGCATGCTTGCTGCCGCAATACAGGCTGCGGTTGGGCCCGCCGACATGGCCCATCTGGGACGAGATGTTGATGATGCTGCCGCCGGTGCCGGCGGCCAGCATGCGCCGCACCACGGCCTGGGTGGCGACATAGAGCGCGCGCACGTTGAGATCGAAGACGGCGTCGAAATCGTCCAGCGAGACGTCGGCAATCGGCTTCGGGCGGTTGGTGCCGGCGTTGTTCACCAGCACCGACAGCACCGGCAGCGCATCCACCGCCGCCTGCACCGCCGCGGTGTCCATCACATCGAGCGGCAAAGGGCTGGCGCGCCAGCCGCTGCGGCGGAGCGCCTCGGCGACCTCGCCCACTTCGCCTTCGCTGCGGGCGGCGAGGTGGACATGGGCGCCGTTCTGGGCGAGCGCGGTGGCGATGGCGACCCCGATACC
>JAIXTK010000263.1 GCA_027483995.1 Acetobacteraceae bacterium
CTACAACCCCTCCCCGCTCATGCTTCGTGCCGCGGCCTATCTGGTGCTGTTCATCCCCGTGGTGGTCGCCGGGCGGTGGGTGGAAACACGTTTCGCGTGGAAGAAGTGATGCTCGACACATTCTTCAACGTCGCGATCATGAAGGCCGCCTGGCCGATCCTGCTGGCGGGGCTGGGCAACACGCTGCTGCTCTCGGCGACCGTGGTGCCGCTGGGGCTGCTCGGCGGGCTGATGCTGGCGCTGCTCGCCCGGCTGCGCTCGCCCTGGGTGCGCTGGCCGCTGATGGCGTGGGTGGATTTCTTCCGCGCCTTTCCGCCGCTGGTGCTGCTGATCTTCCTCTATGCCGGGCTGCCCTTCATCGGGCTTGAACTGGGCGGCTTCGGCTGCGTGGCCATCGCCTTCTTTCTCAACACCGGCGCCTATTACGGCGAGATCCTGCGCGCGGGGATCGACAGCGTGCCGAGCGGCCAGAGCGAGGCCGCGCGCTCCACCGGGCTTTCGGCCACGCAGACCATGGCCTGGGTGATCCTGCCGCAGGCGGTGCGCAACGTGCTGCCGGACCTGATGTCCAACACGCTGGAAGTGGTGAAGCTGACGGCGCTGGGCAGCGTGGTGGCGATGCCGGAACTGCTGTTCCAGGCGCGCCAGGCCCAGAGCCTGACCTACAATCCCACCCCTATCGTGGTGGCCGCGTTGATCTATTTTGCCCTGCTGTGGCCGCTGGTGCGGCTGCTGAGCCGGCTGGAGAACCGGGCCTTGCGGGCGGGATAGCCGGCACCGCGCCGGTTTCCCTGACCGCCAGCCCCACCACCGCCACGCAGGCCAGCCCGCACCCGGCCAGAACCCACAGCGCTGCCGAGGTGCCCGCGGCATCGGCGACCATGCCGGCGAGCGCCGTGCTCAGCGTGGCCCCCACCGCCGCCATCAGTCCGAACAGGCCGAGGCACAGGTTGAACCGGCCGGTGCCGCGCGTGAGGTCGGCTGCGACCAGCGGCACCAGCACGCCGAACCCGGCGGCACTCACCCCGTCCAGCGCCTGCACCAGGATCAGCATGGTGGGCGAATCCGACATGGCCAGCAGGGCCGCGCGCAGCGGTACCGCCAGGAACGTGACCGCCAGCACCGGGCGCCGCCCGATGCGCTGCGCCCAGCGCCCCACGGCCGGCGCCAGCCAGGCCACCAGCACCTGCGGCAGAACGATGCAGGCCGCCACGACCAGGCTGGCATAGCTGCCGGTCTTCGCCGTTGCCTCGCTGGCGATCAGCGGCAGCTGTGCCGCATTGGCCAGGTGGAACAGCGCCACCGCCAGAGCGAAGCCCTGCAGCCGCCGGTCGGCCAGCAGCCGCAGGGCGCCGGACACGGTGCCGCCATCCTCCGGCGCCGCCACCGGCCCCTGCGCCGGCGGGTCGATGGCGCGCAGCACCAGCAGCGCCGGGACCATCAGTGCCGCGGTGAGGTAGAACACCGCGGCTTCCGACACATAGGTGCCGCACACGCCCATCGCCGCCGCGGCCACCGCGCTGCCGATGGCGGCGTAGCGGCTGTTGCGGCCGAGCCGCTCGCCGAGTGCTGCATGGCCCACCAGCACCAGGCTGATCGCCGCGATCGCCGGCAGCAGCATCGAGCTGGCGAAGCCGTGCAGTGCCTTGGCGGTCCAGACCGAGAGCTCCACCGGCCAGGCGCCGATCAGCAGCGCGCTGGCGGCGATTGCCACGCAGGCGATCTGGGCGGCCAGCCGCTTGCTGGGCAGCGCATCCACCAGGGCGCCGGCGGGCACCTGGCTGGCGATGGCGGCCATCGTGCCCACCGACAGCGCCAGGCCGATCTGCCCCTGGGTCCAGGCCGCTGCCGTCAGGTGCACGGCCACGAAGGCGCCGAAGCCCGTCTGCACGTTGGCCACCAGGAAATTGAACCAGTCCAGCGCACGCAATCGCGCCCGCATCCGCCCGCCATCAGCCATCCCGGTCATGGCCCGTCTGGGCGCGGGACCTTGGGATCGGGCGGGATCGCCACGGAGACCGGCGGGTCGGCCGGCTTGTCTGGCTGGCGGAATTGCGGGATGGCGCGGATCTGGTCTGCCGTCATGTCCAGCGTGATCGTGCGGGTGCCAGGGCTGAACGACAGCGAGCTCCAGGTGACCGCCACACGGCGGTTGCCGACGCCCAGGAAACCGCCGAAATCGATCACCGCGGCGCGCGGCAGGTTGCCATCTCCCACCAGCACATCGACGATCCGGCCGACCACCCCGCCATGGGGGCCGAGCACCTGGCGGCCGAGGATGCTGGTGGCCTCCCCTTGGTAGAGGAAGGTCCGGCCGGCCGCCGGCGTGGATGGCGGCGATTGGGCCGCCGCCGGCAGGGGCAGAGCGGCGAACGCCAACGCGATCCAGAAGCCAGTAGCCATGCCCTCTGCTCGCCCGGAACGGCGCCGCGCGCAACCACGCAGTGCCTGCCTCACGCAACTGGGAACGGGCCAGCCGCGCCATAGTGGTATTTGTGTAGCCAGTTTGACCACCCTAGGCTGCTGCCATGAGTGCCACCGCCTTGCTGGAACCCGATCCCGAGCGCCGCGCGAAGATCACCCGCGCGGTGATGGCGCAGACCGGGCTGGACCGGGCGGGGATCGAGGCCTTTCTGCGCGACTTCTATGGCACCGCAAGGCAGGACGAGGTGCTGGGCCCTGCCTTCGCCGGGGTGGCGGAGTGGGAGCGGCATATCGCAGGGATCACCAGCTTCTGGACCTCCGTCGCGCTGTTGACCGGCGAGTATCATGGGCGGCCGA
>JAIXTK010000336.1 GCA_027483995.1 Acetobacteraceae bacterium
ACCAGCGAGTGGAGGTGGCTGGGTGTCGGTATCATTATTAGCAGAATGCTACTTGGCCAGCTCCCTCCTACCCGCGCTCCGCGCAAGGCGAACCTTCTCGCTGAAGCAGGCACGGACCATAGAGGGGTCAGGACAGCTACGCTCCACCTTACGGATCGCAAAATGCACTCGCGCCATTTGTTGATAGTAGCCAATGAAAACATAGTTTAACGCCCCACCGGCGAACATCCCGGCGATGGGAACGATCTGTGCCAAGATTTTTTCAGTGATGACAATGCTAAATCGTGCGGCCACAGTCTTGATAAGCATTTCAATGGCAATATGATTGAGGCCAGTGCGAACTGCCCAATAACCTGCGTCTGCCTCGTCGTCGTTGTTCTCTGGTCCCCCGAACGCAAATACCTCAATACAGGCACGCTTCGTATCTTCGGAGTCTAGATTCTCACCGGGGTTTGATCGGGCGATCTCAGCAATCGAACGCATAATGATGCCAGTTGTCACTGGGAGATCGAAGAGCAGACCGGGGGCGCCAATAAAGCCTGCTCCTGCTCCACTGGCAGTCGCCAGCAATTTATGGAACCATCCCCATTTTTCTTGAGTATTTTCTAAATCCATGCCTGTAGTAGAAGTTTCCAAAACTTGTTTGAGTGCGGATTCTGTAATGTCCTGCGCCTTGGATGTGACATCGATGCCAAATTTATCCTTTATTATATCCGATGCAGAACTGCCCGCGGCTCCCATTGCATTTCCCGCTAATTCGGTCAATTGAATGACAATGCTTTTCGAATTTATTAAATCAGAGGCAGCTTCCTCCAGTATTTGATGGGAAGCTTCATCCAGTCCAGCGCAGGCGTTGCTGCCTTGATGGTCCATCACTCGACTCCTGGCTCCCGCGATATCGTTCTAAGAACGATGGTAAGAAATGGTATTCTACATAAGAAGGTTATTGGAGCAATATGGCAACATATTCGGTCCCAGGGGGACACAGACCAATTTGAATGAGGGCCCAGAGGGCTCGGCCCTCCGGTGGGGCGCGGGGGGCAACGCCCCTGCTGCTTTCTTTGGTTGGGTGGGGGGGCGGAAGGAAGCGTGGGTCCTTCGCGTTGCTCAGGATGATGTGTGGCGAGGTTGATCGGGTTTGGGGTTGGTCATCGCCACACCCCCCTCCGGCTCCCCCCGCGCAAGCGCAGGGGGAGGGAAGATGTGATGGGGGAGGCGGTTAGGCGCCGTGGCCGATGTAGTCTTTTCGGCCGCCGTCGACGGCCAGGATTTGGGCGGTGATGAAGCCTGCTTCGGGGGCGGCGAGGAAGGTGATGGCTCGGGCGATCTCCTCGGGTTCGCCGACGCGGCCCATGATGGCGTTGCGGGCGAAGCCGTCGCGCATTTCGGTCCATTCGGCGTCGGTTTTGTTGCCTTGGGTCATGTCGGAGCGGATGAGGCCGGGGGCGACGGCGTTGACGGTGATGTTGTGCTCGCCGAGTTCGAGGGCGAAGCGTTTGGTGAGGATGTTCACCTCGGCTTTTGTGGATGCGTAGAAGTGGTTGCCGACGAACCCGCAGGTGCCGAAGGAGGCGATGCTGGAGACGTTGACGATGCGGCCGTAGCGGCGGGTTCGCATGCCTGACACCGCGGCGCGGATGGCGTGGATGGTTCCGTCGACGTTCACGGCGCGGAGGCGGGCGAAGCCTTCGGCGTTCCAGGTGTCGATGGTGGCGGCCCAGGCGATGCCGGCGTTGTTGACCAGGATGGTCAGCGGGCCGAGCTCGGCTTCGGTTCGGGCGACCATGGCTTGGACGGCTTGTTCGTTTGCGACGTCGGCCTGGAGGGTGATGGCCTTGGTGCCGTTGGCGCGGAGTTCGGCGGCGAGGGCTTCGGCTGCGTCGGGGCGGGAGGTGTAGTTGATGGCGATGGCGGCGCCGGTGGCGGCCAGGGCGCGGCAGGTGGCGGCGCCGATGCCTCGGGCTCCGCCGGTGACGAGGGCGACTTGGTTGGTCCAGTCGGGCATGGGGAAGTCCTTGGGCGTGGGGGAGGTGGAGGGGAGAGCCCCCCTCCGGCTCCCCCCTGCTTCGCATGGGGGAGAGAAGGAAGTCAGGGAAGTTTTTTGGTTCTTTTTTTCAAAAAAGAACGTTCTTACTTTCCTTTGAAAATCGGCTTGCGCTTTTCGAGGAAGGATTGGGTGGCTTCCTTGAAGTCTTCCGAGTTTTCGGCTTCGTCGATCATGGCGGTGATGCGGGTTTGGTTGCGCTTTTCCTCGGGGAGGGAGAGTTGGCCGATGAAGTATTTGCTGGCGCGGATGGACAGCGGGGCGTTGCGGGCGAGGGTTTCGGCGTAGGCCACCGTGGCGGCTTCGAGTTCCTCGGGGGCGTGGATGCGGTTGATGAGGCCGATCTGGAGGGCTTCCTCCGCACCCAGGCGGCGGCCGGAGAACATGATGTCCTTCGCGCGGGAGGGGCCGACGAGGTCGACGAGTTGCTGGAGGCCGGAGGGGGCGTAGGCGACGCCGCGCAGGGCGGCGGGGACGGAGAACTGGGCGTCGGCGCTGGCGAAGCGGAGGTCGGCGTTGAGCGCCATGCCCATGCCGCCGCCGAGGCAGTAGCCGTGGATCATGGCGATCAGCGGCTTTTCGAGGTCCAGCATGGATTGGCGGAGTTTGGCGGGGATGGCGCGGTTGGCGCGGGCGACTTCGGCGTTGGCGCGGGTTTTGTCGAAGGACTTGATGTCGCCGCCGGAGATGAAGGCGCGGGTGCCGCTGCCGCGCATGATGACGACCTTGATGGCGGGGTCGGCGGCGTAGGCTTCGATGACGGCGAGCGCGTCTTCGGACATGCCGGGGGAGAGGGCGTTGAGCTTGCTGGGGTTGTCCCAGACGAGCCAGCCGATGGGGCCCTGGGTGTGGGCGGAGATGAGGCCGGATGGGAGGGGGATGGTCATGCTTGGGCTCCGGGGGCGTGGCGTGAGAGGGCGGCGAGGAGGGTTTCGGTTGTGGCGAGGCGGGGGCCGCGATCGTCGGATTGCGGGGGGATGAGGGTGACGCCCCAGCTGGGGAGGGTGCGCAGGGAGGCCTGGGTGGCGGGGTGGTCCAGCAGGGGCTGGTTGAGGGAGGGGGCGATGTAGACGGGGGTGCGGCGGCCGATGGCTTCGGCGGCGACGGCCAGCGGCAGGGTGTCGGCGATGCCGGCGGCGAGCTTGTTCAGCGAGTTGAAGGAGCAGGGGGCGAAGAGGACGACGCCGTGCGGGGGGCGGGGGCGGATGATCGCGTCGAAATAGCCTTCGGCCAGGGTGACGCCGGGGACGGAGGCGAGGTCGTTGAAGGCGACGACGCGGGCGGTGTTGGGCCCGGGGATGCAGATGACCTGGGGGAAGCCAAGGGCGACCAGGCCGCGGAGGATCTCGGGGGCGCGGGCGGCGGTGGCGGCGCCGGAGAGGAGGAGGTAGGCGGTTTCGTGGGTGCTGGGCATGGCGCAGCTTGGACCGAAACGGGTGGGGGTGGAAACCGGGGGGCGTTTGTTGTGCGGTGCGATACGGCGCTTGCGGGGGCGGTTCGTTATCCGCCAGAGTTGGTTCGGGCAGGCGGTTCCTGTCTTTTCATGCAGGCGGAACGGTTTCACGTGGTGCGCAAGCTGCTCGACGGGCTTTATCTGCTGGGGGGCATTGCCTCCGGCTGTTTCCTGGTGGCGATCCTGGTGTTGATGATGGGCCTGTCGCTGGGGCGGCAGGTGGGGATCGATATTCCGGCGGGGGATGATTTCGCGGCGTGGAGCATGGCGGCGTGCGCGTTCCTGGGGCTGGCCTATACGTTCCGGTCTGGCGACATGATCCGGGTGGGGCTGGTGGTGGACAAGCTGGAGGGGCGGGCGCGCTGGGCGGCGGAGTGCCTGTGCCTGGCGGTGGCGTTGGGGTTCGTGGGGTTCTTTGCCGTCCATGCGGTGGAGTTCACCCGGATGTCCTGGGTGTTGAACGACCGGGCCACGGGGGTGGTGGCGATGCCGCTGTGGATTCCGCAGCTGGGGTATTCCGGCGGGCTGGTGCTGCTGGCGGTGGCGCTGCTGGATGAGCTGGTGCACGTGGCGATGGGGGGCGCGCCGCGCTACGAGAAGCCGAAGCCGCAGACGGCGGAAGAGGTGATCCAGCAAGCGATCCAGAGCGCGGTTTGATCGACATGGATTTGGTGACGATCAGCTTCGTGCTGCTGGGCTTCCTGATGGTGTTGCTGCTGGGCGGCGTGTGGATTGCCGTGGCGCTGCTGGCCACGGGTTGGGTGGGGATGCAGTTCGTGGCGGGCGGGATCCCCGCCGGCTCCGTGCTGGCCACGACGATCTGGGGGAATGCGGCTTCGTGGGAATTGGCGGCGTTGCCGCTGTTCATCTGGATGGGGGAGATCTTGTTCCGGACCAAGCTTTCGGAGGAGATGTTCCGCGGGCTGGCGCCGTGGCTGAACCGGATTCCCGGCCGGCTGATGCATGTGAACGTGCTGGCTTCGGGGTTGTTCGGGTCGGTTTCCGGCTCCTCGGCTGCGACGACGGCGACGGTGGCGAAGATTGCGCTGCCGGAACTGGTGCGGCGGGGATATTCGGAGAAGATGGCGCTGGGGTCGCTCGCGGGGGCGGGGACGCTGGGGATCTTGATTCCGCCTTCGATCACCATGGTGGTGTATGCGGTGGCGGCGAATGTCTCGATCATCCAGGTGTTCCTGGCCGGGTTCATCCCGGGGTTGATCGTGATGCTGCTGTATTCCGGCTATATCGCCGGCTGGCACATGCTGCACCCGGAACAGTCGCCGCCGGCCGAGCCGCGCATGACGCTGCGGGAGAAGCTGCGGGAATCCGCCAACCTGATCCCGGTTTCGCTGCTGATCGTGCTGGTGTTCGCGGCGTTGGCGTTCGGCTGGGCGACGGCGACGGAATGTGCGGCGTGGGGCGTGGTGGGCAGCTTCGCGATTGCGTGGTGGCAGGGGTTCCTGGACCGGAAGAGCTTTGCGGCCAGCGTGATGGGCACGGTGAAGGTGACCTGCATGATCATGCTGATCCTGGCCGGGGCCGGGTTCATGAAGCAGTCGATGGGCTATACCGGGGTGCCGAATGCGCTGGCGGGCTGGGTGGATGGGCTGGGGCTCAGCCCGTTCGCGCTGATCGCGGCGCTGACGGTGATGTACATCGTGCTGGGCACGGCGCTGGACGGGATTTCCATGATCGTGCTGACCACATCGGTGGTGCTGCCGATGGTGGAGCGGGCGGGGTTCGACCTGGTGTGGTTCGGCATCTTCATGGTGCTGGTGGTGGAGATGGCCGAGGTTTCGCCGCCTGTGGGGTTCAACCTGTTCGTGCTGCAGACCATGTCCGGCAGGGATTCGAACTATGTGGCGCTGGCGGCGCTGCCGTTCTTTTTCCTGCTGGTGGTGACGGTGGCGATCGTGACCGTGTTTCCGTGGCTGGTGATGGTGCTGCCGCAGGCTGTGTTTCCCAGCTGAGTTTTTTTCTTCCGCAACGAAATGAGGACCTGATGTTTCGCCGATCCCTGATCCTGGCCACCGCCCTCGCCGCTTCCCTGCTGGGTGGGGCGGCCGATGCGCAGACGCGCTGGAACCTGGCGGCCGCCTATGCCGCGAACAATTTCCACACCGAGAACCTGGTGGAATTCGCGCGCGACGTGGAGAAGGCGACCGGGGGCAAGCTGGCCATCACCGTGCATGCCAATGCCTCCCTGTTCAAGGCGCCGGAGATCAAGCGCGCGGTGGCCACAGGGCAGGCGCAGATGGGGGAGGTGCTGCTCTCCATCCACGAGAACGAGAACCCGCTGTTCGGGATCGACGTGGTGCCGTTCCTCGCGACCTCCTTCCCGGAGGCGAAGAAACTTTGGGAGGTCTCGAAGGCGCCGGTGAGCAAGGCGCTGGAAGCGCAGGGGCTGATGGTGCTGTACACGGTGGCGTGGCCGCCGCAGGGCATCTACGCCAAGAAGGACCTGAACTCCGTGGCCGATATGCGCGGGCTGAAGTGGCGCGCGTATAACCTCGGGACCACGCGCATTGCGCAGATCGTGGGCGCGCAGCCGTTGACGATTCAGGCCGCCGAACTGCCCCAGGCGTTGGCGACCGGGGTGGTGGACAGCTTCATCTCCTCTGGCGCCACCGGTTACGACAGCAAGGTGTGGGAATCGCTGACCCATCACTACGAAACGAATGCCTGGCTGCCGAAGAACGTGGTGTTCGTGAACCGCGCGGCTTTCAACGGGCTGGATGCGGCGACCAGGGATGCGGTGCTGAAGGCGGCGGCCGAGGCGGAGGTGCGCGGCTGGCGGATCGCCGAGGAAAAGACGCAGTGGTACCTGAAGGAACTCGCGGCGAAGGGGATGAAGGTGCTGCCGCCTTCCGCCCAGCTGAAGGCTGACCTTGCCAAGGTGGGCGAGCAGCTGACGGCGGATTGGATGGCGAAGGCTGGGGCGGAGGGGAAGGCGGTCGTCGACGCCTTCAAGAAGTAAGGGCAGGGCTCTGCAGTCGCGACGCGAAGGCGCGCCGCGGGGACCCGGCTGGGGCCTTAGGCCCCAGACCCCGGTAATTGGGGTCATCATGTTGGATACGGGGTTTGTGCGGTTGCCCGGCGATATCGGGCAACCGGCGAGCCATGTGGCGCCGGTGCTGTTTGAGATAGTGCCGCAGGCCAACGCGGCGCGGGTGGTGGGAGGGATTGCCTCCCTGACCGATCCGGCCCAGCGGGCAGCGGCGGTGAGGCCGTTCATTGCTGCGGGGGAGCGGTTGGTGGCGCGGGGGGCGACTGGGATCACCACCTCCTGCGGGTTTCTGGTGACGTATCAGGCGGAGCTTCAGGCGGCGTTGCCGGTGCCGGTGATGACGAGTGCGTTGTGCCTGTTGCCGGAGATTGGCGCGGGGCGGCGTGTGGGGATTTTGACGTTCGATGCGGCGTCGTTGGGGGCGATGCATATGCGGGCGGCGGGGTTCGCGGGGGAGTGCGCGATTGCCGGGCTGGCGCCGGGGGCGGGGTTTCGGCGCGAGGTGTTGGAAGATTCGCCTGAGGCCGATGTCGTGGGGCGGGAGGCGGATGTACTGGAGGCCGCCGGGCGGTTGCCGGGGGATGTGGAGGTGGTGCTGCTGGAGTGCACCAATTTCCCGCCGCATCGCGAGGTGGTGGAGCGTTTCCTGGACGTCCCGGTATTCGACGTATGGGACGTCATCCGGCGCCTCGACGCGTTGTCGAGGCGCCATGAATGAAGTCTTTTTTGCTTCTTTTTTCTTCAGAAAAAAGAAGAGTCTTGTCTTTTCTGTCTTCGCCAAGACCCCGCGCCAAGGCGCGGGCTACGGGTGTTAGCCGGGATCGACGGGCGCGTAGGGGCCTTCGGCGGCTTCGATGACTTCGCCGGCTGCGAGCACGAGGTCTTCCCGATAGCGCGCGGCGACGAGTTGGACGCCGGCGCGGAGGCGGCCGGCGTGGCCGACGGGGACTTGCAGGCTGGGCAGGCCGAGGAGGGGGATGGCGATCTGCTGGGGGTTGGTGGTCATCACCAGGGTCTTGCCCTCGATGCTGGCGTCGGCACCGACCAGGTGGGGGAGGGCGTTGGAGGAGGGCATCAGCACGATCGGGTAGTCGGCGAGGAAGTTGAGCCAGCGGCGCAGGAGCCAGTCGCGATCCGCCAGGGCCTGGATGTAGCCGGGGAGGTCCAGCGCGGGGGCGACGGATTGCCAGCCTTCGAGGGAGCGCTTGGCGGGTTCGTCGGCGTATTTGTGGACGTTGGGGGCCAGCGAGACCAGGACGTCGGTGCCGCAGATCTTGTTCCAGAGCATGGCGGCTTCGTGGAAGTCGGGCGGGCTGACTTCCTCCACGGCGTAGCCGGCTTGTTCCAGGTATTTGGCGGCGGTGCGGGCGGCCTGTGAGAGGGCGGGGTGGACGGGGGAGCCTGGTGGTTCCGCCATCAGGGCGACCTTGATGGGGCGCGGGGTGGGGGGGCCTTCGAGGGGGACATCGACCCAGCGGGGGTCGGTTCGGTCGGGGGCGGCGAGGACGGCGAGGCCGAGGCGGGCATCGCGGACGGAGCGGGTGAGGGGGCCCTGGACGGCCATGAGCTGGCCGCCGATGGCGCGGCCGCCATAGGCGCTGGGGTTGTTGGAGGGGATGCGGCCGGGGGTGGGGCGCAGGCCGACGACGCCGTTGCAGTAGGCGGGGTAGCGCACGGAGCCGGCGATGTCGTTGCCGTGGTGGATGGGGCCGAAGCCGGAAGCGGTGGCCGAGCCGGCGCCGCCGGAGGAGCCGCCGGCGGTGTGGCGCTTGTCCCGCGGGTTGATGGTGTTGCCGTGCAGGGCGTTTTCCGTGAACAGGCGCATGGAGAAAGCCGGCGTGTTGGTGCGGCCGACGATGATGGCGCCGGCGGCGCGGAAGTTCTTGACCAGGGGGGCGTCTTCCTGGGCGATGAGGTCGCGGAACTGTTCCACGCCGTTGTCGGTGGGGTGGCCTTTCTGGTCGGTGTTGACCTTGGTGGTGACGGGGACGCCGTGGAGCGGGCCGAGCGCGTCGCCGCGGGCCTGGGCTTCGTCGGCGGCGCGGGCGGCGGCCAGGGCTTCGTCATCCAGCCTACGGACGATGGCATTGACGGTGGGGTTGATCGCGTCGATGCGGGCGAGGACCGACTTGGTGGCCTCCGTGGCGGAGGTGCGGCCGGTGCGGATCAGCCGGGCGAGATCCACGGCATCGAGTTGCCAGAGTTCGGTCATCAGAGGGGCCCCTGCACGGAAAGCGTGATCGTGCGGCGGGTTCGCCTGGTTGTCACGGGGGGTGGGCGGGCTTGCCTCATTCAGCGGGGCGGCGGATGCTTCCTGGGCGTTTGCATCTCCAGGGAACAGGGAACGACCAGCACATGGCCAAGGCCACAAAGAGCGCCGCAAAGGGCCTCGACAGCACCTTCGAGGGGCTGCTGAAAATCGACACGCCGACCATCACCAACGTGGTGGCGACGTATCCGAAGAACCCGCTTTGCCTGGGGCTCTACAACCCCTGGACGGAGAACTGGTACACCGACAGCTCCATCCGCTGCATGTACCCCGAGATGGGGCCGCGCATCGGCTATGCCGTGACCTGCGTGTACGGGCTGCCGGACCCGAACTACCAGAACCGGCTGACCTTCATGGATGTGGTGGACGCGCTGGACGCGATGAAGAAGCCCACCATCCTGGTGATCCAGCAGAAGTGGCCCGAGGGGATCCTGCCGAAGGCGGGCCTGGCCGGCGAGATCATGATCACCACCATGACGCGCGTGGGCTGCGTGGGGATGATCAGCAACGGGCCGTCGCGCGATATCGACGCGGTGCGCAAGCTGAACTTCCAGATGCTGCTGGGCGGGGTTTCCGCCGGCCACGGCGAGATGGCCGTGCAGTCCGTGAACGTGCCGGTGAGCGTGGGCGGGATGGATATCGCGCCGGGCGAGCTGATCCATATGGACGAGAACGGGGCGGTGAAGTTCCCCGCCGACAAGGCCGGGATCGTGCTGGAGAATGCGCAGAAGATGCTGGACGGAGAGACGGAGTACCTGGCTCGGCTGCGGACGGCGAACAGTGCGGCGGAGATCCGGGCGCTTTCCGGTGGGACGTACAGCGACAAAAAGAAGAAGTAAGCGGTTCTTTTTTGAAAAAAAGAACCAAAAAACTTTTATGCATGGTGCTGGGGGTTCATCTCCAGCGCCATGTATGAAGTCTTTTTTGCTTCTTTTTTCTTCAGAAAAAAGAAGATTCTTGCTTGGGAGCCATCCTGATGCCGAGCTATGAACGTTCGATCGCGCTCTACCAGGAAACCAGCCGGTATCTGGCCGGTGGGGTGAGCAGCAATGTTCGCTATGCCTCCACGCCGGTGCCGCTGTTCTTTGCGCGGGGCGAGGGGTGCCGGTTGTATGACGAGGATGGCAACGTTCACATCGACTACATCCTGGGCAACGGGCCGGCGATCCTGGGGCATGCGCCGCCGACGGTGTGCCAGGCCGTCGCCGATACGCTGATGCTGGGGCAGCTCTATGCCGGGCAGCATGTGCGGGAGCTGGAGCTTTCGAAGCGGCTGACGTCGCTGATCCCCGGGGCGGATCTGGTGCGGTATGCCAGTTCGGGCACCGAGGCGGTGCAGATGGCGTTCCGGATCGCGCGGGCGTTCACGGGGCGGACGAAGATCATCAAGTTCGAAGGGCATTACCACGGCTGGGTGGACAATGTTTACGTGTCGGTTCGGCCGAGCGGGAACGAGGCGGGGGCGCCGGAAGCACCGGTGGCGGTGCCGGATACGCCCGGCGTGGCGCCCGGGGCGCTGGACGACATGGTGATCTGTGGGTGGAACGACCTCGATTATCTGCGCGGGGCGCTGGAGGCGCATCGGGGCGAGATCGCAGGCGTGATCATGGAGCCGATGATGGTGAATGGCGGGTGCATCCTGCCGAAGCCGGGGTATCTGGAAGGGGCCAAGGCGCTGTGCGCGGAGCATGGCGCGGTGCTGATCTTCGACGAGGTGATCACGGGGTTCCGGCTGGGGCTGACCGGCGCGCAGGGGCGGTTCGGGGTGACTCCGGACCTGTCGATCTTTGCCAAGGCGATGGCGGGCGGGTTCCCGATGGCGATGGTGGCCGGGCGGCGGGACGTGATGGAGATCCTGCAGACCAAGGGGGTGATGCATGGCGGCACGTATAACGGCAACGTGCAGAGCATGGCCGCGGCGTTGGCGACGCTGGATATCCTGACCGCGGATGGCGGCGCGATCTACAAGGGGATGGAGGCGCGCGGGATCAGGCTGATGCAGGGGCTGGCGGAGCGGGCGGCGAAGCATGGCGTGGCGGTGCATGTGACGGGCGTGCCGACGATGTTCCAGACCATGTTCATCGGGGCAAAGCCGGCGAACTGGCGGGAGAGTTCGCTGATGGATCGCGAGAAGGCTTTGGCGATGCATGGGGCGTTGCAGGAGCGCGGGGTGCGGGTGAACCAGCGGTGTTCGTGGTTCTTCAGTGCGGCACATGACGACCAGGCGATCGAGGAGACGCTGGCGGCCGCGGATGGG
>JAIXTK010000002.1 GCA_027483995.1 Acetobacteraceae bacterium
CGCCCGGCACGGCATCCACGTGATGGCCCATCCGCTCCAGCTGCGTGACCGCCACCAGGCGGCTGGTGGCGTTGTCCTCCGCCAGCAGGATGCGCAGCTTCCGCCCGGTTCCCGCTGCCATGGCATCGCCACGCACCGCAAGGGCACGGCCCACCGGCAGAACCAGTTCGAAGGCGAATTCCGCTCCTTTACCCGGCGTGCTGCGCACCCCGATCGTGCCGCCCATCCGGTCCATCAGCCGCCGGCAGATCGCCAGCCCGAGCCCCGTGCCGCCATAGCGCCGGGAGATGGACCCATCCGCCTGTGCGAAGGGTTCGAACAGCCGTGCCTGCACCTCGGACGCGATCCCCAGCCCGGTGTCGCGCACCCCGATCCGCAGCCGCATCCGCCCCGCGCCGGCATCTTCCATCGTGGCCATCACCACCACCCGGCCGGCCTCGGTGAACTTCACCGCATTGCCCACCAGGTTCAGCAGCACCTGGCGCAGCCGCCCGGGATCGCCCAGCAGCACCGGGGCATCGGTGGGCACCTGCATCCACAGTGCCAGACCCTTCTCCACCGCGCGCAATTCCATCAGGTCGACCACGCCGGCCACCAGGGCCGGCACCTCGAACGGGATCGCCTCCACTTCCATGCGGCCGGCATCGAGCTTGGAGAAATCCAGCACGTCGTCGATCACCAGCAGCAGCGTTTCCGCCGCTTCGCGCAGTGCCCCGGCATAGCGGCGCAGATGCGGCGGCAGGTCTGCCTCACCCATCAACCCGGCGATGCCCACCACGGCGTTCAGCGGGGTCCGGATCTCATGGCTCATCGTTGCCATGAATTCGGCGCGCAGCCGCGAGGCCGTTTCCGCCGCGTCGCGCGCTGCCGCCAGGGCTCGTTCATTCTGCCGGCGCTCGGTGATATCGGAATAGGTTCGCACCGCACGCCCATCGGGCAGCAAGCGGGTCTGGATCTCCAGAACCCGCCCGCCGGGCCGCTGGCGCTCATAGGCCGCCGGGCCACCGAGTCCACCGGCCCGCGCCATGGCATCCACATCGACATCGCTGCCATCCGGCACGAACTCGCCGCGGTCGATCTGCCACTGCAGGATGTCGCGGAACGCCACGCCGGGATGCGAAAGCCGTTCCGGCAGGCCGAGCAACTCCGCCGCCCGTCGGTTGATCACTGGCACCCGCCCCTCGGCATCCACCATCAGGATGCCCTGGTTCATGTTCTCCAGCGTGGCGCTCAGCGTCGCCTGGGAGGCCACAAGCCGTCGCCGGGATCGGATCAGCATCTGCCCCAGCGCGATCACAAGCCCGGACAGCCCCAGCCCCATCAGCAGGAACCAGAGGGATTCCCGCTCGAACTCGCCGAATACCTCGCGCGCCGATAACCCGACCAGCACCGCCAGCCCATACCGGTCCAGCCGCCGGAACGCGTAGAGCCGCTCAGTCGCATCGATCGAACTCGTGCCCTGCCACGTGCCCGGCTCCACCGGCCCACGCAGCTGTTCCATGGTGCCCGCCGGCACCTCTGCTCCCAGTGAGCCCTCCATCTCCGGTGCCCGAACCCGGAACACCCCGTCCAGCCCCACCAAAGCGATCGCGCCGCCGGGCACGTTGAACGAGGCGTAGAAGCGCGAGAAATAGGCGGGGTCCAGCGAGATCACGATCACACCGGCCATCGCCCCATGGGCATCGAACAGCTTGCGCGTCAGCTGGATCGACCATTTTCGCGAAACCCGGCCGAGCACCGGCTTGCTGACGAACAGGAAATCCTCCGCCGGCCGCGCCAGGTGCACGCGGATATGCTCACGGTCCGAAAGATCCACCGCGGGTCCGCCGAGATTGCTCGCCTGCAGCATGCCGCGCGCATCGGTCAGCGCGATCTGCAGGGTCAGGTCGTTCAGCACCTGGTCGCGCGGCGCCAGCGCCTGGATGTCGAACCGTGCGGGGTCGGCGCGATGGAAGGCGCGCAGCATCGCGAACACCTGGTCCATTGCCTCCAGCGTGCGCGAGACGCTCTCGCCGAAGCCGCGCGCGAGGTCAGACGCGGTCTGGAAGGCTTCCACCTCCACCCGCTTGCGCTGGTGGGTCAGGTAGCCGAGCACGCCGGACCACACCACCAGCAGCGCCAGCAACGTGACCAGCGATTCCAGCCGCAGCCAGCGGCGGTGCCACGGGATCGGCGATCCCGCTTGCGCTTCAGGTGGGGGCGGCGCTGCGCCGCTTATGCTCATGCCAGGCATCCATCAGCTGCAGCACGGTCGCTGCCGTCTCCTCGATGGAACGGCGCGTGACATCGATCACCGGCCAGCCGCGCCGCGTGCACAGCCGCCGCGCCCAGAGCAGTTCCGCCTTCACCGCCTCGGGGTCCACGTAGTCGCCGCTATCCTGCCGCGCCGCCGTGGCGGTGGCCGCGGCGCCGATCATGCGCAGGCGGTGGCGGCGGATCTCGATCAGCGCGTTCACATCAAGCGTCAGCCCGATCACCGGGCAATGCGGGTTCTCCAGCTCCGGCGGCTCCGGGATCCCCGGCACCAGCGGTATGTTGGCGCATTTGATGCCGCGGTTCGCCAGATAGAAAGACGTCGGCGTCTTGGAACTGCGCGACACCCCCACCAGCACCACATCGGCCTCGGTCATGCCGGCATGGGCCTGGCCATCGTCATGCGCCAGCACGTAGTGGATCGCATCGATCCGCTTGAAATAGGCATCGTCCAACACGTACTGGCGGCCTGGGCGGGAGGAGGCGGTCTCCCCGAACTGCTCGGCCAGCATCGCCAGCACGGGATCGAGCACATGCACCACTGCCACGCCCAGGCGCTGGCAGGCGGATTCCAGCTCCACCCGCAGGCTTTTCTCCACCAGCGTGGACAATACCGGGCCGGGCTCGGCCTCGATCCCGTCGATCACGCTCTGCAGCTTGAGGCGGGAGCGGATCAGGCTCCAGCGATGGTACACGATCTGCGTGTGCTCGAACTGCACCACGGTCGCGCGCGCGATGGAGTTCAGCGTCTCGCCAGTGGCATCGGACACGAGATGGAGGTTCAGACGGTTCAGCATAAACCTGAGGATAACGGGGATATCTCGTCCCGCCAGCCCTCGCGGCGCCATCGGATCACGTCAGCGGGGATAAGCCTGCCGCCTGATGTACCTGGGCACGAATGCCATCGCTGCAGCGCGCGTTTGGGGGCGCATGCGATTCCGCCTGCAAGTTGAACCACTTCGCGGCCCACTCGCATGTGGACATCCGGCCCTGAGGCCGCGTGTGGCTGGGGTACCCCAGGTACCCCACCCCCATCTCTCTCATCACTCAAGTCATAAAGATTCTTTTCTGATAGAGGAGAGCCGACACATGTGCGGGATGGGCTGAATGCCGAAGAAGGTTCTGCGGGTGCTGGCGGGCGAGGCGGTATGGCCGCCGCCGGTGTGGCTGATGCGCCAGGCCGGGCGCTATCTGCCGGAATACCGCGCGCTGCGGGCCGAG
Source organism: Acetobacteraceae bacterium (assembly GCA_027483995.1). Taxonomy (GTDB): domain Bacteria; phylum Pseudomonadota; class Alphaproteobacteria; order Acetobacterales; family Acetobacteraceae; genus CAMDGX01. Next base: position 3,475 of record JAIXTK010000002.1, read on the forward strand.
GCCGGGGATTTCCTCAAGCTCTGCCTCACCCCCGAAAAGGCCGCGGAGATCACGCTGCAACCGCTGCGCCGTTTCGGCATGGATGCCGCCATCCTGTTCAGCGACCTGCCGATCGTCAGCCTCGCACTGGGGCAAGACCTGCGCTACGCCGAAGGCGAAGGCCCGATCCTGCCGCCGATCCGCACCGCCGCCGATCTGGACGCGCTCAGCCTCGCCCGCGTGGCCGACACCGTGACACCGGTGTGGGAAACCGTGCGCCGCGTGGCGGCCAATCTCGGCGACGCCACGCTGATCGGCTTCTCCGGCGCGCCGTTCACGGTGGCCTGCTACATGGTGGAAGGCCACGGCTCGCGCGAATTCGCCGCCGCCCGCCTGATGGCCTATCGCGACCCCGCCCTGTTCCAGCGCCTGATCGACCTGATCATCGAGGGCAATCTGATCTACCTGCGCGGCCAGGCCGATGCCGGTGCCGAGGTGCTGATGCTGTTCGACAGCTGGGCCGGCATGCTGCCGCCCGGCGAATTCCGCCGCTGGGTGATCGAACCCACCGCCCGCCTCGCCAGGGGCTTACGCGAAACCCACCCGCACGTGCCGCTGATCGGTTTTCCGCGCCTGGCGGGCAGCATGCTGGCGGACTATGCGCTCTCCGCCGGCGTGCAGGGCGTGGCGATCGATACCTCCATGAAGCCTGAAGCCGCCGCCGTGATGGTCCCGCCCCACATCGCTCTGCAAGGCAATCTCGATCCGCTGGCCGTCGTCGCTGGCGGCGCCCCGATGCAACAAGCCACCACCCGCATCCTGGACGCGCTGCGTGGCCGCCCCCACATCTTCAACCTGGGCCATGGCATCGTGCCGCAAACCCCGCCCGAACACGTGGGGGCCCTGGTGGAGCAAATCCGTGCCGCGTGACGACACCCCCAAGAAACCCCGCCTTGCCATCGTCCTGTTCAACCTGGGCGGGCCGGACCGGCCAGAGGCGATCAAGCCCTTCCTGGTGAACCTGTTCACCGATCCCGCGATCCTGCGCGTGCCGTTCTTCGTGCGCCCGCTGCTCGCCCGGATCATTGCCCAGGCCCGGGTGAAGCCGGCCACCGAGAACTACAACATCCTCGGCGGCAAATCCCCGCTGCTGGAACTCACCCAGCAGCAGGCGGACGCGCTGCAGGCCGAGCTGCCCGAATACGAAACCCGCTGCTTCATCGCCATGCGCTACTGGCACCCGTTCAGCGAACAAACGGCCCGCGAGGTGCGCGATTTCGCGCCGGACGAGGTGCTGCTGATGCCGCTCTATCCGCAGTATTCCACCACCACCACCGGCAGCTCCCTCACTGCCTGGCGCGAAGCCGCCGCCAAGGTTGGGCTGGTCGCCCCGGTGCACAGCCTGTGCTGCTACCACAGCGACCCCGGCTTCATCGCCGCCACCGCCGACCTCGTGCGAACCAGCTACCACCAGGCCCGCGCGGAACTGGACCCGGCGATCCCGCTGCGTGTGCTGTTCTCCGCCCACGGTCTGCCGGAGGTGATCGTCAAGAAGGGCGACCCGTACCAGAACCAGATCGAGAAGACCTCGGCCGCCGTCGCCCGCGCGCTGGCCATCCCGGATCTGGACTGGAGCATCTGCTACCAGTCCCGCGCCACCCCGCAGAAATGGATTTCCCCTTCGGCAGAGGAAGCGATCGAGCTTGCCGCGCACGACAAGGTGGCCATCCTCATTGTGCCCATCGCCTTCGTCTCCGACCACTCGGAAACCCTGGTGGAGTTGGACGTGGAGTACAAGGAACTCGCCCACAAGGAAGGCGTGCCAGGCTATTTCCGCGCCCCGGTGCAGAACAGTGACCCCGGCTTCATTCGGGCCCTCGCGGCACTGGCCCGCACCACCCTGGCCCGCAGCACCGGCCTGTGCAGCTTCGTCGGTGGCCGCACCTGCCCCGCCCCCTTCGGCGATTGCCCGCATGCCCGCGCCGGCAAGCCCGTTCCGGCGGAAGCCTGATGCCGCTCGATTTCATGCGCCGCCGCCGCGCGCCGCTGCGCCTGGTGATCTACGATTGCGACGGCGTGCTGGTGGACAGCGAACCCGTCGCCAACCGCGTGGTGGCGGAAGAACTCACCGCGCTGGGCTGGGCCATGACCGCGCACGAGGCCGATGGCCATTTCCTCGGCCTCACCTTCACCGACATGCAGCCGATCATCGAGCGCCGCATCGGCCGCGCGCTGGAGGAGCACTGGAAGCAATCCCTGGTGCAGAAGGTGATCGATGCCATGGCCGAAGGCGTTGGCCCCATCCCTGGCGCCGTGGAAGCGTTGCGTGCCACCACTGCACTGGGCCTGCCCTGGCGGGTGGCGAGCAATTCCTCGCATGAGGAGATGCAGGTGAAGTTCGGCCGGCTGGGCATTCGCGATCTCGTCGCCGGCCGCGTGCATTCCCACCGTGATGTGGCACGCGGCAAGCCGGCGCCTGATCTCTTCCTCGCCACCGCCGCCGCCCAGGGCGTGGCACCCGAGGAATGCGTGGTGATCGAGGATTCCGTGCCCGGCGCCACCGCCGCCCGCGCGGCCGGCATGGATTGCCTGGGCTATGCCCCACACCACGACGGCACCCGGCTGGCCGCCGTGGGCGCCGTGCCCTTCCGATCCATGTTCGACCTGCCCGGCTACCTCGCCGCCGCCAAGGAGACCGCGTGATGTCGCTTGCCGCGTTCTACCCCTGGATCAAGGCGCTGCACGTCATCAGCATGATCGCCTGGATGGCCGGCATGTTCTACCTGCCGCGGCTGTTCGTGTACCACACGCAGCTTGCCACGGGCTCGGTGGAGAGCGAGCGCTTCAAGGTGATGGAGCGCCGCCTGCTGAAGCAGATCATCAACCCCGCGATGATCGCCACCTGGTTCTTCGGGCTGCTCCTGCTCTCCACCCCCGGCGTGATCGACTGGAAACACGATGGCTGGTGGCATGTGAAGCTCACCATGGTCCTGCTCATGACCGGCTTCCACGGCGCCATGTCCAAGTGGCGGCGCGAATTCCTGGAAGACCGCAACCGCCGCAGCCATAAATTCTACCGCATCGCCAATGAGGTTCCGACCGTCCTCATGGTAATCATCGTCCTCATGGTCATCGTAAAGCCGTTCTGAACATGTCCGAACTCCGCACCGAGCTCGCCCACGGCTACTTCACCTCCGACGACAAGGCGCGGATGGACATCGACACCATCCACCGCTGGCTCAGCGAGGAGTCTGCCTGGGCCCGCGGCCGCACGCGCGAGACGGTGGAACGCAGCATCCGCCTCGCCCACGCCATCGGCCTCTATGCGCCCGACGGCGCCCAGGCCGGCTTCGCCCGTGCCGTGACCGACTACACGCTGAACGCCCGCCTCACCGACGTGTTCATCCTGCCCGCCCATCGCGGCCGCGGCCTGGCCACCGGCCTCGTGCGCGCCGTCCTCGAACATCCCGCGGTCGCCACGGTCAGGGCGTGGACACTGTCAACCGACGATGCCCACGGCCTTTACGCGAAGTTCGGCTTCATCGTCCCTGAGAAGCGGCCGGGCGAGATGGAATGGCGCCGCCCCAGCCCACCCGCTGCCATCTGACCACGGCTCGGCGCCCCCTCCCCCCATTGCCCTCCGATTGCGCCGCAGCGCAGCTTCCTGCAATGAATCGCCAATGAGGTCCCGACCCTCCTCGTCATCTTGGTTATCGTGAGGCCGTCCAGATGTCCCACTCGGTTGCCCTGCCGGACGGCTTCACCATCACCGACGACAAGTCCCGCCTCGATCTGGATCTCATCCATCGATTCCTGTCCGAGGAGAGCTACTGGGCCACCGGCCGCCCGCGCGCCCTCATGGAGCGCAGCATCGCCCATAGCATCACGCTCGGCGCCTATGCGCCGAACGGCTCCCAGGTCGGCTTCGCCTCGATCCTGAGCGACCATGCGATCTTCGCCCGCCTCTCCAATGTCTTTGTCCTGGCGGATTGGCGCGGCCACAAGCTGGGCGGGGCCCTGGTGCGCACGGCGCTGGAGCATCCCGAGCTGTCCACCGTTTCGCACTGGAGCCTCAACACGCGCGACGCCCACGGGCTTTATGCCAAGTTCGGCTTCGTCGCGACACAGCCTGGCCCGGCGGCGATGGAGTTGCGCCGCCGCCCCGCTTGACGCCACCCGAATCCGCGCCTACCAAGAAACCGGTGCAGCCATCCGGCGCGCCGCCTTCCTGCCCCTTCCCTCC
>JAIXTK010000028.1 GCA_027483995.1 Acetobacteraceae bacterium
AGAAGATTCAACACGGAGGACACGGAGGATGCATCGTCTCCGTGATCTCTGTGGTTCTCTGGGACTTCTGTGTTGACTCTTTTCTGTAGGTCCACCGGTTCGCCAGGGAGCTTGGGCCGGGCATGGCGCCGCCGGGATCGGGGTTGCGGGGCGGGGCGGAGACGCCTAGATCTCCGCCACTCTGGCCCTGAGCGCTTAGTGTCGGTTCCGTCCCGGGTCTTGCCTGCGGAGCCGTCGATGACGGGGCAGCCTGCCCGGCCGGCTGCAAGGGGGTGCTGCGCTCCCCCTGCCAGAGGATTTCTGCTTTGCGGATGTAGCGGTTCTTGAATGGGCCGGCAGTGATCACGTTGTAGGCAGCGCTGTCCGCGCTTTGCTAGACATGGCGCATTCCCAAATCGGGCACAGTGATATTCACCGGTAAAATTGATGAATGATGCTGCGGCGGCGCGAAAGCACTGGATTGCTTCGCTTCGCTCGCAATGACGGGAAAGTGGTTGCGGCGTTTTATCCGCTTGCACCCGTCTCTCCATGGAGAAACGCGCACAAGCGGATAAAAGTTTTTTGGTTCTTTTTTTCAAAAAAGAACCGCTTGCTTCCTTACCAGGTGCCGATGTTCGGCGCGCTGGCCCAGGGTTCGGCCACCGGCAGGGCGTCGCCGTCTTGCAGCAGTTCCACGGAGATGCCGTCCGGCGTCTTCACGAAGGCCATCTTGCCCTCGCGCGGCGGGCGATTGATGGTCACGCCGTGCTTCTGCAGGGCGGCGCAGGTTTCGTAGATGTTGTCCACGGCATAGGCCAGGTGGCCGAAATTGCGGCCGCCGGTATAGGCCTCGGGGTCCCAGTTGAAGGTGAGTTCCACCTGGGCGGCTTCGCCGGGCACGGCGAGGAAGACGTTGGTGAAGCGGCCTTTTTCGCTGGAATAGCGGCGGACTTCCTTCAGGCCGATGACGTCGAAGAAGGCGACGGTGTCGTCGATGGAGGACACGCGGATCATCGTGTGCAGGTATTTCATGGCAGGGCTCCCGGAAATCGTGGTGGGCGCGTTGTGGCAGAAATCGGCGCGCGGCGGGAGGGGCGGTTGCCGGGGGCGGGCACGGGACGCACACTCCGGCGCACAGCAGCAGATGGGGTGTGCCGTGTCCTCTCGTTTCCTCGAAGGCCGCGTGGCGGTGGTGACCGGTGCGGCGCATGGCATCGGGGCGGCCTGCGCGCGGGTCTATGCCGAGGCGGGTGCCGTGGTGGTGGTGTCGGACGTGGACGCGGCGGGCGGGACGGCAACGGCGGCTGGTATTCCCGGTGCGAGCTTCCTGCGGTGCGATGTCTCGAAGGCCGCCGATTGTGCCGCGCTGATCACCCAGACGGTGGCGGCGCATGGGCGCATCGACATCCTGCACGCCAATGCGGGGATCGAGCTGTGCCGCTCGATCTGGGACACGACGGATGAGGAGTGGGACCGCATCCTGGCGATCAACCTCTCTGGCAGTTTCTGGTGCGCGCGCGATGCGATGAAGGCGATGCGGGCGGCGGGCACCAGGGGCGTGGTGACGCTGACGGCCTCGCCGCACGCCTTCGTCACCTCGCGCGAGATCGCGGCCTATGCGGCGACGAAGGCGGGCCAGGTGGGGCTGATGCGGGCGATGGCGCTGGAGGGGGCGCCCTATGGCATCCGGGTGAACGCGGTGCTGCCGGGGGCGACGGATACGCCGATGCTGCAGCGGGAGGCGGAGTCCTCCGGGGATCCGGCCGCGCTGCTGGCCACGTTCGCGGCGGCGCAGCCGATGGGGCGGCTGGTGCGGCCGGAGGAGGTGGCGCGGGTGGCGGCCTTCCTGGCCAGCGACGCGGCCAGCGGGGTGACGGGCACCAGCGTGGCCGCCGATGGCGGGCTGATGGCGGCGATCAATGCCGGGGCCGGCATTTCCTACACCGGCGAGACGCGATGATACCGCCGGTCACGGAAGGCTGGCGGCTGACCAAGCCGGCGGCCTCGGGCAAGCGCGGCGTGGTGGTCTCCCAATGCCGGGCGGGGGCGGAGGCGGGCATCGCCATCCTGGAGGCGGGCGGCAACGCGGTGGATGCCGCGGTGGGCACCGCGATGGCGCTGGCGAGCCAGGAGCCGTGGAATTCCGGCCTGGGCGGCTATGGCGGCTTCGCGGTGGTGCATCGCGCCGGCGAGGCGCGGGCAGAGGTGGTGGATTTCGGGCCGGTTTCGCCGCGCGGGCTGACGACCGAGGCGTTCAAGCTGACCGGCCGCATGACCGAGAGCGGATTCCGCTGGCCGGAGGTGGCGGGGGACGCGAACATCCACGGGCCGCTTTCGGTCGCGGTGCCGGCGGCGGTGGCGGGGTGCGAGGCACTGCACACGCGCTGGGGCCGGCTGCCGATGGCCGAGGTGATGGCGCCGGCGGTGGCGCTGGCGAAGCAGGGGCTGCGGCTGGATTGGTTCGCGGCGCTGAAGATCGCCGCGGCAGCCCGGGATCTCAGGCGCTACGGCGAGAGTGCGCGCATCTACCTGCGCGACGGGCTGCCGCCGGTGCCGCCGGCGGAGGGCAACCCGGGCACCATTCCGCTGGGCAACCTCGCCGCCACGATGGAGCAATTGGCGCGGGCCGGGTGGCGCGATTTCTACGAGGGCGAGATCGCATCGGCCTTCCTGCGCGACCAGAAGGCGGTGGGCGGGGTGATCGATGCGGAGGATCTGCGCGGCTGCGCGGTCCGCGTGGTGCCGGCGTTGCAGGTGCCGTGGCGCGGCGGGCGCAGCTTGCAACTGGCCGATGGCATGACGGCCACGCCCGCCATGGTGCCGGTGCTGGATGCGTTGCGGGACGCGGAGTATGGCGCGGCGCCGGATGCGGCCTGGTTCCGCCGTCTCGCCGGGGCGGCGAAGGCGGCCTATGCCGCGCGGCTGGACGCCAGCGACACCTGCACCACGCACCTGACGGTGTGCGACGCCGAGGGCACCATGGTGGCGATGACCACCACGCTGATGGCCAGCTTCGGCAGCCGCGTGGCGCTGCCGGAAACCGGGATGATGCTGAACAACGGCATCATGCTGTTCGACCCGCGGCCGGGCCACGCCGCCTCCCTGGCGCCGGGCAAGCGGGCGCTGACCAACATGGCGCCCTTCGTGCTGCGCGAGGGCGATGCCCCGGTGATGGCCGGCGGCGCGAGTGGTGGGCGGCACATCATGGCCGCGGTGTTCCAGCTGATGAGCTTCGTGGCCGATTTCGCCATGGACCCCGAGGCCGCCGCCCATGCCCCGCGCATCAGCGTGGCGGGGCCGGACAAGGTGGCCGCCGATGCCGGGCTGGGCGAGGACATCCTCGCCGCGCTGGCGCGGGACGGGGCGGTGGAGGTGGTGCGGCGATACGTGATGCCGGCGAACTTCGCCAACCCGAACCTGGTGGTGCGCGGCCGTGATGGCGTGGCGACGGGGATTGCCGATGATCGCTCGCCCTGGAGCGCGGCGCTGGCGCGGTAGCTGGCGCAGCCGGTCAGGCGGGCGGCGAGGAGCCGCGCAGTCCGGCGGCGCAGAAGCGGAGCAGATCGTCCGCCTGCCCCGGCGATATCGCCTCTCCGTCGGGGCGGGCCGCCACCGCGGCAATCAGGAGCAGACCCGCGAGGTCGATGCGCAGCCGCAGCTGCGCAGCGCTCACCCCCTGCAACAGCGGCGCCAGGCGCGCGGCGAGGTCGGCGGCATCCATCTCCGTCAGCGCGTCGAAGGCCGCGCCGAGGCCCGCACCCTCGCCCATGACGATCCGCGCCAGGAGGCGCTGGGCGCTGGCGCCCCAGGAAGGCTCGCGCAGGGCCAGCGTCATGAGCGGCGCGAAGGCTGCCGCCAGCAGGTCTGCGACGGGATCGCCGAGCGGGGCCGGCGGCGGCAGGCCGGCGGGGCGGATCGCGGCGACGATGTGGGCGATACAGGCGGCCAGCAAGCCCTCGCGGTCCTTGAAGTGGTAGTGCACCGCGGCGGTGTTGCGCGCGCCAGCCGCCTCCGCCGCGGCGCGCAGGCTCACGCCCTCGACCCCATGCTCGGCAAACAGGTGGATGGCGGCCTCGATCAGGCGCCGGCGGGTGGACTCAGGAGGGGCGGGCATGGCGGCAGGCAGTGCTCCGGTGCTTGACGATTAAAGCGATCGCATTAGATAAATGAAGCAATTGCTTTACAGGAGCCGCCATGTCGCCCCCCGCCCCGGCCGCCGCCCTGCCGCGCGCCGCCTATTTCCGCCCGGACTGGTTCGCCGCCGAACAGGAGCGGATCTTCGCCCGAAGCTGGCTGTTTGCCGGCCTGGCCGCGGACGCCCCCGCAGAGGGCGGCTACTGGACGCTGGAGGCGGGGCCATGCCCCCTGCTGCTGACGCGGTCTGGCGGGGTGCTGCGCGCCTTCCACAACCGCTGCCGGCATCGCGGCGCGAAGCTTGTGGAGGGGCGCGGCGCGGCACGGCTGATCACGTGCTTCTACCATCGCTGGTGCTACCAGCTCGACGGCCGGCTGCGCGGCATTCCCGATGCGCAGCGCTTTCCCGAAGAGGCCCGCGCCCTGGGCCTTGAGACGGCGCTGGTGGCGGAGTGGAACGGGCTGCTGTTCGTGAACGCCGATGCGCAAGCCGAGCCGTTCGAGGCATGGCTTGGCGACGCCGGCGCGTTCCTGGCCCCCTGGCCCGTTGCGGCGCTGACGCCGGTGCATCGCGCCACGCACATGCTCCGCGCCAACTGGAAGCTGTTCCTGGAGAATCACATCGATGGCTACCACCTGGCACATCTGCACCGGGACAGCATCGACGGGCTCGACCACGCGGCCCAGCGCTGGACCGCTTCCGGCCGGCACTGGCTGTTCTTCGAGCCACTGTCGCGCCCCGGCATTCGCCCGCCCTTCGAGCCGGCCGGCTTCCCGGCCATCCGCCAGGGCGGGGCGGATGGCATGGGCTCCACGGCATGGAAGCTGTTCCCGACCTTCGCAGGCGCGGGGGGCGAGAGCTTCGTTGCGCTCCTGAACGTCGTGCCCCTCGCGCCGGCGCAGACCCGCGTGGACGTGATGGTGCTGGCCGGCCAGGCTTCGCCACTCGCGCGTGCCTGGGCCGGTACCAAGGCGGCGCTGTCGCGCACGCCCGACGTGCTGGCCGAGGATGTGCGCGCGGTGGAGGCGATCCAGGCCGCGATAGGCGCGCCTGGCTGGCGCGAGGGTCCGCTCGCCCGCGGCTGGGAGGACGCGATCGGCGTGTTCCGCAGCCATGTGGCCGCGCTGATCGGAGAGGGCGCGCCGGGCGACTGAGGCGGCTGCTACCACCAGCCGCCATCCACCACCCAGTTCTGGGCGGTGCACATGCGGCTGTCGTCGCTGGCCAGCCACAGCACCATGCGGGCGATGTCGGCGGGTTCCAGCATTTCCTTCAGGCACTGGGCATCCAGCGTGCGCTGGCGGCTCTCGTTGGTGAGCCACAGGGTTTTCTGGCGCTCGGTCATGATCCAGCCGGGGATGATGCAGTTTACCCGGATGCCATCGGGCCCCAGGTCGCGCGCGAAGCTGCGGGTGAGGCCTTCCACCGCGGCCTTGGCGGAGGTGTAGGCCGGCATGCCGCCCGATTTCAGGTGCCAGGAGATGGAGCCGAAATTGATGATGGAGCCGCGCTTCTGCGCCTGCATCAGCGGGGCGACGGACTGGATGGCGAAGAACTGATGGCGCAGGTTCACCTGCATCCGGTTCTCCCAGTATTCCGGGGTGACGGTTTTCCAGTCGTGCCGGTCGTCGTGGGCGGCGTTGTTCACCAGCACGTCGATGCCGCCCAGTTGCGCGGCGATGCCGGCGATGGCCGCCTGGTAGGCTTCGATGTCGCGCAGGTCGCAATGGACGAAATGCGGCTTCGTGTGGCCCTCCGCGGCAAGGTGTTCGGCCAGCGCGAGGGCGGGTTCCTGCTGGATATCGACGAAGGCAACGCGCGCGCCCTGGGCGGCGAAGTGGGAGACGATGCTGGCGCCGATGCCGGTGGCACCGCCGCTGATGAGAACGGCGCGGTCGCGCAGGCTGGCATAGGTGGTGTCGGTCATCGGGCGGTCCTCCGGCGTTGTGCCGGAGCCTAGACGCGGTCGGCCTGCTCGGCCAGCCAGTCGCGCACGCCCTGGGGGGTGCCGAAGGCCTCGTCCACCTTCAGGCCGATGCCGCCCATGGCGCGGGCGGCGGCGATCGCGTCCTCATCCGTGATGTCGTCGCCGATGAAGAGCGGGGTGCGGCCGGCGAAGGGCGGGCGGGCCATCAGGGCGCGCACGGCATGGCCCTTGTGGATGCCGCGCGGGCGGACTTCCCACACCATGTTGCCGGCGAGCAGGGCGTGGCTGGGCAGTTGGGCCAGAAGCGTTTCGGCCAGGGTGCGCAAGGCGGGGCCGGCAGCGGGGGCGCGGCGGAAATGCAGCGCCACGCCGTGCGCCTTGCGTTCCAGCAGGGTGCCGGGATGGGCGGTGAGCGCCGCCTCCGCTGCCGCGAGCCAGGCATCGGGCACTGGCGGGTGGGCGTCGCGCTCCAGCGGGCCGTTCGGGGTATGGCGGATGGCGCCGCCGTGCTCGCCGGCCACCGCGGGCAGGCCGGGCAGCAGGGCGTCGATCTGCGCCACCGGCCGGCCGGTGACGATCGCGAGCGCGCCACCCAGGCGGTGCTGCAGGCGGGAAAGTGCCTCGGGCAGGCCGGGCGGCACGACCACGGCATCCGGCGTGGGCGCGAAATCGAGCAGCGTGCCGTCGAGGTCGAGCAGCAGCGCCATGAAGGTCGTGATCTCCGGCGGTGCGGTCATCCTAGGGGCGGCAGGCGTACAGGCGGATGTCGTGCGTGGCATGTTCCACCATCGCCAGCTGCGGCTGGGAGGCGATCATCCAGCCGCGGAACAGCGCCGGGTTGGCGCCGTCGGCGATGTCCAGGAAGGCCGCGGCATCGGGCGCACGATCCGGCGGGCGGACGACGCAGCTGCGCAGCGTGACGGTCAGCGGGCCGAAGCGCACGGTCTCCCCGGGTTTCAGCGTGAGGGTGGTGGTGCGGGCCATCACCTTGTCGATCGCGCGCAGCTCGGCGGTGCCCTGCGCCACCCATTCCGCCTGCACCGGGGCGACGGGGGCGATGCTGGGGGTGGCGGGGCCGGCGGGGGCTGGGCCGGCGGGGGCTGGGATGCTGCCGGGCGCGGGCGGCACGGCGGGCAGCGCCTGGCCGGGCAGAAGCTGCGCCCCGGCGGGCGGTGCGGCAGGTGCGGGCCCGCCCGGCCGGCTTTGGCCCAGCTGGCTTTGCGCGCCGGCCGGCAGGGCCAGCGCCAGCAGCAAGGCCACGGAAAGACGGATCATCCGCGCTTCGGGCTGCGCAGGCCCTGGACCAGGTCGGACAGGATGGCCCGCATCGCGGCCTCGTCCACGCCCATCAGGATCGCGTCCTCGAACGCATCCTGCGCCACCTGGGCCAGTTCCGCGTGGTTCTCGGCCAGGGTCTTGAGCTTTTCGCGGCAGGAGACCGGGGCGCCATCCGGCTGCGGCCAGATCTTGGGCGCCGCGGTCACGGCTTTGCCCCGGGTTTCTTCTCGTCCAGCGACTTCTGCACGTTGGCCGAAAGGTCGTTCACCCCGAAGATGAACTTGCCCAGCAGCTGCTCCAGGCTGGCGGCCGACTGGGTGATGGTGAATTCCCCCCCCTCGCCCAGCAGCTTGTCCTCGCCGCCCGGCACGATGGCGATCGCCTTGCTGCCCAGCAGCCCGTCGCTGCCGATCTCCGCGCTGGAATCGCGCGGCAGCTTCAGGTTGGGCTGCACGGACATGGTGACGATCGCCTGGAAGGTCTGCGGGTCGACGCGCGTGGCGGTCACGCTGCCGACCTTCACGCCGGCCAGGCGCACATCGGCGCCCACATTCAGCCCGTCGATCCGCTCGAACTTGGCGCGCAGGGTCATGCCGGCCATCGCGGTGCGGCCGGTATTGGCCATCGCGTAGCCGAGGAAAACGCCAGCCACCAGCAATACGGCGGCGCCGGCAATCAGCTCGGTGGGGTTGCGCCGTGCCATGTGCGGGGCTCCGCGGAAGGGACCGTCAGGACCCCGGGGTCCAGGCCTCGTAGTCGCCGGTGGCCTTGGCGCGCTGGCCGCCCTGGTAGTCGTGGCCGGCGGGGCGGTAGCTTTGCGCGGTGCCGGTCAGGTTGGCCTGATGCGGCTTCTGCCAGGCGCGGCGGTTCTCCGGCAGGGCCTGGGCCGAGGTGTAGTGCAGCCAGGGGTGCCATTCCGGCGGCACCTTGGAGGCCTCCGCCGCGCCGGCGAAGATCACCCAGCGGCGCGCGCGCTCGCCGGGGCCTGCGCGCTTGTCCTCGTAATACGCGTTGCCGGCGGCATCGCGCCCGACAAGGCGGCCGTTGAACCAGGTGAAAATTCGTGTGCCGATGGTCATGCCCCCGATATAGGCCTTTGCCGCGCGCGGGTCCAGTTGAACGCCGACCGACTCTTATCCACAGGATTTTGTGGTTGACAGCCCCTGGGACCACAAGATGCGGCTTTCGGAGTCGCCGAGTCGGAGCTAGCATCCCGGCCATGGAACACGAGCGCCCCACCCTCTCCCCCCGTGGACCCACGCAGAAGGGCATCGCTGCCTGGCGCGCGGTGCGTATGCGCCGCACCCTGGCGGCCCCGGACCCCGACAGCGCGCCGCGCCAGGTGGCCCTGCCCGCCGCCTGGGAACAGCGTGCCGCAGAGGCCTTGGCCGCGCTCGCCGCCGGCGAGGGCTCCGTCAGTGCCTCGGCCGCCGCCGAGGCCTGGATTCGCCCGGTGGCCGACCGCGCCCGCCGCGCCGGCCTGCAGGAAGACCGCACGCGTGACGACATCGGCGAGGGCCTCCATACCTTGTTGATGGCGCGCCGTGGCACCGCCGGGGAAAGCGTGTGGCAGGGCCTGGCCACGCCGCGCCCGGGCTTCGTGCTCAACCTGCCCGCCTTCCACGACGCCGAGCACGGCTTCGATGCCGAAGGCTTTGCCGCCGCCGCGCAGCAGGCCGTGGTGGCGCTGACGCTGGCAGTGCCGGCTGCCACCCGGCTCGCCGTCTCCATGCACGACCTCGCCGGCCTGCTCGCCCGCCTCGGCATCGCCTATGACAGCGCCGAGGCGCGCGGGATCGCCGCCAGCCTCGCCGCCCTGCTGGGGGCCGCCGCCGGCCTTGCCTCCGCCGAGATGGGCGAGCGCTTCGGTGCCCCGTTCCAGGCCGGCCCGGCCGCCGCGGCCCCGGAGGCCTGCGCGCTGCTGGGCCTCGCCGAGGCCGCCCGTGCCGCCCAGGCCCGCGCCGCCGAGAAGCCCGCCCGCCGGCATGAGGGCGTGACGGCCCTGGTGGCGCCCGATCTCGCCTGCGCCGTGCTGGGCGTGGAAACCGGTGGCATCGCGCCCGGCTTCTCCCCGCTGGACGATACCGGCGCCCTCACGGTGGCTGCCCGCGCGTGGTTGGCCTCGCGCGGCATGACGGCGGAGGCGGCACTTGCCAGCCTGCTGGCCGGCCGCTCGCCCTTCCCGACGGCCGGCGCACCCGCCCATGCCGCGATGCATGATGCCGTGGTGCCGTTCCTGGACGAGGCCACCGCCCGCCCCGCCGCCGCCCCGCTCGCCGCCCCCGGCACGCGCCGCGACCTGCCCGCGCGCCGCGCCGGCTACACCCAGAAGGCGGCCGTGGGCGGGCACAAGCTGTTCCTGCGCACCGGCGAATACGCCGACGGCAAGCTGGGCGAGATCTTCATCGGCCTGCACAAGGAAGGGGCGGCCTTCCGCGGCCTGATGGACAATTTCTCGGTCGCCGTCAGCCTCGGCCTGCAGCACGGCGTGCCGCTGGAGGAATTCGTGGAGGCCTTCACCTTCACCCGCTTCGGGCCCTCCGGCACGGTGGAGGGCGACGCCGCCGTGGGCCGCGCCACCTCGCTGCTGGACTACGTGTTCCGCAACCTCGCCGTGAACTACCTGAACCGCACCGACATTGCCGAAGCCGAGATGGACGAGGATGCGGATACGGTGGGTGACGGCGCCCGCGACCGTGCCCCGCTGCTGCCCGGCTTGCTGCCGGCCGGCGAGGCGCGCGAAGATGGGCCCAGGCCGCGCCGCCGTGCGTTGCGTGTGGTCGGCAAGTAACCGGAGAAGTACGATGGCTGGACGGATCGACGCGAAACTCGCCGAACTCGGCATCACCCTGCCGGAGGCCGCCGCGCCCGTGGCCAACTACGTGCCCTTCGTGCGCACCGGCGACCTGGTGGTGATCTCCGGCCAGCTGCCTTTGGCCGATGGCAAGATCATCGCGCTGGGCAAGATCACCGAGGGCGTGACGATCGAGCAGGGAGCCGCCGCGGCGCGGCAGTGCTTCATCAACCTGCTCGCCCAGCTGAAGGTGGCCTGCGGTGATGACCTGGATCGGGTGCAGCAGGTGGTGCGCCTGGGCGGGTTCATCGCCGCGCCCGCAGCCTTCAGCCAGCATGCCGTGGTGATGAACGGCGCCAGCAACGTGGCGGTGGATGTGTTCGGCGATGCCGGGCGCCATGCGCGCACCACCATTGGCGTGCCCTCGCTGCCGTTGGATGCGGCGGTTGAGGTTGAGGGCATGTTCAGGATCGCGTAAGCAAGGAAGGCGTTCTTTTTTGAAAAAAAGAACCAAAAAACTTTTGTTCGCTTCAGGCCCGGGTGGTGGCACCGCCCGGGTGCAAATGAATGAAGTTTTTTTGCTTCTTTTTGTTCACAAAAAGAAGATTCTTCCTTCCTGATGGACCTCACCCTCAGCCTCCACAAATCCATCGGCGAGATCCCCGCCGAGGACTGGCTGGCCTGCGCCGGGGCGGACAACCCCTTCGTGAGCCACGCCTTCCTTGCCGCCGTCGAGGAGAGTGGATCCGCCAACGCCCGCACCGGCTGGCTGCCGCAGCATGCCGTGCTGCGCGACGGGGCCGGCCGCGTGATGGCCTGCGCGCCGATGTACGCCAAGAGCCACAGCTACGGCGAATACGTGTTCGACCATGGCTGGGCGAATGCGCTGGAACGCGCCGGCGGGCGCTATTATCCGAAGCTGCAGGTTGCCTCCCCGTTCAGCCCGGTTCCGGGCCGGCGCCTGCTGGTGCGGGACGACGTGCCGGTGTCGGTGCTGGCCGGCGCGCTGGAGCAGGCGAACGCGGAGCTTGGCACGTCTGGCGTGCACGCCACCTTCTGCACCAAGCCGGAATGGGATGCCCTGGGCGAAGCCGGCTGGCTGCAGCGGTTGGGCATGCAGTTCCACTGGCACAACCAGGGCTATGCCACGTTCGAGGATTTCCTGGCGGCGCTGTCCTCGCGCAAGCGCAAATCCATCCGCCGCGAACGGCGCGACGCCAATGCGGCGGGGCTGGAGTTCGTGACGCTGCGCGGGCCGGAGATCACCAGGCAGGACTGGGCGGCATTCTACGGCTTCTACACCTCCACCGTGGATCGGAAATGGGGCAGCGCCTACCTCACGGAGGCGTTCTTCCCGCTGCTGGGCGAGAAGCTGGGCGAGGCCGTGGTGCTGATGATGGCGCGCAGCGGCGGAGAATGGGTGGCCGGCGCGCTGAACCTGGCGGGCGCCGATACGCTGTATGGCCGCAACTGGGGCTGCCGCGGCGAGTGGCCGTTCCTGCATTTCGAGCTGTGCTACTATCGCGCGATCGATTTCGCCATCGAACACAAGCTGGCGCGCGTGGAAGCCGGGGCGCAGGGCGAACACAAGATCCAGCGCGGCTACGTTCCGAGCGAAACCTACTCCGCCCACTACATCGCCCATCCCGGCCTGCGCCGCGCGGTGGCTGAATTCCTGGTGGAGGAACGCGCGGAGCGGGCGGCACAGATGGAAGCGCTGGCCGAGTACGCGCCCTTTCGCGAAGCGGATTGATTCGCTCCAGCGTCTTGTGCGCCGCAGCACGACGGCACCTTCAAGGCGGCGGACAACGTGGGCCTTGCCGTGGCGCAGGGCGAGTTCGCTACCATCCCCTGCCCCTCCGGCTCCGGCAAGACCACGCTGCTGAGCCTGATTGCCGGCCTCAACCAGCCCAGTACTGGCCGCATCCCGACCGGCGGGCGGGACGTGACAAGCAGCAGCGTGTGGCCCTGGCGCGCGCCTTCGTGTTCGAGCCTGACATCCTGCTGCTCGATAAGCCCTTGGGCGCACTCGATCGCAAGCTGCGCGAGACGATGCTGTAGCGAAACCGCCACGCCGTTGTATGTTGCCAACAGGCAATTCAGCGGGGCATGGGGCGTGATCGAACTCGACGTCGGCGCCTTCCTCGCGGGCGATGATGCGCCGCTGGTGGACCGCCTGGCCACCGACGCGATCCGCCATTTCCGCAGCAACGAGGCCGCCCAGTTGCGCGCCTGGGAGGTTTCGCTGCGCTGCCTGCGCGCCGCACTCGCCGATTGGCCGGAGGCCACTTCGTGGCGGCTGGTGCTGGAATTCCCGATGAAGCGCCTGGGCCGGCGCATCGATGCCGTGCTGGTCACGCCCCGCGCCATCCTGGTGCTGGAGTTCAAGGCCGACGCCACCACCCTCACGCCCGCGGACCGGCGCCAGGTGGAAGACTACGCGCTGGACCTGCAGGATTTCCACGCCGGCAGCCGCAACCGGGTGATCGTGCCAATCCTGGTTGCCACCGCCGCGCGGCCTGGGCCGGTGACGTGGCCGCTGGCCATCGGCGGTGTTACCGGCGTGATCGATGCCGCCGCCGCCACCCTGGCCGCCCTGCTGCGTGACCTGTGGGCGCGCCTGCCGGACAGCGCCATCGACGTGGAAGGCTGGTCTGCCGCGCCCTATCGCCCAGTGCCGGGGATCGTCGATGCCGCGCGCACGCTCTACGCCCGCAACAGCGTGGCCGAGATCGCCGATGCCGGGGCGGAGGCGCGCAACCTGCGCGAGACCACGCAAACCATCCTCGCCGCCTGCCGCACCGCCCGCGCCGAAGGACACCACGTGGTGATCTTCGTCACCGGCACGCCCGGCGCCGGCAAGACATTGTGCGGCCTGAACGTGGTGTTCGGCGCGGAGCGCGAGGCGCATGCCACCTTCCTCACCGGCAACCCCACCTTGGTGCACGTGCTGCGGGAGGCGCTGGTGCGCGATGCCGTTGCCGCCGGGCAGGAGGCGCGGGCCGCCCGCCAGCGCATGCGCGCCGCCATCCAGGCGCTGCCGCATTTCCGCGACCACCACATCGGCACGCCCACCGAAACGCCCGCCGACCGCATCGCGGTGATCGACGAGGCCCAGCGCTCCTGGTCCCAGGCCTATGCCGCCCGCGCCAGCGCCGACCGCCCGGTGCGCTTGACCGACAGCGAGCCCGGCCATTTGCTTGATATCATGGCCCGCCACGCCGACTGGGCCGCGATGGTCTGCCTGATCGGCAATGGGCAGGAGATCCACACCGGCGAAGGCGGCCTGGCCGAATGGGGCGAGGCGCTCTCCGCCCGCCCGCACTGGCGGGTGCTCGCAGCACCCCAGGCGCTGCGGGATCCCGAACCCCGCCAGCGCCTGCCCGCCCTGCCCGGCCTGCGCACCGACGCCGCGCTGCATCTCGATATCGCCATGCGCAGCATCCGCAACCCCGCCGCCGCCGCCTGGGCCGATGCCGTGGTGCGCGGCGAGGCCGAAGCGGCCCGCGCCATCGCAGCACAGGGCCCCCTGCCCTTCCTGCTGGTGCGCGACCTGCCCGCCCTGCACGCCGCCCTGCGCGCCGAGGCCCGTGGCGAGCGCCGTGCCGGGCTGATCGGCAGCGCCGCGGCCAAGCGCCTGCGCGCGGAGGGGATGGGCGTGGAGCTGCCGCACATGGATGCCAACGCGGTGGCCCGCTGGTTCCTGGATCGCTGGCCGGAGGATGTGCGCGCCAGCGACGCGCTGGAGACGATGGCCACGGAATTCGCCTGCCAGGGCCTGGAACTGGACGTGGCCGGGCTGTGCTGGGGCGGCGATCTCATCCGCCTCGGCGCCACCTGGCACGTGCGGGATTTCCGCGGCACCGATTGGCAGGTGGCGCGCGATGCGGATCGCCGCGCCAACCGCCTCAACACCTATCGCGTGCTGCTCACCCGCGCGCGATACCGCACCATCGTCTGGGTCCCGCGCGGCAGCGAAGCCGACCGCACCCGCAATCCCGCGGAGATGGACGCCATCGCCGCCTTTCTGCGCGCCTGCGGCATCCCTGAATACGAACGGCCCGGCGAGGTCTCCCCCGCCGGGCCGCTGGTTCAAACCCTGTTGGTCTAGCGCATGATCGTCGGAGGCGGAACGCCGCAGACGTGAATCATCCGCTCAGACAAGCACGGTTACTTCCACTTCGCCCAGAAGAAGCGCGGCATCTCGTCCGGGAAGGCCTTGAAGTCCAGCTGCTTGTTCAGGCCATACACCGTCACGTAGGTGCCGATCGGCAGCCAGTAGGCCCGCTCGGTGATGATGTTGATCGCCTTGGCATAGGCCTTCTTGCGCGCCTCCTGGTCGGCGGTGGAACCGCCCTCACGCAGCACGGCGGTCAGCTCCGCGTCGCGGGCGAGGTCATCGACGTTGTTGGAGAAGAAGTAGGGCATGATCGCCGAGACGTCGTTGATCGAGTAGCTGCCCCAGGAGTTCATGTACATCGGCACCTCACCCTTCTGGATGCGGGTGGTGGCCGCAACGCCGGTCATGTTCGTCACCTTGGCGCGGATGCCGACGGCGGCGAGGTTGGCCTGGATCGCGCCGACCCAGGCATTCAGCATGCCGGGGTTGACCAGCTCGATCTCGAAACCGTCCTTGTAGCCGGCTTCAGCCAGCAGGGCCTTCGCCTTGGCGGGGTTGTAGTCGTACTTCACCGCCGCACCCTGGTCGCAGCCGAACTGGGTGAAGTAGCAGGGCGCATCCGGCACGCGGCTGCCGAAGCGGATCAGGTTCTTGGTGAAGGCCTGCCGGTCGATCGCATGGAAGATCGCCTGGCGCACCTTCTGGTTGGTCATCGGGCCCTTGGGGTCCGCGCGACCGGCGGCATCCAGCGAGAGATGCGCGATGCGGAAGGCTTCCTGCGTCAGCGTCGCCGCGTTCGGCAGGGCGGCGATCTTTTCCACGAGGTCGGCGGGGTACTGCCAGATCCAATCCACCTGGCCACCGATGATCGAGTTGACCATCAGGTTGGCGTCGGTCACCTGGCGGACCACCAGCTTCTTGATCGGAGCGCGGCCCTTGCCGCCACCTTCGTAATAGCCCTCGTAGCGCTCCATCTCCACGGTGCCGCCGGCTTCCCACTTGGTCACGCGATACGGACCGGCCCCAACGGGCTCACGGTTGTACTGCTCCTTGCCCACGCGCTCGCGATAGGCCTGCGGGTAGATCGGCGTGACGAAGGAGATGTATTCCAGCGCGGCCGGGAAGGCCTGCTTCATCTTCAGCCGCACCGTCAGCGGGTCGATCGCCTCGATCCCGGCGATCCAGGTGAAGTTGCTGGGCACGGAGATGCCGGAAGCCGGATCGGTGATCAGCTTGATGGTGTACACCACGTCCGCCGCCGTCACCTTGTCGCCGTTGTGGAAGGTGGCGTTGGGGCGCAGCTTGAATTCCAGCGTGGTTTCGTCGATCTGCGTCCAGCTCTCGGCCAGCAGCGGCTTCATGGTGAAACCGTTGGGGTCGCGGAACACCAGCCCGTCCCACGCATGGTGCGCCAGGATCAGGCCCGTGCGCTGGCTGTTGTAGTACGGGTCGATATTCACCACGGGGTCGAGCCACATCGCGCGCAGCGTGTCGGCGGATTTCTGCGCCGCCGCCGGCTGGGCGAACAGCGCGGCGGCGGTGGCCGCGGCTGCGGTGAGCAGGGAGCGGAACGTCATCTGCAAGCCTCCAAGTCTTGTTGTTGGCACAGGCTAGGGCCGGTGCCGTCGCCCGCGCAACGGGGCTGTCATGAGTCTTTGTTTTGCGCGCCGCCACCAGCCAGCCCGGCGCGCGATACCACTCCCTCCCATCGCCGGAAGAGTCGGCGATGGGAGGGAGTGGTATCAGGCCCTGGTTTCGAGCCCGGCGGGGTCGCCGACGATCTCGCAGCACCCATCCAGCACCATCGTGGCCCGCCGCGTGGTGTCATACCGCGGCCAGGGCAGCGCCGGGGTGGCGGCATCGCCGCGGTGCACGAAGGCGGCCCATGCCGCGCGCATCGCATCCGAAAGCCCGTCCATCTCCGCGGCATCGCCGCCTTGCAGCATGCCGGCGCCGGGCCATTGCGCGAAATTGCCGAACACGAAAGGCAGCTCGATGCAGTGGCAGGCGCGGAATCGGCTGCCTTGCGGCGCCCAATCGAACTGGAAGGCCTGCGTGGCCACACCGGCATCGGCGAGGGCCGAGGCCAGGCGCATGGTAGGCCAGAGAAAGGTGTGGTCGCTGACGATATCGGCCAGCCAGTCCATCAGCGTGCCGCCGGGCCGGCGCGCCTTGTAGCGCTCCATCGCATCCACACGCTTGCCCAATGCGGCGAATCGCTGGGCGCTGGCGGTCCAGTCCGGGTTGGCCATGGCCGGGTTGGAGGCGAAGAAGGCGTGGATCTCATCATGCGTCGCGCCGATCAGCACCTGCATGCCCTTCGCAGCAGTCGCGATGGCGGCGAACAGCTCCGCCTGGGTCATCGGCTCGGCCACGGTGGGCATGAAGGGCGGGTTGGTCTCGGCGAAGCGCGCCTTGGCCTGCGCCACTTTGCCGGTGGCGGCCAGCAGGGCGTTGACCGGCACCGCGCGCAGTTGCGCCAGGAAATCCGGCGCCTCCGGGTCCACCCCCGCCGCGCGCAGGATTTCGGCATGGGTTGCCTGCGCCTCGGCGCGCGTCAGCGGGTCGCGGCCGAAGCCGCCGGATTGCAGGATGGCGCGATGCATCAGCGGGCGCGCGCGGGGGTCGATGATCAGCCGCGCGATGCTTGCCGCACCGGCGGATTGCCCCATCACCGTCACGCAGCCGGGATCGCCTCCGAGGGCCGCGATGTGCGCGGCGACCCAGCGCAGCGCCTCGATCTGGTCCAGCGTGCCGAGGTCGTCCGCCGGCAGGGCCGGATGCTTCAGGTAGCCCAGCGCGCCGAGGCGGTAGTTCACCCCCACCACCACCATGCTGCCCTCGCGCGCCAGCCGGGCGCCGTCGTACCAGTCCAGCGAGCCGGCGCCGCTCACCCAGGCGCCGCCATGCAGCCACACCAGCACCGGGCGCTTGGCCGCATCCGGCGCCGGCGTCCAGATCGTCAGCGTCAGGCAATCCTCATCCATCGGCAGGGTGTAGTCGCCCATGGCCGGCGCGAGGCGGGAGGGGGTTTGCGGCGGGATGGGCCCGTGCTTCGTGGCGTCGCGCGTGCCGGCCCAGGGGGTGGCGGGCGCCGGTTCGGCGAAGCGCAGGTCGCCCACCGGCGGCCGGGCATAGGGCACGCCGCGGAACACCGCCACGCCCTGATCGGTCAGCCCCTGCAGGGCACCGAGGGCCGTATTGGCAACAGGCATGTTTCCTCCAGTGCGCGCCGGGCTGGTCGGTGGCGGCGCGCGAAGCAAAGACCGATCAAACGCCGAGGAAACGGTGCGCCACCTCCGGCGCCGCGTCCAGGTCCGCCGGCGTGCCGACCCACACGGTGCGGCCCTTCTCGATCACCACCATCCGGTCCGCCAGCGTGCGCAGCGCGGCCAGGTGCTTGTCCACGATCAGGATCGACTGCCCCTGCGCCTTGAGGCGGGCGAGGCAGCCCCAGATCTCGGCGCGGATCAGCGGCGCCAGGCCTTCCGTGGCTTCGTCCAGCACCAGCAGAACCGGGTTGGTCATCAGCGCCCGGCCGATCGCCAGCATCTGCTGCTCGCCGCCGGAGAGCGTGGCGGCCATCTGCCCGGCGCGCTCGGCCAGGCGCGGGAACAGCGCCTCGATGCCCGCCACATCCCACGCCCCGGGGCGGGAGGTGGCGACCAGGTTTTCCCGCACCGTCAGCGTGGGGAACACCTGCCGCCCCTCCGGCACCAGGCCGATGCCCAGCCGGGCGATGGCGTGCGACGGCAGTCGGGCGATGTCGCGGCCGCGGAAGGTCAGTGTCCCCTGCCCGCGCAGCAGGCCCATCAGGCAGCGTATCGTGGTGGTCTTGCCCATGCCGTTGCGGCCCATCAGGCTCACCACCTGGCCCTCCGCGATGGAAAGCTCGATGCCGTGCAGCACCTGGCTGTGGCCGTAGCCGGCGTGCAGGCCCTGGATTGCCAGCATCACGCCGCCCCCAGATAGGCGTCGCGCACCGCCGCATCGGCGCGGATGGCGGCCGGGGTGCCGTGGGCGATGACGCGCCCGCCCTCCAGCACCGTGATGCGGTCCGCCAGGGCGAACACCGCATCCATGTCGTGCTCCACCAGCAGGATCGACACCTCCTGCTTCAGCGCGGCGAGCAGCGCGGTCATCGCCGCGGATTCGGTGGCGCCCAGACCGGCCATCGGCTCGTCCAGCAGCAGCAGGCGCGGGTTTGTGGCCAGCGCCATCGCGAGTTCCAGCTGGCGCCGTTCGCCGTGGCTGAGGTCCTCCGCCGCCACATCAGCCCGCGCGCCCAGGCCGACGCGCTCCAGCATCGCCCGCGCCGGGGTCAGCAGGCGTTCGTCGCGCGCGGCGGGGCGCCATAGGCGGAAGGAATGGCCGTGGCGCACCTGTTCCACCAGGGCCACGTTGGCCAGGGCGCTGGCGTTCATCAGCACCTGGGTGATCTGGAAGCTGCGCGTCATGCCCGCGCGCACCCGGGCCGGCACGGGCAGCGCCGTGATGTCCTGCCCGGCGAGGCGGATCGTGCCGGCATCAGGCCTGATCTCGCCGGCGATCTGGCCGATGGCGGTGGTTTTGCCGGCGCCGTTCGGGCCGATCAGCGCATGGATCTCGCCCGCGGCGACATCGAGGTTCAGCCCATCGGTGGCGACGAGGCCGCCGAAGCGCTTGGCCAAGCCGCGAACTTCCAACAACGCGCTCATTTTCCGCCAAGCGCCCCCCACAGCCCGCGCCGCGCCAGCAGCACCACGGCCACCAGGATCGGGCCGAGCACGATCTGCCAATGCTCCGTCCATTGCGCCAGCACGGCATGCAGCACCACCATCGCCGCGGCACCGAACATCGCCCCCCACAACGAGCCGAGCCCGCCCAGCACCACCATCACCATCAGCTCGCCCGACATCGTCCAGTGCAGCAGATCGGGGCTGGCGAAGCGGAACAGGTTTACGTGCAGCGCGCCCGCCAGGCCCGCGATGCCCGCCGAGAGCACGAAGGCGGCGAGCTTGTAGGGGAAGGGCGAGAGGCCCATCGCCAGCATGCGCCGTTCGTTCTGGCGGATGCCGTCCAGCACCGTGCCGAAGCGGCTGGCGGCGATGCGGCGCAGCAGCAGCAGGACCAGCACCAAGGCGGTGAGGCACACGTAGAAGAACGCCACGTCGTCGCGCGGGGCGATGCCCGGGAGGGTGGAGCGGCGGCGCAGGGTGAGGCCGTCGTCGCCGCCATAGGTCTTCAGCGCCACGAACAGGAAGAAGAACATCTGCGCGAAGGCCAGCGTGATCATGATGAAGCTGATGCCGGAGGTGCGCAGGCACAGCGCCCCGATCACCGCGGCCAACGCGGCCGGCACCAGGATGGCGAGCGGCCACACCGCCCAGGCCTGGACGGCCCATTGGTCCCATGGGGGCCCGAGGTCGCGCGCATGGAAGGCCAGGATCCCCACGGTGTAGGCCCCCAGCCCCAGCCACGCCGCATGGCCGAAGCTCGGCAGGCCGGTGCGGCCCATCAGCAGATCGAGCGAGGCTGCCGCGATCGCCATCACGCAGGCCTGGCTGCCCAGCGTTACCAAGTCTGGCCGGCCCACCCCGCCGGCGATCCAGGGCAGTGCCGCCAGCAGCGCGAAGGACGCGACCAGCACGAAGATCTGGCGCGGGGACTCACGCATGGGCCGGGAACAGCCCCCTGGGGCGCACCAGCAGCACGATCGCCATCAGGATGAACACCGCCATGGAAGACAGGCCGGCCCCCAGCGCATCCGCCTCGCTGGCCGGCAGCACGGCGCGCAGCGTGGCGGGGAGGAAGCCGCGGGTGAGCGTATCGACCATGCCCACCAGCATCGCGCCGGCCAGCGCACCGCGGATGGAGCCGAGACCGCCGAT
>JAIXTK010000031.1 GCA_027483995.1 Acetobacteraceae bacterium
GATACCGTCGCCAAAGCCGCCGACCCGCCGGCCAGCACGATCTGCCCGCCGGCAAGCGCCGCCGCCGAACTGGCAACACCCCCAGCCGACACCGCCAGAACGCCGCCTGAGGACACCAGCGTGTTGCTCGCGACGCCACCGGACAGCACCGTCTCCTGCCCACCGCTACCGACGATCGAGGCGCTGGTCAGGCCGCCCGCCGAGATGGTCGCCGCGCCCAGCAGCATTGCCCCGCTCGCGACACCGCCCGAGGACACCAGCAGCGCACCGCCGGACGAAACCGCCGCCGCCACCGCTGACCCGCCGGCCAGCACGATCTGCCCGCCGGCAAGCGCCGCCGCCGAGGTCGCGACACCCCCAGCCGACACCGTCAGCACGCCGCCCGAGGACACGACCGTCGAGCTTGCCGTGCCACCGGAGGACAGCACCTCACTGCCGCCTTCGCCCACCGTCGTGCCACTGGTCGCCCCGCCGGAGGCCAGCAACGCCCCGCCCGACGAAATCACCGTCCCAAGCGCGCTACCGCCTGTCACCACACGCTGCGTGCCACCACTCAGCATCGCTGTCTGCGCTACGGCGCCCGACGACACCGCCTGCGACCCGCCTGCCAGCACTACCGTGCTGCTTGCTATCGCACCGGAGGCCAGCACCTCGCTGCCGCCGTCATCCACCGTCGTGCCGCTGGTCGCCCCACCGGAGGCCAGCAACGCCCCGCCCGACGAAACCACCGTCGCCAGTGCGCTGCCTCCCGCCACCACACGCTGCGTGCCGCCACTCAGCACCACTGTCTGCGCCACGGCGCCCGACGACACCGCCTGCGACCCGCCCGCCAGCACCACCGTACCGCTGGCCAGCGCGCCGGACGACAGCGCCTCGTTGCCGCCGTCGCCCACCACCGTTCCGCTGGTCGCCCCGCCCGCCGCCGCGAGCACGCCGCCGGACGAAACCACCGTCGCGAGCCCGCTGCCCCCGGCCAGCACGTCCTGCGTGCCGCCGCTCAGCACCGTGCCCTGCGCCACGCCGCCGGACGACACCGCCTGCACCCCGCCCGCCAGCACCTCTGTGCCGCTGGCAACCGCGCCGGAGAACAAGGTCTCGCTGCCCGCGGAGCCCACCGTCGTGCCGCTCGTCGCCCCGCCGGAGGCGAGCAGCGCGCCCCCTGACCAGATCTCCGTCGCGAACCCGCTGCCCCCGGCCAGCACGGTCTGCGTGCCACCGCTCAGCACCGCCGCCTGCGCCACGCCGCCGGACGACACCGTCTGCGACCCGCCGCCCAGCACCACCGTGCCGCTCGCGATGGCGCCCGGCAGCACCAGTTCCAACCCGCCGCTGCTCACCACCGCGGCCAGGCCAAGCCCGCCGGAGGACAGCGCCAGAACCCCGCCGGACGATACCTCGGTGCCGCTCGCGATGCCGCCACCCGACACCGCCAGGCTGCCGCCGCCCAGTACCGTGCCCGTCGCCGCGCCACCCGACAGGATTGTCGCACTTGCGCCGCTGCCCACCGCCAGGCCGAGCCCGACCGCGCCGGCCGACACCACAAGCTGCGCCCCGCCCTCCAATTCCGTTCCGCTGGCGACCCCGCCGCTGGACACCAGCTGCACCCCGCCACTGGCCAGTATCGCGCCGCTGGTCACCGCGCCCGACAGCACAATCTCCGTGCCGCCGCTGCCGATCGCGGTGAAGCGCGCCACCGCGCCGGCGGAGAGAAGCTGCACGCCGCCACCGAGCACT
Source organism: Acetobacteraceae bacterium (assembly GCA_027483995.1). Classification (GTDB taxonomy): domain Bacteria; phylum Pseudomonadota; class Alphaproteobacteria; order Acetobacterales; family Acetobacteraceae; genus CAMDGX01. Next base: position 1,735 of record JAIXTK010000031.1, read on the forward strand.
GACGTCGCGCTGGCCAATCCGCCACCCGAGACCACGGCCGACCCAAGCAGCACCGTGCCGCCCGCAACACCACCCGAGGACACCAGCAGCGTCGCGCCGGAGGAAATCGTCGCGGTTGCGGCCGACCCGCCGGCCAGCACCACCTGCCCCCCGCCCTGCGCCGTGGCCGACGCCGCCAACCCGCCGGTGGAAACCCGCAGCACACCGCCAGAGAGCACCACCGTGCCGCTCGCCGCACCCCCGGAGAGCACCGTCTCCACGGCGCCGCTGCTCACCACGGAGGCGCTGGTCAGGCCCCCGGAGGAAACCGTTGCCGAGCCCCGCAACACCGCCGCGCTCGCGCTGCCGCCGGTCGAGACCAATAGCACCGCCCCAACCGAGATCGTCGGTGCGGCCGCGAAGCCGCCCGCCAGCACCGCCTGCCCGCCAGAGAGCACCACCGTGCCGCTCGCCGCACCGCCGGCGAGCACCGTCTGCACCGCGCCGCTGCTGACCACGGAGGCGCTGGTAAGGCCGCCGGCCGAAACCGCCGCCGAGCCCCGCAGCACCGCAGCACTCGCAACACCGCCGGAGGACACCAGCAGCACCGCCCCGGCCGAGATCACCGGCGCCGCCGCCGAGCCGCCCGCCAGCACCAGCTGCCCGCCGCTCAATGCCAGCGCCGCGCAGGCCAGGCCGCCGGCCGACACCGCCAGCGTGCCGCCGCTGCTGACCGTTGTGGAAACCGCGTTGCCCTGCACGCGCTGCAACCCGCCCACCAGCACCGTGGCCGCACTCGCCACACCGCCGGAGGACACCACGGCGCTGCCCGCGCTGCTCACCACCGTGCCGCTTGCCAGGCCGCCGCTGGCCACCGCCTGCACGCCGGCGCGCAGGATCGTGCCGCTGGCCACCGCGCCGGAGAGCACCTGCTCCTGCCCGCCACTGCTCACCACACCAGCCTGCCCGATCGCGCCGGTGGACAGCACCAGCTGCCCGCCCACCAGCATCACCGTGCCGCTGCCCAACCCGCCGGAGGACACGGCCTGCACGCCGCCGCTGCTCACCGTCGTCGCGCTGGCCACGGCCCCGTTCAGCACGCTCAGGCTGGCACCGCTGCTCAGCACCGCCCCGCGCGCGATCGCGCCGGAGCCCAGCACCACCTGCCCGCCGGCGCTGGCCACCGTGCCGCTGGCGATCCCGCCGGCCGAAACGGCCTGAATGCCACCGCTGCGTACTGAAGTGGCGCTGGCCACCGCGCCGGAGAGCACCTGTTCCTGCCCGCCACCGCTCGCCAGGCCCGCGCGCCCGATGGCGCCGGCCGACAGCACCAGCACGCCGCTTGCACTGGCCGACGTGGTGCTGACCACGCCGCCGCTCGACACCGCCATGGCGCCGCCGCTCAGCACCGTGCCGGTCGTCACTGCGCCCGACAGCAGCGTGGCGCTGCCGCCGGAGGAAACTACCATGGCCCGCGCGATGGCGCCGGCCGAAAGCGTCTGCACCGCGCCGCTCGAAAGCACGGTCAGGCTCGTCACGCCGCCGCTGGAAACCAGCTGCTGGCCGCCGCTGCGAACCACCGTGGCGCTGGCGACGGCGCCGGAGCGCACCTGCTCCTGCCCGCCATTGCTCACCAGCCCGCCTCGGCCCGTCGCCCCCGCCGACAGCACCAGCACGCCGCCGGAGCCCACGGAGGTGGTGCTCACCACCCCCCCGCTCGAAACCGCCATCGCGCCGCCGAGGATCGTCCCGGTCGTCACCGCGCCTGACAGCACCGTGGCACTCGCCCCGGCCGACACCGCCATGAAGCGCGCCACCGCCCCGGCCGACAGCGTCTGCGCCGCGCCGCTGGAAAGCACCGTCAGGCTCGTCACCCCGCCGCTGGAAACCAGCTGTGTGCCGCCGCTCAGCACCACCGTGCCGCTGGCCGTGGCGCCGGAGCGCACCTGCTCCTGCCCGCCGCCGCTCACCAGCGCGCCGCGCCCCGTTGCCGTGGCCGACAGCACCAGCAAACCGCCGGAGGCCACCACCGTGGTGCTGGCCACACCGCCGCTCGAAACCACCAGGCTACCGCCCAGCACGGTGCCGCTCGCCACCCCGCCGGTGAAGATCGTGGCACTCGCGCCCGACGAGACCACCATGCCCTGCGCGATCGCACCCGATGAAAGCACCTGCGTCGCCCCGGGCGCCAGCACCGTTCCGCTTGCGATGCCGCCGCTGGAGATCGTCTGCGTCCCGCCGCTGGCCAGTGCCGCGCCGCTCGCCAGCGCGCCGGCCAGCACCCGCTCCGTGCCGCCGCTGCCGATCGCGGTGAAGCGGGCAATGGCCCCGCTGGACAGCACCTGCACCGCCCCCGCGCTCACCAGCGTGCCGCTGGCCACGCCGCCGGAGGAAACCGTCTGCACCGCCCCGCTGGCCAGCGCCGTGGCACTCGTGGTGCCGGACAGCACCAGCATCACGGCCCCGCTCGCCACCTCCAGCGCCCGCCCGGTGCCGCCCAGCGAGATTGTGGCACTGCCACCGCTCTGCACCACCGTCGCGCTGGCCACGCCGCCGGAGGAGACATGCTGCGCGCCGCCGCTACCCACCTGCGTCGCGCTCGCCAGGCCGCCGGACAGCACGGTCTGCGCGCCCCCGACCTGCACGGCGGCCGAAACCGCGAGCCCGCCGGCCGAGACAATCTCGGCACCGCCGGAACTCAGCAGGCTGCCCGATGCCACGCCGCCGGAGGAAACCTGCTGGCTGCCGCCCCGCATCATGGTCGCGCTGGCGAGCCCCCCGGAGGAGACCAGCGCGATGCCATTGCTCACGAACATGCCGATCGCGATGCCGCCCGCCGAAACCGCGGCACTGCCGCCTGCCAGCACCACCGTGCCAATGGCGGTGCCGCCCGACAGCACCTGCCGCCCGCCGCTGCTGACAATGGGCAGGATGGCGCTGCCGCCGGAGGACACGGCCTGGGTCCCGCCGGAGGAGACGATGGTCGCGCTCGCCGTGCCGCTGTCGGCAACCTGCTCGATACCACCGACATAAACCAGGCTGGATTGCACAAGCCCGCCCGCCCGCACCGTCAGCAACCCGGAGACAACTGGGTAGCTCGCCAGCCCGCCCTCCGAAACCACCACCTGCCCACCGCTCAGGGCCGCCGCACCAAGGGCCGTGCCGCCCGAGGAGACAACGAGCATCCCGCCGCTGCTGAGGGCGGTGCCGCTGGCGATACCGCCGGACAGAACCACCTCGGTCCCCGATGCCCGCACGATCGTCATACGGCCAATGCCGCCGGACAGGAGCTGGGTGCCGCCGCTGGAGATGATGGTGCCGGTGGTGATGCCGCCTGAAAGCACCGCTTGGCTTCCGCCGCCGCTCAGCAGCGAACTGATGGCCACGCCGCCGGACAGTACCGAAACGCTGCCGCCCACCGCCGATACCGCACTGGCGCTGCCGCCCACCGAGACGAACACCAGGCCGCCACTGCCCGCCAGGCCACCCTGCGCGATACCGCCGGAGAATACCCTCAGGCTCCCGCCAGAGCGGAGATCCGCACCGCTGGCCACGCCCCCGGCGACCACCTGGACCTCGCCACCGCTCACGGCGGACACCACCACGGCCACGCCGCCGTTGATCTCCTGGGTCCCGCCGCTGCCGACGAAGCTGCTCCCGGCGCTGCCGCCCACCCAGATCATCTGCACGCCGCCGCTGCCGATCGAGGTGAAGTCCGCCCGGCCGCCGGAAGAGATTGTCTGCCGGCCGCCCGCGCCCAGCGTGGCCGACACGGCGCTGCCACCGGCCAGCACGCGCACCTCGCCGCCGCTGCTGGCCACGGCGGCGCTGTCGGTCCCGCCCAAGGAGATCATCTGAACGCCGCCGCTGCCAACGGATGTCGCACGGGCGATGCCGCCGCTGAAGATGGTCTGGAACCCACCCCCGCCAAGCCGCGTGGCGCTGGCAACGCCGCCGGGTGCCACCTGCACAGAGCCGCTGCCGGAAACGACGGTCCCGCTTGCGGTGCCGCCCGAATACACCTCCTGGCTGCCGCCGGGGCCGACCAGCGCGCCACGCGCAATGCCGCCCGAAAGCGCCTGGCGGCCCCCGCTGCCCACCGAAGTGGCGCTGGCCACGCCGCCGCTTGAAACCACCTGCATGCCGCTGGCCAGCACCGCCGTGGCGCTGGCGAGCCCACCGGACGACACCACCTGGCTCCCGCCGCTGCTCAGCGTCGCCCCGATCGCCACGCCGCCGGCCAGCACCGTTTCCGTGCCTCCCGTCACCAGCGTCGCGCTGGCCACCGCGCCGGAGGACACCACCTGCGCCCCGCCCGACAGCACGGCGCCGGAGGCCACGCCGCCGCTCGAAACATCCGCCCGGCCGCCCGAGAGCGCCACCGTCCCGCCGGCTACCGCGCCGGCCCGCACCACCTGGAACCCGCCGGAAGACAGCACCGCCCCCGCGGCCACCCCGCCGGAGGACAGCGTCTGCACCCCGCCGCTGCTCACGGTGGTGGCGGTCGCGCTGCCCGAAACCAGTTCCGCGCCTGCGCTCAGCACCGTCCCGCTCGCCGCCGCGCCCGCCGCCAGGGTGATCGCCCCACCCGCCAGCACCACGGTCGCGCTCGCCAGCCCGCCGGACGACACAAAGGCCGAGCCTGCGCTGCTCACCCGCGTGCCGCTCGTCAGCCCGCCATCGCCGACCGTCTGCACCGCGCCGGAGGACAAAGTCGCCACCGCCGCCGTGCCGCCCGACAGCACCGACTGCACCGCCCCGCCCAGCACCGTCGCCGCGCTGTCGGTGCCGCCCGCGGACACCACCGCGCTGCCACCGCTGCTCAGCACCGCGCCGCTGGCCAGCCCGCCGGAGACAAGCTGCGTGCCGCCGCTGCTCACGATGGTCGCATTGGCCCGCCCGCCGGACAGCACCGCCAGCGACCCGCCAGACAGTACCACCGCCGCAGTCGCGCTGCCGCCCGCCGAAACCTGCACGCTGCCGCCATTGCTGACCCGCGTGGCGCTCGCCAACCCGCCCGACGAAACCGTCTGCGTCCCGCCACTGCCGGCCGAAGTCGCGCTGGCGACACCGCCGGAGAACACGATCTCCAACCCCCCGCTCGCCAGCACCGTCGCGCGCGCAATGCCGCCGCCAGAAACCGCCTGCGTGCCGCCATCGGACACCGTCGTCGCACTGGCAATGCCGCCCGACCGCACCTGCGCGAGCCCACCGCTCGACACCACCGTGCCGCTTGCCGTGCCGGAGGCCAGCCCGCTGCCAGACAGCGCCAGAACGCCGCCACTGCCCACCGAGGTCGCGCTGGCAATGCCGCCGGAGATCGCCAGCAACGTGCCGCCCGCGCTCAGCACCGCGCTGCTCGCCACGCCGCCGGAGGAAACCACGGCGCTGCCGCCGCTGCCCACGGAGGTGGCCCGCGCGATGCCGCCGGCAAGCACCGTCTGCGTGCCGCCCTCGCTCAGAACCGCGTTGCTGGTCACGCCACCGGCGGAAACAACAACGCCGCCGCCGCTCGCCACCGTGCCGCTCGCCACGCCGGCGGAAGACACCGTCTGCACGCCCCCGCTGCCCACCGAGGTGGCCCGCGCGATGCCCAGGGAAGACACCACCTGCGTGCCGCCTGCGCCCAGCACCGCGCCGCTCGCCACGCCCCCGGCCAGCACGCGCACCGCACCGCCGCTGCTGGCCACCGTGCCGCTCGCGCTGCCGCCGCTCGAGATCACCTGCGTCCCGCCGCTCGCCGTCGTGTCGAGCGCGTTGCCGCCGGAGGAGATCGTCTGCGTCCCGCCGCTGCCCAGCACCGCCGCGCTGGCGATGGCGCCCAGCAGCACGGTCTGCCCCCCCGCGCTGCCCACCGACGTCGCCGAGGCCACCGCGCCAGAGGACAGCAATTGCGAGCCGCCGCTGCCGATCTGCGTTCCCGCGGCCACACCGCCGGAGAACACCGTCTGCACCCCGCCGCCTGAAACCAGGCCCAGGCTGGCCGTGCCGCCGGAGGAAATCCGCTGTGCCCCGCCCGCCACCGTCGTCGCCACGGCCGAACCGCCGGCCAGCACCTGCTCGATCCCGCCCGTGCTCACCGTGGTGCCGCTCAGCACGCCACCGGAGCTCACCGTCAGCGTGCCGCCGCTCGACACCACCGTGGCGCTCGCCACGCCGCCGGACGAAACCTGCTGCGCACCGCTCAGCAGCACCGTGGTGCCCTGCGTCACGCCGCCCGAAAGCACCAGCTCCACGCCGGCGGCACTCACCACCGCCGCGCTGCCGGACCCGCCGGCGGAGATGCGCTGCGTCCCGCCACTCAGCCGCGTGCCGCTCGCCAAACCGCCCGAGGAAATCAGCGCGCTGCCGCCCGCCGTGGTCACCGCCGAAACCAGCACCCCGCCCGACGACACCGCGACCGAACCAGCTGAGAACACGAAGGTGCCGCTGGCGGTCCCACCTTCCTGCACTGCCTGCACGCCGCCGGAACTCACCCGCGCCTGCAGCGCCACGCCGCCGGAGACGACGGTCTGCCGCCCCCCGGTCAGGATCGTCGTGCTGGTGGCAGAACCGCCAGACACCAACTCGGTGCCGCCGCTGCTCAAAACCGTGCCGGTTGCCGCCGCCCCCGCGGACAGCGGCAGCGTGGTGCCAGAGAGCAGCACCGTCGCCTGCACCTGCCCGCCGCTCTCCACCACCAGGCTGGCACCGCTGTTGAGCCGCGCCCCGCTCGCCACGCCGCCGGAACCGACGCTCGCCACCCCGCCGGAACTCAGCGTGGTCGCCGCCGCCGTGCCGCCTGACAGCACCGCCTGTACGCCGCCCACCAGCACCGTGGCGGCGCTCTCGGTGCCACCCGCCGAAATCACCGCGCTGCCGCCGCTGCTGATCCGCACGCCGCTCGCCAACCCGCCGGAGAGCACCGCCTGCAGGCCGCCGCTGCTCACCGTGCCGGCCAGGGCCCGCCCGCCGGACTCCACCGTCACCACGCCACCTGCCAGCGCCACGGCCGCGGTGGCAGAGCCACCGGCCGACGCCACCAGGCTGCCGCCACTGCTCACCGTCGCGCCGCTGGCCAGCCCGGACAGCACCGCAACCGTGCCGCCCGCCAACACCACCGCCGCGGTGGCGCTGCCAGCCGCCGAAATCATCAGGCTGCCGCCGCTGCTCACCCGCGTGCCGATCGCCTGCCCGCCGGAGGAAATCGTCTGAATCCCGCCGCTGCTCGCCGAGGTCGCACTCGCCACGCCACCCAGCAGCACCGTCTCGCCGCCGCCGCTGCCCAGCACCGTCCCGCGCGCAATGCCGCCGGAGGAGAGCACCTGCTGCCCGCCCGCGCTCACCAGGCTCGCACTGGCCACGCCGCCGGACGAGACTCTCTGCGTTCCACCCGAAATCTGGGCCCCGCTCGCCGTGCCCAGCAGCTGCGCCGCGCCGCCGCTGCCCACCGTGGCGGAGGATGCCACGCCCCCCAGCAGGACGGACTGCACACCGCCGCTGGAAACCATGGTCGCCCGCGCGATCCCGCCGGAGGAGACCGTCTGCGCCCCGCCGCTCAGCACCGCCGCCGAGGCGATGCCGCCCGCCAGCACCGCCTGCGCGCCGCCCACCAGCACCACGGCCCCGCTATCGGTCGCGCCGGAGGAGACCGTCTGCGCCCCGCCGCTCGACACCACCGTGGCCCGCGCGATGCCGCCGGACAGCAGCACCTGCGTTCCCCCGGCGCCGATCGCGGCGGCCGAGGCCACCCCGCCGGCCGAAACCGTCTGCACCCCCAGCACCGCAGCACTCAGCGCCGTTGCACCAGACGAAAGCACCTGCTGCCCGCCGGCCTCCATGACCGTGCCGCTGGCCGTACCTGCGGCCAGGATGCGCTGCACGCCGCCGCTGGAGACCACCGTCTCCCGCGCCACCCCGCCAGATTCCACGATCTCCAGCCCGCCGGTCGACACCAGGGAGGACGACGTGGTGCCCCGAACGCTCTGTTGCCCGCCGGAGCTGACAGCGGTGGAGACTGCAACGCCACCGCCCAGCACGCTCGCGGTGTCGCCCGAGAGCAGAACCAACCCGCTGGAGAGCGCCCCTGAACTGACGACGTAGGCCGTCATCTCACCGCCTCAGGCAGCGCCAGCAACCCCGGCACTCGCCCGATCACCCGCACCACCGCCTCGCCGGTGATCAGCCGCGTGCACTCGAAATGCCGCTCCGTCCCGGCATGGCGCGGGCACCACAAAAAGTCCTTGTGGTCGAAGCGCAGCTTCGGGTCGTTCCAGCAGGAATTGCAGGCATGCCAGTTCACCACCCGAAACGGCGTGGCGAACTCGTTGGTCGGGTGCGTGAACCCGCTGATCATCACCACCGGCGTGCCGCACGCCCAGGCGAGCCAGGCGAGGCCGGAGGAAAGCCCGACGAACACATCGGCATGCATCAGCCAGCGCGCCCGCTCCGCCAGCGGCCGGTCGCCGGTCTCGTCCTCCGCGCCGTTCGGGATATGTGTCCACATCAGCCCGGTGCCGTGCACCGGCTTCTGGTCGATGCAGATCACGCGGTAGCCGCGCGCCCACAGATCCGACACCACGGCGCGCCAACCCTCGGGGTTGTTCCACATCTTGCAGCCGCTGCTCGCCTGCACCGCGATCACCGCGTAGCGCTCCGGGATCGGCCGGCTCGTATCCGGCAGCGACAGCTTTGGCGCCAGCTCGGTCGGGTCCACCCCCAGGATGTATCCCGCCGTCCGGTGCAGCCCCACCAGCCGGAAATCCGTCGGCTGCCACAGGCAGTCCACGTCGTCGAAAAACAACCCGATCGAATAGGTGGCGTAGAATTCGTCCGCCAGCTTTTGCGCCACCATCTCCTCGTGCGTCACGAAGCGGATCTGCGGATAGGCGTCGCGCACCAGCGGGATGATCGCGCCAGACATCGCCACCGTCAGCCGGCAGCCATGCACCTCCGCGAAGCGCGCGGCATAGGGGAACCACCCCAACGTATCGCCCAGCGTGCCCACCGGCAGCTGCACCAGCACCTCGCGCCCCGCCGCGTCGTACTCGTGGTCCAGCACCAGCGTTTCGGCGCCAGCCTCGTCGATCTCCCACACCGTCACCCCGAAGCGCACGAAGAAGCGCTTGGCCGAGGTCACCACCGCGCCCTGGTTCTCGCTCTGGAACAGGATGTTGCCGGTATCCAGGTCGCGCAGCCGCACCCGCCACCGCCCGGCGGCGCGCTCCGGCAGCACCACCCGCGCACCCTCGTTGAAGTCGAAGCGAATCCCCTGCGGCCCGTCCTGGGTCGGCCTGGAGGCCGGTGGCGGATAGGCCGGAGGGGGCGATGCGGGGCCAGTCTCGGCACGCGGCGCGCCGGTGGCGTCGGGGGCGGGATCGGAAATGCTCTGCACCATGATGTAAGGCCTGCCGAAGTCCTGCCGGCCGCGCGATCCTGGCGCTTGCAAGGCGGACACCAGACAGATGTCACATAATTAAAACATGGTGAAATTCTCTGAAACACAACCGCGTGTCAAGGAATCTCCGATCCGCCCCCAGCCCGGCTCAGCCGCGCAGCACCATCCAATAGGCCCCGATGGAGGACATCCGTGGCACGCGGGACATGTCGGGAACCCCCGCCGCGTCCACCGCGAAACGCCCGCGCAGCAGCGCCGCCACGTCGATCCCGTCCGCCGCCCACATGAACCGCGCGGCACCCGCTTCCTCCTGAACCGCCGGCACCGCGCGCCCCGGCATGTTCAGCACGAACAGCCGCCCCTGCGGCGCCAGCGCCCGGCCCAGCCGGTCGATATCCTCCGCCGGCGCCAGGCAATGCTGCAGCACCCACACCGCCAGCGCCGCATCGGCGCGCAAACCGTGCTGCACCATCCCGTCCAGCTGCGCCGGAGACACGGCCAGGAACCGGTCATCCGCCACATGCTCGGCCGCCATCGCCCGCATCCGCGCGCTGATATCCACCCCCACCACCCGGCAGCCCGTGGCGGCGATCAGGGCCTTGGCCATCCGCCCGATGCCGCAGCCATAGTCCAGCAACAGGCTCTCCGGCCCCAGCCGCACATGCCCGCGCACCAGTTCCACAAGATAGGGGGTCTCACGCTCCCAGCGCGTTGCGGTATCCGCGCCCTCGCCCTCGTCGGTCAGGATGATCGCCCGCGCCGCCGCCTCGTCGGCGGTATCGAACACCTGCGGGTAGTACACCGCCATCGCTCAGCCCTCCCGTGCCGACAACGCCCGCACCACATCGCGCGCCAGGCCCGCCCAATCCCCAAGCTTCTTCTGCCGGAACAGCCGCACGGAGGGGTACCAGCCCGTCTCCTCCCCCGCGAGGCCCCAGCGCCAATCCGGCCGCCGCGCCAGCATCAGCCAGCACGGCCGCCCCATCGCGCCGGCCACGTGGGCTACGGAGGTATCCACCGTCACCACCAGGTCCAGCGCGTCCAGCACCGCCATCGTGTCGGCATAGTTTGCGATCTCCGGCCCCAAATTCACCAGCGGCGCCCGCCACGCCGAAGCCCCCACCTGCGCCGCCGCCGCGCCCACCTGCAGCGCCACCCAGGCCACCCCGGCGGCATCCCCCAGCGGCGCGAGCGCCCGAAGGCTGGCCGAACGTGCGAAATCGAACGGATGGTCCGGCCGCCCCGCCCACACCAGCCCCACGCGGCGCATCCCGCGCGGCACCAGTTCGCCCAGCCGCGCCGCCCAGCGCATCCGGTCCTCATGCGCGCTGGCGAGATAGGGCACCGCCCCCTCCGGCATCACACCGGCCAGCCCCGGCAGGTCGGACAACGTCGCCCAGGCGGTGAACTCCCCCAGCCGGTCCCAGGCGACAACCCGCTCCGCCACCCCCGGCATCTGCGCCACCACCGGCTGCATCTCCGGGCTCGCCGCCACCACCAGCCTGCCGCAGCGCCCGGCCGCCCAGGGCAGGTAGCGCGCGAACTGCACCACGTCGCCAAACCCCTGGTCCGCCACCACCAGCAGCGTGCCGGCCATCGCGCGGCCCTGCCAGCGCCGCACGCGCTTGCGCGCCGCCACCTCGGCCGGCAGCGGCGCCGGCACGCCGGGCAGGCGGAAACGCCAGCCATACCCCTCCCACCCGCGCGCGAAATCGCCGCAGGCCAGCAGCACCTCGCCGCGCCCGAACCGCGGCGCCGGATCCTCGGGCGCCAGCGCGATCGCCCGGTCGTAGCAGGCCAGCGCCGCATCGATCTCCAGCGCATCGAAATGCGCCAGCGCCAGGTTGTTCAGCGCCACGGGATCGTCCGGTGCCAGCGCCAGCGCCTCCCGCCCCGCCGCGATCGCCGCCTTCGGGTTCAGCAACCGCCGATGCACCTCGATCCGGTTGCGATGCACCAGCGCCAGCGTCACCCCCTCCAGCCCGCCTTTCGCCCCCAGCTTCGCCGCCCGATCCATCAGCGGCGCCGCGCGCGCGAACTCCCCCTGCCGTGCCGCCACCACGCCAGCCAGATGCAGCGCCGCCGGCCGATCCAGAATCGCCCCGCCCAGCCCGCGCAGCAGCGCCGCCGCCTCGCCGATGCGCCCCTCGCGCTCCGCCGCCGCCGCTGCCTCCAGCTCGCGCTCGATCGTCTCACTCATCGGAATAGCCAAGCCGCGCCATCGCCGGCGCCAGGATCGGCAGCACCGGCGCCAGCTGGTCCCGATAGGCCCGCCAGCGATAGCGCGACCGGTCGTAGAGCTTTTCCGTCACCTGCGCGTAGCTGGCCGTGCGCGCATACCGCCGGTTCTCCTGCGGCGCGAGGCAGGCGGGGTCGAACGGCAGCCCGACGAAATCGAGCATCCGCCGCACCGTTGCCTCCTGGTCGTCCACCAGATCCTCGTAGCGCACCGGCAGCAGCCGCAGCGCCAGATTGGCGCGGTATTGCGCCACCAGCTCGGAGGCCAGCGCGAAATGCCGTGCCGCCCCCTCTAGCGAGAACGCGCAATGGAACCCGTGCGTCAGCTCGTTGCCGAACACCGACAGCACCACGTCGGCGGGGTGGCGCACCAGCAGGATCATCGGGCTGGCCGGGAACACCATGCCGATCAGGCCGAGATGCCACTCGTTCAGCGGCATCTTGTCGGTGAACCAGGCCTGGCCCGGCCCCACGATCCCCATGCCCCGCACCCGCCGCAGATAGTGGTCGCGCAGCGTCTCCAGCCCATCGGCCTCATCGCCCATCCACAGATCGGCCAGCGCCTCGGGATAACCGAGCGGGCTGGACAGCACGCGCGGCACCATCGCCGCGAGATCCCCCACCAGCGGCAATTCATCCCCTGCCGCCACGGCGGGATGGGCCGAAAGCGTCTGCTCCACCAGCGTGGTGCCGGAGCGCGGAAAGCCCAGGATGAAGATCGGCTGCGCGCCCGGTGCCACCGGCGCCCGCGGCAGCAGCCGCCGCCGCTCCGGGGTGAAGAACCCGCCCAGCCGCGCCGCCTCACCCGCCGCCTCGGCCGCGCCATAGTCCTGGCCGGTCGCCTCCCGTAGCCGCCGCTTGCCCTCGCTCCAGGCGGCGAAGGCCTCCGCCGGCCGCCCCATCCGGTCCAGCAGCCGGCCCTTCTCCATCAGCACCGCCGGCTCGGCCGCGCCGATCCCGTCCAGCACCGAAAGCGCATGCTCCCGCGCCCCGCGACGCGACGCCACCACCGCCCGCGCCAGCGCCACGCCGGCATCCCCCGGCGCCCCCGCCTCGGCTTCGTCCAGCACCGCGGCGGCGCGATCGAGGTCGCCCGCCGCCTCCTCCATCCGCGCCTCGCCCAGCAGGACCCCGGCCGGCACCGGCCCCAGGGCCCGCAGTTCGCCATACAGCGCCCGGCTTTCCGCGATCCGCCCCTGTGCCTTCAGGTTCGCTGCCAGATTGCCCAGCACTGCCGCCTCGCGCCGCCCCGCCAGCTCCAGCGCCCTGCGGTAATGGTGCTCCCCTGGCACCGGCCGGTTCGCCGCCGTCAGCGAAAGCCCCAGCAAATGATGCGCATCCGGCGACAGCGGATCGCCCCGCACCGAAGCGCGCGCATGGCGCAGCGCCGCGAACACATCGCCGCGCTGCAGCGCCACCCGCACGGCATCGCGCAGTGCTTCCTGGTTGGCCGGATCCACCGCCACGATCCGCTCCAGCAGCACGAAGGCCGGACCCAGCCGGCCGGCCTCCCAATGCAGCCGCGCCAGCACCGAAAGCGCGGCCGGCGCCCAAGGCGCCAGCTCCAGCACCTCCTGCAGCAATGCCAGCGCCCGGCCCGTCTCGCCCGCCTGCCGCAGCGTCTCCGCCTCGCGGATCCCAGGCGCCAGCATCAGCGCGGAACCGGGTGGGCTCGCCGTCGCCGGGTCCATCGCGCAGCAGCGCAACGGCCGCAGCGTGCTGCCGCAGGCGCAGGCCTCGGCCATCACACTCAGGCGGCGTCTCCGAGCCAGTACAGCCCGCTCGCCGCCACCTCGAAGCGCAGCTGCCGCGCCCCGCGCAGATGCAGCCAGCCCATCCCGTCGCTCCAGCGCCAGTCGCCTTCCGGCGCATGCCACCCGGCCCCGAACCGGGCATCGCCCGGTGCCACGGCGGCGCCATCCAGCTCAACCCGGCCGATCGCCACGCCCAGCGGGCGCGCATCCTCGCTGCCCTCCATTTCCGCCGGCACCCAGCGGCGAGAGGCGATGGCCACCGCCCGCGCACCCGCCGGCACCGCCACCTCGCGCCAGCGCCCACCGCCGGCCGGCAGCATCCGCCCTTCTGCGAGCACCGTAAGCCCCGGGTCCGGCCCACGCCGATGCCCCAACGCCCCCGCCCGCGCCAGCAACCGCGCCCGCACCGCAGCCACCTCCGGCCCGGCTTCCACCAGCGGCGCGCAGGATCCCTCGGCCCAGGCCCGCCGCGCGAAATCCGCATGCAGCATCATCGCGCCGACGCCCCCGGGGGCACCATTCGCAAACGCCGCGCGGTTGCCGGTATCCAGGTAGCTCTCGCAGGCCAGCCCCTCGGCCAGCAGCACGTCATGCGTCGCCAGTTCCACATGGAAATAGGTCACGCTGTCCGTGGGCTCCTGCCGCACCGTGCGCCCGTTCACCAGATGCCGCACCGGGATCAGAACCCCGCCCGCGAACACCGCATGATCCGGGCTCAGCAGCAGATCACGGCTCGGCATGCCCCGCCCGAACGCACCCGCCGCTACCCGCACCGGCCAGACCTCTTCCGGCCGCGGATGATGCCGGCAATCGACGCGCCGATGCCCCACCCACACGATCTCGGCCACGCCCCCGCGCGCCAGCCTTACCTGCATGCCGGCCGCCAGCGCCTCCACTGCCACCTCGCCATCCAGCGTGGCGATGCGCGTGCCCAGCGCGAAGCACGGCGCCGACAGCGTAGTGCCGGCAGCTGTGGAGGAAAATGTCACATCGCCTAAACCAAATCCCACCCCAAACCGCAGTTCGATCGGCGCGCCGCTGCTGCGGGTCAGCGTCAGGGTACGCAACCCGGTGATCCCATTTGCAGTCAGGGTTGTACCGGTCACATCGGTAACCCCACCCAGCATCAGCTGCGTGGTGGCATCGAACCCGGTGATTACGCCCGCCACCGAGCCGGGATTGGCCAGCGTCAGCGCCGCCCCGGCCCCGGCCAGTGCAATCGTCTGCCCGCTCGCGACCGATCCGCCCAGCGACCACGTCGCCCCGGCATTCACCTGCACCCGCCCGAAGCTCTGGAAGCTGGTGCCGAACCCC
>JAIXTK010000468.1 GCA_027483995.1 Acetobacteraceae bacterium
CGATCCAGGCGGTGAACGACTTCGTGGTGAAGTTCGCCAACGTGAACGGCTCCGGTTCGGCCTCGGCCAATCAGCTCTTCGCCAAGGCCATCCTGCGCATGGGCATCCCCGTCACGCCGCGCAACATCTTCCCCAGCAACATCCAGGGTCTGCCCACCTGGTACGAGATGCGCATCTCGGATAAGGGCCACATGGGCGCGCGCGAAGGCGTGGACCTGATGGTGGCAATGAACCCGCAAACCTGGGACGAGGACGTGAAGTCCATCCTGCCCGGCGGCTACCTGTTCTACGACAACACCAAGCCGCTGCCGCCCAGCAAGTTCCGGCCCGACATCACCGTGGTCGGCATGCCGCTCACCAGCTTCACCAACGCCGCCTATTCGGTGCCGCGTGAGCGCCAGCTGTTCAAGAACATCATCTATGTCGGCGCGCTCTCGGCGCTGATCAACATCGACCCCAAGGTGATCGAGGACCTGCTCAGCGAGCAGTTCAAGGGGCGCGACAAGCTGATCGCCGCCAACCACAAGGCCCTGCACATGGGCCGCGACTACGCGCTCCAGAACCTGCCCTGCCCGCTGGGCCTGCAACTGCGCACCAGCGACAAGGTCGGCGACCGCATCTTCATCGATGGCAACGCCGCCGCCGCCCTCGGCGCCCTCTATGGCGGCGCCACCGTCTGCGCCTGGTATCCCATCACCCCCAGCTCCTCGCTCGCCGAAGCCTTCACCCGCTACTGCGAACGCTACCGGCGCGACAAGGAAACCGGCAAGAAGCGCTACGCCATCGTGCAGGCGGAAGACGAGCTGGCCTCCATCGGCATGGTCATCGGCGCCGGCTGGAACGGCGCCCGTGCCTTCACCGCCACCTCCGGCCCCGGCATCAGCCTGATGAGCGAGTTCATCGGCCTGTCCTACTTCGCCGAAATCCCCGCCGTCATCTTCGATGTCCAGCGCAGCGGCCCCAGCACCGGCATGCCCACGCGCACCCAGCAGTCAGACATCAAGATCTGCGCCTATGCCAGCCACGGCGACACCAAGCACCCGCTGCTGCTGCCGGAAGACCCGAACGAATGCTTCCAGTTCGGCGCCCTCTCCATGGACCTGGCCGACCGCCTGCAAACCACGATCTTCGTCGTGCTGGATCTCGAGATCGGCATGAACGAACGCCTCACCGCCCCCCTTACATGGGACGACACCCGCAAGCTGGACCGCGGCAAGGTGATGACGGCGGAAGAACTCCAGGCCGGAAAGGTCTTCGGCCGCTACCTGGATGTGGACGGCGATGCCATCCCCTACCGCACCTATCCCGGCACCCACCCCAGCAAGGGCGGCTACTTCACCCGCGGCACCTCGCGCGACGAATTCGCCCGCTACACCGAAGCCGGCGACGCCTACCAGCGCAACATGGAACGCCTGCTGAAGAAGTGGGACACCGCCAAGGGCCTGATGCCCAAGGCCATCCGCACCGATGCCGCCGCCCCCACCAAGCTCGGCGTCATCTACTACGGCTCCACCAGCCCCGCGATCCCCGAGGCGCTGGAGCTGATCGCCGAACAGACCGGCGCCAGCCTCAACCAGCTCCGCCTGCGCGCCTTCCCCTTCGGCCCCGAAGTGGAAGCCTTCGTCGAAGAGCACGACACCATCTACGTGGTGGAGCAGAACCGCGACGCGCAGATGCGGATGCTCCTGATCAACGAGCTGGAGTGCAACCCGAAGAAGCTGGTCCGCGTGCTGCACTACAACGGCGCGCCGATCACCGCCGAATTCATCGCCCGCGGCATCACCGCGCATCTCAATCCCGTTCGGGAGGCCGCCGAATGACCTACCTTCCCAAGCCGAAGCTCGCCCATCCCGAGCTGCAGAAGAACGACCTGGGCTTCACGCGGCGCGACTACGAAGGCTCCATCTCCACCCTCTGCGCCGGCTGCGGCCATGATTCGATCTCGGCCGCCATCATCCGCGCCTGCTACGAACTCAGCCTGCCGCCGCACCGCATCGCCAAGCTCTCCGGCATCGGCTGCTCGTCCAAAACGCCCACCTACTTCCTGGGCAACTCGCACGGCTTCAACTCCGTGCACGGCCGCATGCCCTCCGTGCTCACCGGCGCCAACCTGGCCAACCGGGAGCTGATCTATCTCGGCGTCTCCGGCGATGGCGACAGCGCCTCCATCGGCTTCGGCCAGTTCAGCCACTCCATCCGGCGCGGCGTGAACATGACCTACATCGTGGAGAACAACGGCGTGTACGGCCTCACCAAGGGCCAGTTCTCCGCCACCGCCGACCGCGGCGCCAAGAACA
This sequence comes from Acetobacteraceae bacterium, assembly GCA_027483995.1. Classification (GTDB taxonomy): domain Bacteria; phylum Pseudomonadota; class Alphaproteobacteria; order Acetobacterales; family Acetobacteraceae; genus CAMDGX01. Next base: position 2,298 of record JAIXTK010000468.1, read on the forward strand.
AGCGCGGCGTGGAAAACATGGACGAAGCCATCGACATGGTCGGCATCGCCATCCAGCTCGGCGCCACCTACGTCGCCCGCAGCTTCTCCGGCGACAAGAACCAGCTCGTCCCCCTCATCAAGGGCGCGCTGCAGCACCAGGGTGCCGCCTTCATCGACACCATCTCGCCCTGCGTCATGTTCAACAACCACGACGGCAGCACCAAAAGCTACGACTACGTCCGCGAGCACAACGAAGCCGTGAACTTCATGGATGTCGTCACCGGCCGCAACGAAATCACCGTCGATTACGAACCCGGCACCACCGAAATCGTCCGCCAGCACAATGGCGGCCTGCTCAAGCTGCGCAAGCTGGCCAACGACTACGACGTCACCGACCGCGTGGCCGCGATGAACTTCCTCGAAACCCGCAAGGCCCGCGGCGAAATCGTCACCGGCCTGCTCTATGTCGACCCCGATGCCGACGACCTGCACGGCTTCCTGGAAACCTCCGACAAGCCGTTCAACAGCATGTCGGATGAGGAACTCGTGCCTGGTTCCGCCGCGCTGGAGAAGCTCAACGCCTCGCTCAGGTAAGGAAGGCTCTTCTTTTTTCTGAAGAAAAAAGAAGCAAAAAAGACTTCATTCGTTTGATGCGGCACCGCCTCGACCTCCACGGTCGGGGCGGTTGTCTTTTGGGAACACAACAGTCCATCCCCACCCAGAGGTGGGCGGAACGCGAAGCGGCTCCGCCATCAACCAGAAATACTAGTATCGCTTACCACTGTCCGACAATCCCGTCATTGCGAACGAAGTGAAGCAATCCATCTCTCCACTCCAACCACGTTCCGATCATCTGCGCAGGGCCCAAACGAACAAAGTCTTTTTTGCTTCTTTTTTCTTCAGAAAAAAGAAGACTCTTCCCTTGGCGCAGCCCCCCTCACCCGCAGCATTTTTTCGTACGTACGTAATTTTTTTCCTATCTCATCGGTGTTGCATCTGCCACAATCCCCGGTGATGCCACTTCACCCCGCCGCTCCGACCGAAGCCGACTCCCTGCGCCCCCTGGCGCGGGCGATCACGCACGCCCGGATTCCGGCCGCCCTGAAGCTCCTGCTGCTGGCCCTGCTCGCCGCCCTATCGGCCGCAAGCCGTACGCGCCGCCACCCGCGCAAGGACTGGTATCCCTCCCCCCAACTCGACGCCGCCGAACACCCGGACTCCCTTTGGGATGACCGCGCCCTGCGCAAGATCCGCCGCCAGCGCGCCTGGATCGGCTACATCCTGCGCTGCGCCCCCGCCGAGGGCATGCCCCTGTCCGGCCAACGCGCGCCCGTACCCTGCCCGCCGCTCACCGCCCGCGCGCCGCCATAGCCGGCCCACGCCCGAAATCACCCCGAATCCGTCGCGAGAACCCCGCGTCCCGCGGCGATGACTCGTGGCTCAGCCCACGGGGATGGCGGCCTCACTGAGCACAATCAGCACCCGCGACGTCCCATCCAGCATCGCCCGGGAAGCAAAAGCCCCCGCCAGTCCGGTCGCGGCAGAAGCCGTGGTCGCCGGCCCACCCGCGTCCCGCAACGCAACCGGCGCCTCCAGCAGCGCCTGCTCGGAGACGGAAAGCGGGATCACGCTGTACCGCCGCAGCACCGCCAGCGCCGGCCCGCTCGCCTCCCCGCATGAAAGCATCCCCGCCTCCGTCTCCAGCGAACCCGCAATCCGCACCACCCGGTCCGCGTCCAGGGCAGCCGCCACACAGGGCGCATTCTCCGGCTCCACCACCACCATCGCGGCCGGCGCGGCCAGCCAGCCGGCCACCCCCTCCACCATGGCGGCCGCCAGGCCACCCACGCCGGCATGGATGAACAAATGGGTCGGTGGCAGATACCCCGCGGCCGCGGCCTGCGCCCGGATCTCCTCGGCAATCACGCCATACCCGGCCATCACATCGGCCACCACGGGGTCATCCGGGTCCGCGGCCGTATCCGGCAACAGCAACCCACCCCCGGCCCGGGCGAAGGCCGCCGCCTCGTCCACGGATTCGTCGTAGGTGCCATCCACCCGCGTGATCTCCGCCCCCTGCTCCCGCAGCCGCCGCTCCCGGCTCTCGGGCACGGTGGTGTGCAGGAATACCCGGCAGGGCGCGCCGGCCAACCGGGCCGCCATGGCCACCGCCAACCCGTGGTTCCCCGCACTGGCGCACACCAGCGCCGGCTGCCCGGCAGGCCTGGCGGCCACCAGCCCGGTCACGTCCGCCCCCGCCGCGCGGGCCAGGGCGCGCAGCCCGGCATAGGCGCCGCCAAGCGACTTGAAGCTGCCCAGCAACCGCTGCCCCTCATCCTTGGCCAG
>JAIXTK010000430.1 GCA_027483995.1 Acetobacteraceae bacterium
CGGTCCAGCTTGTTGATGAAGATGATGCGCGGGACGTTGTAGCGGTCCGCCAGGCGCCAGTTGGTCTCGGACTGCGGCTGCACGCCGGCCACGCCCTCGATGATGAAGACGGCGCCATCGAGCACGCGCAGGCTGCGGTTCACCTCGATGTTGAAATCGATGTGGCCGGGGGTGTCGATGATGTTGATTCGGTGGTCTTTCCACTCACACGTAACGGCGGCGGAGGTGATGGTGATGCCGCGCTCACGCTCCTGCTCCATGTAGTCGGTGGTGGTGTTGCCGTCGTGCACCTCGCCGATCTTATGCGAGACACCGGTGTAGTACAGGATCCGCTCGGTGGTGGTGGTTTTGCCGGCATCGATATGCGCGGTGATGCCGATGTTGCGGATCTTGGACAGATCAGTGGACACGATGGCCTCCATGATGCCCCGGGCGGGGCCGGACTCAGCTCGGACGGACGATGGGCGCGGGCGCTGATACGACGTGAACGAACGCGACGGGGCTGGTTGCTCCGCGCGTCCCATCAGGTCGGCCCACCGCCGGCTGGATTGGGGGGTGACATGACTCCCCCGGCGGCGATTTGCAAGCGCGATGTGGGGGGTCGTGCTGCATGGCAGCATATCGGGGGGTGTGGTATGGTTTCGCATGAGCGCGCGGGCGTGGCAGGCGATGAGCCGGTTCGGGCTGGGGCGGCGGGGAGCGGAGGCGCTGCCCGACGATCCCATGGCATGGCTGGCGGGGCAGCTGGAGGGCAAGGACCCGGCGCGGGCGTTGCCGGCGCGCAGCACGGCCGAGGGGCTGGCGGCGTGGCGCGAGGATATCCGCCGCGGGAATGACGGGGTTTCGCAGTCTCGCATCGTGTTCCAGGAGGATGTGTCGGGGCTGCTGGACTATGTGGCGGTGACGGATGTGCCGTTCCGCGAGCGGCTGGCGTGGTTCTGGGCGAATCATTTCACGGTGAGCCAGCGGCGCGGGGCGGTGGTGCCGTTGGCGAATGCATTCCTGCGCGAGGCGATCCGGCCGCATGTGACGGGCAGGTTCGTGGACATGCTGCAGGCGGTGATGCGGCATCCCGCGATGCTGCTGTATCTCGATAACCAGGATTCGGCGGGGCCGCGCAGTGCGGCGGCCGAGGCGGCGGCGCCTGCGCGGCGGGTGGGGCTGAACGAGAACCTGGCGCGGGAGTGCCTGGAGCTGCACACGGTGACGCCGGCTTCGGGCTACGCGCAGGCCGATGTGGTGCAGATGGCGCTGGTGCTGACCGGGTGGGGCGTGATGCTGCGCGGCGACGTGCCGGGGGTGCTGTTCCGGCGGCCGCAGCACGAGCCCGGCGAGAAGACGGTGCTGGGGCATCGTGTGCCGGCGGGGCCGGAGGGGCTTGAATCCGCGCTGGGGTTTCTGGCGCGGCATCCGGCCACGCTGCGTAATCTTTCGATCAAGCTTGTGCGGCATTTCGTGGCCGACGATCCGCCGGAGCCGGCGGTGGCGAAGGTGGAGCGGGTGTTGCGCGAGACGGATGGGGATTTGAAGGCGGCGGCGCTGGCGGTGGCGGGGTTGCCGCAGGCGTGGGAGCCGCAAACGAAGCTGCGTGGGCCGTTCGACTATGTGATGGCGGTGGTGCGGGCGATGGACCTGCCGGCGGGGCGGCGGCCTTCATTGCGGGATTCCGTGGCCGCGCTGGGGCAGGCGGTGATGAACGCGCCGCTGCCGAACGGGTGGCCGGACATGGCGCGCGACTGGGCCGGGCCGGAGGCAGTGATGCGGCGGGTGGATTTCGCCTGGGGCATCGCCGGGCGCGGGGCGGCGCTGGAGCCGATGGCGGTGGCGGAGCAGGCGCTGGGGCCGCTGCTGGGCGAGGTGACGCGGGGGGAGATGATGCGGGCGGGGTCCCGGCGCGAGGCGCTGGCGTTGCTGTTCGCGGGGCCGGAGTTCCAGCGGCGATGACGATGGAGATTTCTCGGCGCGGGACGCTGCTGGGGTTGGCGGCGGCGTTCTCGCTGGGGCGGGCTTCGCTCGCGGTGGCGGCGGCGCCGACGGAGAAGCGGCTGGCGGTGGTGGTGCTGCGCGGCGCCTTGGATGGGCTCTCGGCGGTGGTGCCGTATGGCGAGGCGGGGCTGGCAGAGTTGCGCGGCGGGCTGGCGGGGGTGGAGCCCGGCCGCGAGGGCGGGGTGCTGGAGCTGGGCGGGTTCTTCGGGCTGCATCCGGCGCTTTCGGGGCTGCATGGGATGTTCCGCGCCGGAGAGGCGGTGGTGGTGCATGCGGTGGCCGGGTCCTGGCGGAACCGGAGCCATTTCGAGGCGCAGGACTGGATGGAGTTCGGCGCCGAGCGGCGGCTGGAAAGCGGGTGGCTGAACCGGGTGGCCGGGGCGCTGGGGGGGGTGCCGGGGAACGGTGCCGACCTGGCGTTGGCGGTGGGCGGCGTGACCCCGGTGCTGCTGCGCGGGCCGGCGCCGGTGGGGAGTTGGTTGCCGCAGAGCTTCACGCCGCCGGCGGGGGATTTCTATGCGCGGGTGGCACGGCTGCACGCAGCGGACAAGGTGACGGGGCCGGCGGTGGCGTCCGGATTGCGCGAACGGGGCTTCGCGGCGGGGACTCTGGGCGAGGATCGCCGGCCGGAGCGGTTCGGGTTTCCGGCCCTGGCCGGGGCGGCGGGGCGGATGCTGGCGGCGGCGGATGGGCCGCGGCTGGCGGCGCTGGAGCTGGGCGGGTGGGATACGCATGCCAACCAGGCCGATCGGCTGGCGGGGCCGCTGCGGCAGCTGGATGCCGGGCTGGTGGCGCTGCGCGAGGGGCTGGGCGCGGCCTGGGGGCAGAGCGTGGTGCTGGTGATGACGGAGTTCGGGCGCACGGTGCGGGTGAACGGCACGCGCGGGACCGACCATGGCACGGGGACGGTGGCCTTCGTGATGGGCGGGCCGGTGGCCGGGGGGCGGGTGCGCGGGGACTGGCCCGGGCTGGCGGCGGGGCAGCTGTTCGAGGGGCGGGACCTGGCGCCGACGACCGACCTGCGCAGCGTCAGCAAGGGGGTGCTGGCGGCGCATCTGGGGCTGCCAGGGGCGGTGCTGGAGCGGGTGTTTCCGGGGAGCCTGGGCGCTGCGCCGATGGCGGGGCTGCTACGGGGCTAGCAGGACTCTTCTTTTTCTGAAGAAAAAGAAGCAAAAAGACTTTTGTTCGCTTGCGCGCGTGCCGGTTTCTCAGCGACGTGATGAAGGTTTTTTGGTTCTTTTTTTCAAAAAAGAACATCCTTGCTTGCTGCCCTTATGATCCCGGCGTCTGCCATTTTCGCCCATGCCTCGGCGAGGGAGTTGTTGAGATCGATGGCGCGGCAGGCATCCTCCACGACGCTGGTGGTGAAGCCGGCGCGGCGGGCGTCCAGCGCGGACCAGGCGACGCAGTAATCGGTGGCGAGGCCGGCGAGGATCACGTTCGTGATGGCGCGGGCGCGGAGCCAGGCGGCGAGGCCGGTGGTGGTGCCGTCGGCTTCGGTGAAGGCGGAGTAGCTGTCCACCTCGGGGTTGCAGCCCTTGCGCAGGATGAGGGTGGCGTGGGGCACATCGAGGCCCGGGGCGAGGGCGGCGCCGGGCGTGCCCTGGCGGCAGTGGTCGGGCCAGAGGGTTTGGTCGCCGTAGGGGAGGCGGATGGTCTCGAACGGCGCGCGGCCGGGATGGGCGGAGGCGAAGGAGCGGTGGCCCGGGGGGTGCCAATCCTGGGTGAGGATGACGGTGGAGAAGGCGCGGGCGAGGCGGTTGGCCAGCGGGATCACTTCGTTTCCGTTTGGGACGGCCAGCGCCCCGCCGGGGAGGAAATCGGGCTGGAGGTCGATGAGCAGGAGGGCGGTGTGGGGCATGGGTTGCATCCTGGCCGGGGGACGGCACCATGGTGGCACGAGACGGGGAGATAGGCATGAGCGGGTCGGTGAGCGAGGCGCGGCAGTGGGCGCGGTTGATGGCGCTGGCGGAGATCGGCGGGTTCGCGGTGCCGGGGACCGAGGATATCGGCGTGAATCGGCCGTGCCTTTCGGCGCTGGATCGGCAGGCGCGGCGGGTGATGATCGACTGGGCGCGGGCGATCGGCTGCGAGGTGTCGGTGGATGAGGCCGCCAATCTGTTCTTCCGGCGCGAGGGGACGGAGCCCGGCTTGGCGCCGGTGCTGACCGGGAGCCACATGGACACGCAGCCGGAGGGCGGGCGGTTCGACGGGATCTGGGGGGTGGTGGCGGGGCTGGAGGCGCTGACGGCGTTGCATGATGCCGGCGTGACGACGCGGCGCGCGATCGAGCTGGTGGCGTGGACCAACGAGGAGGGCGGGCGGTTCCGGCCTGGCTGCACCGGGAGCATGAACTGGTCTGGCCACACCAAGCCCGAGGCGTTCCGGGCGATCCTGGATGGGGATGGCGTGACGTATGGCGCGGCACTGGACGAACAGCTGGCGCTGGAGGCCGATATTCCGCGGCGGGCGCTGGGCGGGATCCCGCATGCCTATGTGGAGGCGCATATCGAGCAGGGGCCGATCCTGGAGGCGGAGGGGTTCGATATCGGGGTGGTGACCGGCATCCAGGGCAGCCGGTGGTTCACCGTGACGTTGACCGGGGAGACGGCACATGCCGGCACGGCGCCGCTGCGGGGGCGCCGCGATGCGGTGCAGGACATGGTGCGGGCGATCGTGGCGTTGAATGCGCTGACGGCGGACCCGACGGATACGCTGCGCTTCACCGTGGCGCGGGTGGAGGTTTCGCCGAATACCTCCAACTCCGTGGCGAACCGGGCGACCTTCACGATCGACCTGCGGCACCCGGACAAGGCAGTGCTCGTGGCCAAGGGCGATGCGATGCTGGCGACGATCAAGGGCGCGGTGCGGGATTGCGCGGTGGAGATGGTGGAGAATTTCCACGCCATGCCGGTGCCGTTCGATCCGCTGGTGACCGGGGCGGTGGCCGCGGCGGCGGCGGCGGAAGGGCTGCGGGCTCGGGAGCTGCCATCCGGGGCGTTCCATGATGCGCAGTTCGTGGTGCCGTTGTGCCCGACGGGGATGATCTTCGTGCCGTCGCGCCGCGGGATCAGCCACAACCCGGCGGAGTATTCCTCGCCGGCGCAGCTGGCCGCGGGGGCGCGGGTGCTGACGCGGGTGCTGGAAATGCTGGCGGCATGACGGGCAAGGGCACGCTGCTGGTGGCGGGGGCCACCGGGGCGGCCGCGAGCCGGCTGGTGGCGCAGGCGGCCGCGGATGGGTGGCAGGTGGTGGGGTTGTGCCGGACGCCTCGGCCCCCTGCCCCTTCGGTGCGCTATGTGGCGGCTGACCTTGCCGATGCCGCCGCGTGCCGGGCGGCGGTGCAGGCGGCGGCACCGGGGGGTGTGACGCATGCGGTGTATGCGGCGCGGGCGGCGTTCGGGGAGGGGGGCGTGGAGGATGTGCCGGCCAATCTCGCCATGCTGGATGGGTTGATCGGCGCGGCGGAGGGGACGGCGCTGCGGCATGTGCATCTGGTGGAGGGGACCAAGTGGTACGGGATGCATATCGGCCCCTACCCGACCCCGGCGCAGGAGGACGATCCGCGGCACATGCCGCCGAATTTCTACTACGACCAGCAGGATCTGCTGGCGGCGCGGGCGGCTGCCGGCGGGTGGGCGTGGTCGGCGAGCCGGCCCAGCTTCATCGTGGATGTGGCGCCGGGGCGGGCGCGGAATTTGGCCTCCACGCTCGGCGCCTATGCGGCGATCTGCCGGGCGTTGGGCGTGGCGCTGGATTTTCCGGGCAGTGCGGCTTCGTTCCGGTCGCTTTCTGAGGTGACCGACGCGGGGCTGCTGGGGCGGGCGGTGCTGTGGATGCTGGAAGCGCCCGGCGCAGCCCATAGGGCGTTCAATGTGACGAACGGGGATGTGTTCCGGTGGGAGCGGCTGTGGCCCCGGCTCGCCGAGGCGTTCGGGGTGCAATGCGGGATCGTGCGGCCGATGAAGCTCTCCGCCTGGATGGCGGATAAGGGGGCGGTGTGGGCGCGGATGGGGGCCGGGTTGCCGCTGGACGAGGTGGCGCGGTGGGATTTCGCGGATTTCGTGTTCGGGCTGGAGCACGACCTGTTCGCCTCCACCACGCAACTGCGGCAGGCGGGGTTCACGGAGTGCCTGGACAGCATCGACCTGCTGCTGGGGCAGATCGGGGCCTACCGACAGGCGGGCATTCTGCCGGGCTGACCCGGCCGGGGATGATTATTCATCAATCCTTCTTTGTCGGCGGCCGACATGTTGGCACGGCCGGCACGCGCGGCTGATACGATCGCAGGCGTTTCACATTCGGGGCGGGCATGGCGCAGCAGTACGATTACGACCTGGCGGTGATCGGCTCGGGCCCGGCGGGGCAGCGGGCGGCGATCCAGGCGGCGAAGCTCGGGCGGCGGGTGATGGTGATCGAGCGGCATGACGTGGTGGGCGGGGTGTGCATCAACACCGGCACCATTCCCTCCAAGACGCTGCGCGAGGCGGTGCTGCATCTCTCCGGCCACCGCGAGCGCGGGGTGTATGGCGCCTCCTATGCGGTGAAGCGGAACATCACCATGGCCGACCTGCATTTCCGCACTGGGCATGTGGTGCGGCACGAGATCGACGTGATCCGCCACCAGCTGATGCGCAACCGGGTGGACATGGTGGCGGGCACGGCGCGGTTCGCCGATGCGCACACGCTGCATGTGGCGCGCGGCGACGGGCATGGGCACGAGCAGGTTTCCGCCGAGAAGATCGTGATCGCCGTGGGCACGGAGGCGACGCGCAGCGCCGCGATTCCGTTCGACGGGCAGAGCGTGCTGATCAGCGACGATGTGCTGGACCTGAAGGAGATGCCGCGCACGCTGACGGTGATCGGGGCCGGGGTGATCGGCATCGAATACGCCACGATGTTCGCGACGCTGGGGGTGCGGGTGACGCTGGTGGACAAGCGCGACCGGCTGCTGCCGTTCATCGACCGAGAGATCACCGACAACCTCGCCTACCACATGCAGCACAACTGGATCACGCTGCGGCTGGGCGAGGAGGTGCGCAGTATCGAGACGGTGGAGGAGGCGCGCGGGACGCGGGTGCGGATCACGCTCGCTTCCGGCAAGCAGGTGGTGAGCGAGAAGGCGCTGTATTCGATCGGGCGCACCGGGGCGACGCGGGAGCTGGACCTGGCGGCGGCGGGGCTGCAGCCGGATTCGCGCGGGCGGCTGGCGGTGAACGAGACGTACCAGACCTCGCAGCCGCATATCTATGCGGTGGGCGACGTGATCGGGTTTCCCTCGCTCGCCTCCACCTCCATGGAGCAGGGGCGGATGGCGGCCTGCCATGCCTTCGGCGTGACGGCGGACAGCATGGCGGGGCTGTTCCCGTATGGGATCTACACCATCCCCGAGATCTCCACCGTGGGGCGCAACGAGGAGGAGCTGACGGCGGCGGGCGTGCCCTATGAGATCGGCAAGGCGAACTACAAGGAAATCGCGCGCGGGCAGATCCTGGGGGACAATGCCGGGCTGCTGAAGCTGATCTTCCACCGCGAGACGCGGGCGCTGCTGGGGGTGCACATCATCGGCGAAGGGGCGAGCGAACTGGTGCATATCGGCCAGGCGGTGCTGGCGCATGGCGGGTCGGTCGATTACTTCGTGGACAATGTGTTCAACTATCCGACGCTGGCGGAGGCGTATAAGACGGCGGCGTTTGATGGGATTAATCGGCTGGGGTAAGGAAGCGGTTCTTTTTTAAAAAAAAGAACCAAAAAACTTTTTTTTACTGGCACGCGTGCC
>JAIXTK010000463.1 GCA_027483995.1 Acetobacteraceae bacterium
GCAAAGGCGCGGCCGGCGATGGCGGCGAAGCCGGTCATCAGCAGCCAGGACATGGCGAGGTAGAGGAAGGTGATGCTGAAATAGACCTCGAAGCTGCGGAAACTGTCGCTTTCGATGCGCTGGGCAACGGAGGTGAGCTCGTAGGCCGCCACCGAGGTGCAGATGGAGGTGGTGAGGGTGAGCAGGACGAATTGCGAGGTGAGTGCGGGGTAGATGGCGCGCAGGGCGGGGCGCAGGACCACGAGGCGGAAGACCTGCAACCGGTGCAGGCCGAGGGCGAGCCCGGCTTCGATCTGGCCGCGCGGGATGGATTGCACGCCGCCGCGGATGATCTCGATGGCATAGGCGCCGCCGTTGATGCCCAGCGCGATGATGGCGGTAACGGTGGGATTCAGGCGCAGCCCGGCATAGGGCAGCACGAAGAAGATGAAGAAGATCTGCACCAGGAAGGGCGTGTTGCGGATCACCTCGATGAAGGCGACCGTCGCGATGCGCAGGGGCGCGAAGCGGGAGGCGCGGGCGAGCACGCCGAGGAGGCCGATGACCAGGGCGAGCGCCATGCCGGCCAAGGCGAGGCCGATCGTGCCGAGGCAGCCCCAGAGCAGCGCCGGCGCGTTGTCGTACACCACGCTGAAATCCAGGCTGTGGCCCAAGACGTTTCCCCGTTGCCCGCGCGGTGGTGTGCGGGCGTTGGGGGTGAATTAAGTAAGCGCTTAATTCAAGTCAACCGGCCGGGTAGGCAGGGCGGTGGCAGCATGGGACAAGGCGGCATGAACGATGCCCCCCTTCTTCCGGTGCGGCGTGCCCGCGATGCGGCGGCGACGCAGCGCAGCATTCTGGATGCCGCCTTCATCGAGTTCAGCGACAACGGGCTGGACGGGGCGCGGGTGGATGCGATCGCGGCGCGGGCCGGCACCACGGTGCGGATGATCTACTACTACTTCGCCAGCAAGGACGGGCTGTACCGCGCCGTGCTGGAGCACGCCTATGCCGGCATCCGCACCGCCGAGCGCGAGCTGGGCCTGGAGGCGCTGGCGCCGGAGGCGGCCATCCGGCGGCTGGCGGAATTCGTCTTCGACTACGAGGAAGCCAACCCGCGCTTCGTGCGGCTGGTGAGCATCGAGAACATCCACCGCGCCGCGCATATCGCGCGCTCCGAGACGATCCAGGGGCTGAACGCCACGGTGATCAGCACGATCGGGGCGATCCTGGCGCGCGGCCAGGCAGAGGGGGTGTTCCGGCGCGACGCGGAGCCGATCGACGTGCACCTGCTGATGACGGCGTTCTGCTTCTTCCGGGTTTCAAACCGGCACACGCTGGGGACGATCTTCGGGCAGGACCCGCTGGCGCCGGCGCTGCGGGGGCGGCATCGGGGGATGCTGGTGGAGTCGGTGTTGGCGTTTCTTCGTAAGACATAAGGAAGCAGTTCTTTTTTTAAAAAATAACCAAAAAACTTTTATAAATTTGATGCGGAGAGACCGGGTCTCTCCGCATCGTATGGGAAAAGTCTTTTTGCTTCTTTTTCTTCAGAAAAAGAAGACTCTTGCTTTCTTCAGGCCCAACCAAGCTGCTGCAGGGCGAGACCACTGTGCCAGATCTTCGTCATGTGGCTGATCTTGTCGCCGGTGAACTGCATGACATAGACGTAGTCGGTCGCCACGGCCTTGCCGGTGGGGGGCGGGCCGCCGGCGCCGGTGTTGGTGCCATGGAAGACGGCATAGGCGCTGACGTTGTTGCGCACGTTGTCGGTGGCGAAGGATTTGAGGTCGTAGCGGCCGTCGGGGATGGGGCCGAACAGGCCCTTCATCCAGTCGCAATAGGCGGACAGGGTCTTCACATCCGCCAGCGGCTCGGACTGGGCGGAGAAGGTGGCGTCTTCGGTGCAGTAGGGGGCACAGGCAGCCCAGCCCTTGCCGGCCTCGCAGGCTTCGAAGAAGGCGTGCGCGGTTTCGGTGATCGTCGCCATGGTCACGCTCCTGTGAATATTGTTTTGCTACCGGATTATGCGGATTGCGGCCTGCTGGCGTCAAGCGCGGCTTGCAGCAGGTAGGCGGCGGCCATGCGGTCCACCACCTCGGCGCGGCGCTTGCGGGTCATGTCGGCTTCCTGGATCAGGAAGCGGTTGACGGCGCTGGTGGAGAGACGCTCATCCCACAGGGCCGCGGGCAGGCCGGTTTCGGTGGACATGGCGTGGGCCCAGTCCCGCGCCGCCTGGGCGGCGGGGCCGGAGGTGCCGTCCATCGACAGCGGCAGGCCGAGGACCAGGCCGCCCACGCCTTCCTTCTCCGCGATGCGGGCGATGGAGGCGGCGTTGATCTTCAGCTTGTCCCGCTTCAGCGTGGAATGCGGGGTGGCGAGCATGAGGGTGACATCGGACAAAGCGAGGCCGATGGATTTGGCCCCGGGGTCGATGCCCAGGAGGCGATGGCCCGGCAGGAGCTGGGCGCGAAGGTCGGTCATGTTGAAGAGCGGCATGGGCGCGTTTATGGTCCGCCGCCCCACGACCGCCAAGGAAAAGAAATGTCGCTCGACCCCGCGACCGTTCGCCGCATCGCCAAACTGGCCCGCATCCGCGTGGATGAGGCCCAGGTGGAGGCGCTGCGCACGGACCTGAATTCCATCCTGGGCTGGATCGAGCAGCTCAACGAGGTGGACGTGACCGGCGTGGAACCGCTGACCGGCGGCACGCAGATGGCGCTGCGGCTGCGTGAGGATGTGGTGAACGATGGCGGGATCGCAGACGCGGTGCTGGGCAATGCGCCCGACCGCAATGGCGAATATTTCGCGGTGCCGAAGGTGGTTGAGTGATGCTGCCCATGTCCTCCCTTACGGATCTGACTTTGGCCGAGGCCCGCGATGGGCTGCGGGCACGTAAATTCTCCGCCGTGGAGCTGACCGACGCCTATCTGGCGGCGATCGAGGCGGTGAACCCGAAGCTGAACGCCTATGTGCTCGTAACCGGCGAAGGCGCGCGGGCGCAGGCGCTGGCGGCGGATGCGGCGCTGGCGCGTGGCGATGCCGGGCCGTTGGCGGGGATTCCGCTGGCGATCAAGGATCTGTTCTGCACCGCGGGCGTGCGCACCACGGCGGGCAGCCGCATCCTGGAGCCGTTCATCCCGCCCTATGAGAGCACCGTGACGGCGAACCTGCTGCGCGACGGGGCGATCTTCCTGGGCAAGGCGAACATGGATGAGTTCGCCATGGGCTCCTCCAACATGACCTCGGCCTTCGGGCCGGTGACCTCGCCCTGGACGCGGCGGGGGGATAACCGGGCGCTGGTGCCGGGTGGGTCTTCCGGCGGGTCGGCGGCGGCGGTGTCGGCGCGGATCGCCCTGGGGGCAACGGCGACGGATACCGGCGGGTCGATCCGCCAGCCGGCGAGCTTCTGCGGCATCACCGGCATCAAGCCGACCTATGGGCGCTGCTCGCGCTGGGGGGTGGTGGCGTTCGCCTCCTCGCTGGACCAGGCGGGGCCGGTGGCGCGGACTGTGGAGGATGCGGCGATCCTGCTGGGCTCCATGAGCGGGTTCGACCCGAAGGATTCGACCAGTGCCGATCTGCCAGTGCCGGATTTCGCGGCGGCGTGTCGGCGCGGCGTGAAGGGGCTGCGGATCGGGGTGCCCAGGGAATACCGTTCCGAGGGCATGCCGGCGGAGATCGAGGCGCTGTGGCAGCAGGGGCTGGGCTGGCTGCGGGAGGCCGGCGCGGAGATTGTCGATGTCTCCCTGCCGCACACCAAGTATGGGCTGGCGACGTATTACATCGTGGCGCCGGCGGAGGCGTCTTCGAACCTGGCCCGTTACGATGGCGTGCGGTTCGGGGCGCGGACTTCGGGGGAGGATCTGGCCTCGCTGTACGAGAACACGCGCGCCGAAGGGTTCGGGGCGGAGGTGCGGCGGCGCGTGCTGATCGGGACCTATGTGCTCTCGGCCGGGTACTACGATGCCTATTACCTGAAGGCGCAGAAGGTGCGGGCGCTGATCCTGAAGGATTTCACCGACGTGTTCCGCACCGTGGATGCGCTGGTGACGCCGACGGCACCTTCGGCCGCGTTCGCGCAGGGCGAGAAGATGGATGATCCCATTACGATGTACCTGAACGACATCTTCACCGTGCCGGCGAACATGAGCGGGATTCCCGGGCTCTCCGTGCCGGCGGGGCTGGATGCGCAGGGGCTGCCGTTGGGGTTGCAGGTGCTGGGCCGGCCGTTCGACGAGGAGACGGTGTTCGCCGTCGGCGCGGCGCTGGAGCGGGCGGCGGGCTTCACCGCGCTGCCTGGCATTCGGGCGGGGGCGTAAGCGATGGCCTATACGATCGAGGGCTCGACGGGGCCGTGGGAAGTGGTGGTGGGCCTGGAGGTTCATGCCCAGGTGATCAGCCAGTCGAAGCTGTTCAGCGGGGCGGCGACTGCGTATGGCGCGAGCCCGAATTCGCAGGTGAGCTTCGTGGATGCGGCCTTCCCCGGGATGCTGCCGGTGCCGAACCGCGAGGCGATCGCGCAGGCGGTGCGGACCGGGCTGGGGCTGAACGCGAAGATCAACCTGATGAGCCGGTTCGACCGGAAGAACTATTTCTACGCGGACCTGCCGCAGGGCTACCAGATCAGCCAGTTCGAGCACCCGATCGTGGGCACCGGGGTGGTGGAGATCGAGCTGTCCGACGGCTCCACCAAGGAGGTGGGGATCACCCGCCTGCATCTGGAGCAGGATGCCGGCAAATCCCTGCATGACCAGCACCCGACCAAGAGCTTCATCGACCTCAACCGCTCCGGCGTGGCGCTGATGGAGATTGTCAGCGAGCCGGATATCCGTTCGCCGGAGGAAGCCGGGGCCTACATCAAGAAGCTGCGCTCGATCCTGCGCTACCTCGGCACCTGCGACGGGAACATGGAGGAAGGCTCCTTGCGGGCGGACGTGAACGTTTCCGTCCGCAAGGCCGGCGAGGCGTATCGCACGCGCTGCGAGGTGAAGAACGTCAACTCCGTGCGCTTCGTGATGCAGGCGGTGGAGGTGGAGGCGCTGCGGCAGATCGCGGTGTGGGAAGGCGGCGGGGAGGTGCAGCAGGAAACCCGGCTGTTCGACCCGAACCGCGGCGAAACCCGCTCCATGCGCTCCAAGGAGGATGCGCACGACTACCGCTATTTCCCCGATCCGGACCTGCTGCCGGTGGTGCTGGAGCAGGGCTGGGTGGACGGGCTGTGGGCCGCGTTGCCGGAGCTGCCCGATGCCAAGCAGGCGCGGTTCATGGCGGAGTACGGGCTCTCCCGCTACGACGCCGGCGTGCTGGTGGCGGAGCAGGCAACGGCGTTGTTTTTCGAAAGCGTTGCCAAGGGGCGGGATGCCAAGATCGCGGCGAACTGGGTGACCGGGGATTTCTTCGCGGCGATGAACCGGACCGGGCGCACGATCGAGGATCCGCCGGTCTCTGCCGCCGCGCTGGGGCAGTTGCTGGACCTGATGGCGGACAGCACGATCAACGGCAAGATCGCCAAGGAGGTGTTCGAGGCGATGGTGGAAACCGGCAAGGGCCCGGCCGCCATCGTGGATGAGCGCGTGCTGCGCCAGGTGACGGATACCGGGGCGATCGATGCCGCGGTGGATGCGGTGATCGCGGCCAACCCGGAGAAGGTGGCGGAATACCGGAGCGGCAAGGATAAGCTGTTCGGGTTCTTCGTGGGGAACGTGATGAAGGCGATGGCGGGGAAGGGGAACCCCGCCCTGGTCAATGCGGCGTTGAAGGCGAAGCTGGGGTAAGGAAGCCTTCTTTTTCTGAAGAAAAAGAAGCAAAAAGACTTTCCGACC
>JAIXTK010000338.1 GCA_027483995.1 Acetobacteraceae bacterium
GCCGAAACCGCCGGAATTGCCGAACACAACGTAGGTCTTGCCGCTGTATGAGGCGTCACGCGCGCCGATGACGACGTCGGCAAAACCGTCTCCGTTGAGGTCGCCAGCTGACGATAGGGAGGAGCCCGATCCGCCGCCGAAGGGAGGCCCCTGGAGCACGAAGCCGCCTGTTCCGGCTGCGATGGATGAAAGGTCAACCTGCGCGCCGAAGCCGCCGGACTTGCCGAAAACGACGTAGGTCCGTCCGCCATAGCTATTGGCATTCGGCGCACCGATGAACAGGTCGTCATAACCGTCCCCATTGATGTCACCGGATGACGACACCGAGAACCCTGATTGGTCTCCCGCATTCCCCAGGATGACGAAGCCACCCGTTCCGGCGGCGATCGATGCAGCGTCGACCAGCGCCCCGAAGCCATCGGGCTTGCCATAGACGAC
Organism: Acetobacteraceae bacterium; assembly: GCA_027483995.1. Taxonomy (GTDB): domain Bacteria; phylum Pseudomonadota; class Alphaproteobacteria; order Acetobacterales; family Acetobacteraceae; genus CAMDGX01. The sequence goes on from JAIXTK010000338.1 coordinate 439, forward strand.
GTGCGTCGTACCGCCATTCAAATTGGCGTAGCGGGCGCCGGTGACGATATCGGCGAATCCGTCGGCGTTGATGTCCCCACCGGCGGAAACCGAAAAGCCGAATTGGCTATTGTTCTCCTGGCCTTGGATGACGAACCCGCCGGTTCCCGCTGCAAGTGTGGAAATGCTGAAAGACGACAAGACGGGGGGCCGAACGGAGGTCGGAATCTCCACCTGCGCCGCCCCATTGGTCCAGGTGATGGACCGCTCCGAAGGCGCCCCCTGCACCCAGCCCGAATCGCTGAAGACAACGCTGTCCCCGGCATTGCCCAGCACGCGCAGCGTATTGCTGGTGGAGGAAAGGTTCAGCACCGACAGCGCCGAGAGCGTCAGCGTGTTGTTGCCGGTGCCCGTGATGTCGATCCGCTCGATCTCGCGCAGCCGCGTGGCGGGAATGGCGGTGAGGTCCAGCGTCATCCCCGCCCCGGCCAGCGCCAACGTGTCCGTGCCGCTGCCCCCGTCGATGCGCTGGAAGGCAAGGCTCGAAATCCGGATCGTATCGCCGCCCGCGCCGCCCAGCAGCACATCCGCCCCGCTATTGCCGATCAGCGTGTCGTCGCCCCGCCCGCCAACCATGTCGTCGGCGCCGCCGGTCCCGGTCAGCGTGTTGTCGCCGGCGGTGCCGGCATGCGTCACCGTGCCCAGGAAATCCCGGCCCAGCACCACATAGCCGCTGCCCGCCCCGGCGGCGGCCATGCGCGCACCGATGATCAGGTCGGCAAACCCGTCGCCATCGACATCCCCGGCGGAGGCGACGGACCAGCCCGCGGCATCGAAAGCCTGCCCCTCGATGGCGAAGCCGCCGGTGCCGGCGGCGATGGCCGCGAGATCGACCGAGGCCCCGAACCCCCCGGCCTTGCCGAACACCACGTAGCTCCGCCCGGCCTGGCTGTTGGCGCCATACGCACCGATGATCAGGTCGTCGAACCCGTCGCCGTTCACGTCCCCGGCCGTGGCGACGGAATAGCCCAGCCTGTCGCCGGCGCTCTGCCCCGCGATCGCGAACCCGCCCGTGCCGGCGGCAATGGCCGAAAGATCGATCGACGCGCCGAACCCGCCGGCCGTGCCGAACACCACGTAGCTGCGGCCGGCATTGCCGGTGGCGGAAGGCGCCCCGATGATCAGGTCGGCGAACCCGTCGCCGTTGACATCCCCGGCCGAGGCGACGGAGTTGCCCGAATAGTCGCCGCCAGCCTGCCCGGGAAGCACGAACCCGCCGGTGCCCGCGGCAACCGCCGTGAGGTCCACCAGCGCCCCGAATCCGCCCGTCTTGCCGAACACCACGTAGCTGCGGCCGGCCTGCCCGTTGGCGAACGGCGCACCGATGATGAGGTCGTCGAGCCCGTCGCCGTTGAGATCCCCGGCACTGGCGACGGAGAAGCCCAAAGAGTCGCCAGCCTGCCCCGAAATCACGAAGCCGCCGGTACCGGCCGCAATGGCGGTCAGGTCCACGGCCGCACCGAAGCTGCCGGACTTGCCGAACACAACATAGCTCCGGCCGGTGCCGGCGCCGGCGCCAGTTGCACCGACGATCAGGTCATCGAACCCGTCGCCGTTGAGATCCCCGGCCGTGGCGACGGAAAGGCCGAACCTGTCTCCGGTGCCCTGCCCGTCCATGACGAAGCCGCCGCTGCCGGCCGCGATGGCGGAAAGATCAACCTGCGCGCCGAACCCGGCGGCCTTGCCAAACACGACGTAACTGCGGCCGGTATACGAGTTCGCCGAGTTGGCGCTGATGATCAGGTCCGCGAACCCGTCGCCGTTCAGGTCTCCGGCCGTGGCAACGGACCGGCCCGCGTAGTCATTGGCCTGTCCCTGGATGACGAAGCCGCCGCTGCCCGCGGCAATCGCCGACATGGCAACCGGCGCACCGGAGCCACCCGCCGTGCCGAACACCACGTAGCTGCGCCCGGCAAAGCCGTCGGCGCGCGGCGCCCCGATGATCAGGTCCGCCAGCCCGTCGCCATTGATGTCCCCGGCGAAGGCGACGGAGGTGCCCGCAAATTCGTTGGCCTGCCCCACGATCACGAACCCGCCAGTGCCGGCGGCAATCGTCGCCAGGTCGATCGGAGCAACAGCCAACGCGCCCTCCCTCGGTCGGCCTCCGGCTGGATCGGGCCGGTAGGTCGCCGGCGGCACGTCACGGGGCGTCTTGTTGGAATGTCGCAATCATGCCCGCGCGCCGCGCATCGGCGCAATTGGAATTGCTTTGCAATCGGCGTCGTCATCGCCGCCTGCAACCATTCCGTAAGTTTTTCCGGGGCTCCGGCCGCATCCCTTCCCCCGCCATGCCCGCGGGCACGCCCCTGCCGCCGCTCCAACAGGTTTTCGTCCTCTATTTGTTATTTTCCCTTGCCAACTCTCCCGCCATCACGTAGGAACATATCATGAACAATCTCGCAGCACCCGCGGCCGCCCCCAAGGGGCAGGGCCATACCCAGGCGCGCCACCACGCGCCGGAGGTGGGTCTGCGCATGCCCGCGCCGGAGCCGGGCTCCTGGCTGCAGTTCTTCCTCGCCTTCCTCCTGAACCTCGCCGGCCTCCTCCCGCCCCCCAACACCCCGGAAGGCCGCGAAGCCGCCGAGGCCCTGCGCGAGCTGCAAGACCTCATCGCCCGCTACGCCCGTGGCGAGCTCACCCCGCACCCCGTCCCCGCAGGAGAATGGCGCCCGCGCCTCCCTCGCGCCCAGCGCCGCATTCGCCTCACGCCCGGAATCTATGCGGCCCTCTTCTTCACCCCCCGCGCCGCCACCGCCGCCCGCGCCCGCATCGCCGCGCGCACCGGTCAGCTCACCACCGCCCTCCAGGCCCTCTCCCGCTTCCCCGTTTCAATTTTCGGCCCCTCCCCCCATCTGCCGACTCACGCCCATTTTGTTCCGTTATCGTAATATTCTCGGCATCTTCTCCCAACCGCCGGCCGCGCCTACATTCCCCGCATGAAAAACGCCGCCAGATCCCCCTACGACATCCTCGGCGTCCCCAAATCCGCCACCGCGGATGACATCCGCACCGCCTATCGCCGCCTGGCCAAGAAACACCACCCCGATGCCAACCCGGACAAGCCGGACGCCGCCGAGACCTTCTCCGCCATCTCCTCCGCCTACGCCCTGCTGTCCGATACCGAAAAACGCGCCCGCTTCGACCGCGGCGAGATCGACGCCACCGGCGCCGAAGCCCGCACCCAATGGCGCGATTTCAACCAGGGCCGCGGCGCCGACCAGGGCTTCGCCGCCGAAGACCTGGAAGACCTCCTCCGCCAGGCCATGGGCGCCCATGCCGGCGCC
>JAIXTK010000139.1 GCA_027483995.1 Acetobacteraceae bacterium
CAGTGACCGAGATCGACGTGCGCGCCTCCGCCGGCCCTGGCGCCCTGCAGGAGGGGCTGGAGGAGGCGAAGGGAACGTGGATGTTCCCCGACCCGGTCATCCGCCACGAGTTCCGGACGCGGCCGGAGCACCTCAACATCATCACCATCGACGGTGACTCGATGGAGCCGCTGCTTTCGACGGGTGATCGCATCCTGGTTGATACCAGTCAGCGCATACCCACGCCGCCGGGGATCTTCGTGATCTGGGATGGCATGGGCTTGGTCGCCAAGCGCGTCGAGCATGTGCCACACTCAGACCCATCAAAGATTATCATCAAGTCCGTCAATCCGGAGTACCAGACCTATGAGCGCGAGGCCGAGGAAGTGAAGATCATCGGACGCGTGATCTGGGTGGCGAAGCGGCTGTAATGCGAGCATCTGGATTGGCTTTGGCGCTGGCTCTAGCCATGAGCTTTCCCGCCGCCGGCAAGCCGGTGATCACGGGTATTGCGACGGTGATCGACGGCGACACGATCGACGTCAGTGGAACGCGTATTCGCCTCTACGGAATTGATGCACCGGAAGGCGCCCAACTATGCGCCCGCGCCAATGGCGCCGTCTGGAAGTGTGGCGACGCGGCGAGTCTGGCGCTGACACGGCAGCTTGGGCGGTCGCAGGTGCGGTGCGAGGCGAACGGGCAGGATCACTACCGCCGGACCATTGCTGTTTGCTTCACGTCCGGTGTCGATATCAACCAGTGGATGGTTGCGAACGGCTGGGCGGTGGCCTTCCGCCGATACTCGATGGCGTATGTCTCCGCAGAGGACCGCGCGCATAAGGCGAAACTCGGTCTATGGGCAGGAACATTCGAGATGCCGTGGGATTGGCGACGGACGAAGGGGCATTGAAATGCGGCCCAAGCGCTATGAGCCGGGCCCCCGGAGCAGATGAGCGAACACGGCGGATCGCAGGAGTTCGAAGTCCTCGCCGGCCTGGTCGAGCGCGTAACTTACCACAACGCTGAAAATGGCTTCTGCGTCCTGCGGGCCAAGGCACGCGGACACCGTGATCTGGTGACGGTGGTCGGCCACGCCGCCATCATCTCTGCCGGCGAGTGGATCACGGCATCGGGCGAGTGGATCAACGACCGCACCCATGGTCAGCAGTTCAAGGCGCGCTTCATGCGCACCTCCGCGCCGAGTTCCATCGAGGGCATCGAGAAGTACCTGGGCTCCGGCATGATCCGTGGCATCGGCCCGGTTTACGCCAAGAAGATGGTCAAGGCGTTCGGTGAGCAGGTGTTCGACATCATCGAGGCCGAACCGGATCGCCTGCGCGAGGTCACCGGCATTGGTGTTGTGCGCGCGAAGAGGATCACCGACGCCTGGGCCGAGCAGAAGGTCATTCGCGAGATCATGGTGTTCCTGCACAGCCACGGCGTCGGCACGGCGCGCTCAGTGCGGATCTACAAGACATATGGCGTCAACGCCGTCCAGGTGATGACCGAGAACCCCTATCGCCTCGCGCGTGACATCCGCGGCATCGGCTTCAAGACGGCCGACGCCATCGCCATGAAGCTTGGCTTCGAGAAGACGGCGATGCTCCGTGTTCGCGCCGGGATCTCCTACGCGCTGACCGAGGCGATGGACGACGGCCACTGTGGCCTGCCGACCGAGGAACTCGGCCCGCTGGCGGTCGAATTGCTCGAGGTGCCTCGTGAACTGGTCCAGGTGGCTCTGGACCTGGAACTGGCCGAGGGCAGTGTGGTGGCAGACAGCGTTGGCAAGACGGCCTGCGTGTTCCTTGCCGGGCTGTATCGCGCCGAGAAGGTCATCGCCGAGCGGATGCAGGGATTGCTCAATGGGGTGCTGCCCTGGACCTACATCGATCCCGACAGGGCACTGCCGTGGATCGAGCAGAAGACAGGCCTGGCACTGGCACCGAGCCAGGTTGCGGCGATCCGGTTGGCCCTGATGTCCAAGGTGCTGGTCATCACCGGCGGGCCGGGCGTCGGCAAGACGACCATCGTCAACGCCATCCTGCGCATTCTCGCGGCCAAGGGTGTCGATCTCTTGCTCTGCGCCCCGACTGGCCGCGCGGCAAAGCGGATGACCGAGGCCACGGGCTATGAGGCCAAGACCATCCACCGGCTGCTGGAGGTTAATCCGAAGGCCGGTGGCTTCAAGCGCAACGACGCGAACCAGCTTGATTGCGACCTCCTGGTGGTCGACGAGACCTCGATGGTCGACGTCATGCTGATGCATGCGCTCGTCAAGGCGATCCCAGACAGCGCCGCCTTGCTGATCGTCGGCGACATCGACCAGCTGCCGTCAGTCGGACCCGGCCAGGTGCTGGCGGACATCATTGCGTCGGGCAGCGTGCCGGTAGTGCGCCTGACCGAGGTGTTCCGGCAGGCCGCGCAGAGCCGGATCATCACCAGCGCGCATCGGATCAACCAGGGGATCATCCCGGACCTCGCCAGGCCCGAGGGGGACAGCGACTTCTTCTTCGTGCCGGCTGATGACCCCGAGGCGGCGGTAGAGCGCATTGTCGAGTTGGTGAAGACGCGCATACCACAGCGCTTCGGCCTCGATCCCATCCGCGACATCCAGGTGCTGTGCCCGATGAACCGCGGCGGCGTTGGCGCCCGGTCGTTGAACGTCGAGTTGCAGAAGGCGCTGAATCCCGCCGGCGAGCGCAAGGTCGAGCGCTTCGGTTGGACGTTCGCGCCGGGCGACAAGGTGATGCAGATCGAGAACGACTACGACAAGGAAGTCTACAATGGCGACATCGGCTACATCGACGATGTCGATCCCGATGCCGGCGAACTCACCGCCAGCTTCGATGGCCGTGCCGTCACCTACGGATTTGGGGAACTCGACACGCTGGTGCCGGCCTATGCCGCGACCATCCACAAGAGCCAGGGGTCCGAGTATCCCGCGGTTGTCATCCCGGTGCTGACCCAGCACTACGCCATGTTGCAGCGGAACCTGCTCTACACCGGCGTCACACGCGGCAAGCGCTTGGTGGTGCTGGTAGGTCAGCGGAAGGCCGTGGCGATTGCCGTGCGCAACGTGTCCGGACGGCGCCGGTGGTCCAAGCTAAACGAATGGCTGAACCCCAAGGGTGCGCTGGCCGTGTGAGGAAAAGATAGGCGCTGGCACTGACTCCCCGCCACGCTGGTCGCATGCTGACTACGCTCTACTACCTTCTTCACCCCTTGGCTTCGCTGCCCCACAGATCGCTATTCCATCGTGCGTCGATCCGCGTAGATGTTCGCAGCGCGATGCAGCAGAACATTCCGCTCCCCAACCCCCACCTCCCGCCGCACCTCCGAGAGGTCTGCGCCATCCTGGCCGCTGGCCTCCTGCGGCTCCGCAGCCGCAGCGCCGAAGAATGCGCGCGTGACGCCGCGGAGACCGGGGACCACGGAGAGTTTCGCCTACACTACCTGCCCCGCCAGCGCGGTCATGCAACCCGGACCAACCGGAGAGACGCATGACCAGACTGGCCAAATCGAAGGGTGCCACGGCCGCCGCCGCGCCCACCACTTCCCCCGCCATCCCGCCGGCCGACGTGCTGGGGCGCCTGGCGGCCCTGAAAACCGCGCCGGCAGCGGAACTGCAGGCGCAATGGCGCGAACTGTTCGGCAAGGAGGCGCCGCCGCACAACCGGGCCTTCCTGCAAAGCCGGCTCGCTTACCGGGTCCAAGAGCTCGCGTACGGAGGGTTGAAGCCCGAGACGCTGCGGCGGCTCGAGGCTCTGGGCGAGCAGCTGGACGGCGGCAACCCGGTGCTGCGGCGGATCCGGGTGGACGATAAGCCAGTGACCGGCACCAAGCTGGTGCGGAACCACCAGGGCGTCGAGCACACCGTCACCGTCCTGGCCGATGGGTATTCCTGGGAGGGCCGGCCCTACAAGTCGCTTTCCGCCATCGCGCGCGCCATCACCGGCACACGGTGGAATGGCTGGACGTTCTTCGGCATTGCGAACCGGCGGGTGGCAGCATGAGCCGCAAAGCGAAAGCCACAGCACCGCTGGCGGCGTCCTCGGTCCGCAGGGTCCGGTGCGCCGTCTACACCCGGAAATCCACAGACGAGGGGCTGGAGAAGGAATTCAACAGCCTGGATGCTCAACGCGAGTCA
>JAIXTK010000471.1 GCA_027483995.1 Acetobacteraceae bacterium
CAGGGCCAGCGCTTTCTTGGTGACAAAGCGCGTCTGGGGCATGGGACCTTCCTGTGCGTCGATCAGCAGCACCACGCCGTCGACCATGGACAGGGCCCGCTCCACCTCACCACCGAAGTCGGCGTGGCCCGGGGTGTCGACGATGTTGATGTGCGTGTCCTTCCAGGACACGGCGCAGTTCTTGGCCAGGATGGTGATACCGCGCTCGCGCTCGATGGCGTTGTTGTCCATCACCGTGTCCACCACTTTTTCGTGGTCGGCAAAGGTGCCGGACTGGCGCAACAACTGGTCGACCATGGTGGTCTTGCCGTGGTCCACGTGGGCAATGATGGCGATGTTTCTGATTTGCTTGCTCATGCTGTTTTCCTTCAGGCCATCATGGCCAGGTGTGCCTGGCTGGGTGGCGAACTTTCCAAAATCTGTTGAATTTCAAGGGGGCTCAACAAACGGCCCGGTATCAACTCTCCCGCCCTGACGTGGGCGGTGCCCAGGAGGGCGCGGGGCTGGTCTCCGTACACGGCCACCTGGTCTGTATCGGGCCAGGGACCCCGCCGGCGCAATCCGCTGAGGAATCGGCCCGCATTATCGGTATCAAGGGTGACAGGCTCATGACCTGGCAACAGCGCATCGAGGGGGAGCAGGGCCGCTTGGCGCTCGCCCTCCTCCATGGCCTCGAGCTGCGCCAGCGTCACGCACTGGGCCACCTCGAACGGGCCCGTGGCGATGCGGCGCAAGTGACTCAGATGCCCCCCGCAGCCCAGGGCCTCGCCAATGTCTTCGCCCAGGGTGCGGATGTAGGTGCCCTTGCTGCAGCTCACGCGCAGGCGCACAAAGGGCGCATCGCCCTCGAGCTGCCATTGCAGCAGGTCCAGGTCATGGATCACCACCTCGCGGGGCTCACGCTCGACCATTTCGCCTTCGCGGGCGTATTCGTAAAGTGCCTTGCCGTCTTTCTTGAGGGCGCTGTGCATGGGCGGCACCTGGCGAATGGGGCCCATGAATCGGTCCAGCACCTCCACCAACTGGCCCACGGAGCACTGCACGGGCCGGGTGGCTATCACCTGGCCTTCGGCGTCGGCGGTGTTGGTCTGTATGCCCAGGCGAATATCGGTCTCGTAGGTCTTGTCGGCATCCAGGTGCAACTGACTGAACTTGGTGGCCGCACCAAAACACAAGGGCAGCACACCCGAAGCCAGCGGATCCAGGGTGCCGGTGTGGCCTGCTTTTTCAGCGCACAGCAACCACTTGGCCTTTTGCAAAGCCTGGTTGCTGGACAGTCCCAGCGGTTTATCGAGCAGCAACACCCCATGCACAGGGCGCCGCTGCACCCTGGTGCGTGGCGCGTTCACTGGCTAGTCGTCCTTGGCGCGGGAAGAGACCGCCTTGGCGATCAAGGCGTTCATGTCGGAGGCACGCTCGGTGGTGCGGTCGAACTGAAAGTGCAGCGTGGGCACGGTGTGGATCATCAAGCGTTTGAAAAGACCATTGCGCAAAAAGCCGGCGGCCTGGTTCAAGGCCTCCTGGGCCTCTTCGGGGTCACCCACCAGCACGCTGAAGAACACCTTGGCATGGGCGTAGTCTGGAGACACCTCCACGTTTTGCACCGTGACCATGCCCACGCGGGGGTCCTTGAGCTCGCGCGCGATCAGCTCGCTCAGGTCCCGCTGGATCTGGTCGGCCACGCGGAAACCGCGGTTGGGGGTGGACGATTTCTTGCGCATGTCTGCAATCCTTCAGCTTGGCGGCTCGCCCGCGGGGGCGAGACCGCCTGAGCTTCAGGCGCTCAGGGTCCGGGCCACTTCCTTGACCTCAAAGAACTCGAGCTGGTCGCCTTCTTTGATGTCGTTGTAGTTCTTGAGCTTGATACCGCACTCGAAGCCTTCCTTGACCTCGCGCACGTCGTCCTTGACCCGCTTGAGCGACTCGAGCTCGCCGGTGTAGACCACCACGTTGTTGCGCAGCAGACGGAAATGGGCACTGCGGGTCACCAGACCCGAGGTCACCATACAGCCAGCGACCGTACCGATCTTCGAAGCCACAAACACCGTGCGGATCTCGGCCATGCCGATGACTTCTTCGCGTTTTTCTGGCGTGAGCATGCCCGACATGGCGGCGCGCAGGTCATCCACGGCGTCGTAGATGATGTTGTAGTAACGCAGGTCGATGCCGTTGTGCTCAGCCACCTTGCGGGCCTGGGAGTCGGCGCGCACATTAAAGCCAATGACCACGGCCTTGGAGGCAATCGCCAGGTTGATGTCGGACTCGGAGATGCCACCCACCGCCGAGTACACCAGCTGCACGCGCACTTCTTCGTTGGAGAGCTTGAGCAGCGATTGCGCCAGCGCCTCCTGCGAGCCTTGCACATCGGCCTTGACGATGATGGGCAAGGTCTTGATCTCGCCCGACGCCATGTCGGAAAACATGTTTTCCAGCTTGGCTGCTTGCTGCTTGGCCAGCTTGGTGTTGCGGAACTTACCCGCACGGTAGGTGGCAATCTCGCGTGCACGGCGCTCGTCGCTGAGCACCATGAACTCGTCGCCGGCCTGCGGCAC
>JAIXTK010000399.1 GCA_027483995.1 Acetobacteraceae bacterium
CGCCAGACGCGCTGCTGGAGCCGGATGCCATCGCGGAAACCTACTGGCATGTGATGCACCAGCACCGCTCGGCCTGGAGTTGGGAGGTAGAGGTCAGACCATGGGTGGAGAGGTGGTGAAAACACAAGGACAATAAACCCAACCCAAATTCAATCGAGCGACATCTCGTCTGGATGCCGTTCAATATGCCTATTAATGTAGCTGTTAGTGTGTTGTTTTACTAGGTTGACTGCCCCCAGCAACCAGCCAAATTGATCCAGGAGCAAATTGGTATCGTATGGTGTGTTGCTGTTCGTAATTTGGTAGGCAATACTATTTACTCGCCTCATTTCGTATATTGCCATGATTATGAGGCCGCCTGGCGGTGTTATGCTGAGATGTTCAGCCGCATTTGGGAGCATCACCGGTGGATCAAATTGTAAATTGCGCCCCATAGTTGACAGAGAAAAATTTAAATTTCCTGCACGAATCGCCTTTTGGCATTCAATTGCATGTCTTTGTATGTGAGCACAAGCCCCGTTAATCATTGACATTTCGATTATGCAATTATGAATCATTCTTTTTTTATTTGATTCCCATTGTCTGTCGGCTGCTCTGGATTGCTGATTAGAGATCAGGAAGACGGAGAGTACTGCGCCGGCAGCGCCAATAATTCCACCGATAAAGCCACCAATAGCCTGTGCGACAGCACCCGCATCGGCACTTGCAAGTGCGCCAACAAATAAGCCCAAAAGAAGAAGTGACGCCAGTAACAGGCCAAGGAGAAGCCCGTTATTTGTGCCGCCAACGAGATTTTTAAACATCACATCACATCGTTGCCCCAATCACCCAAGGCGCAAACTCCGCCGCCCCAAAGTCAAACAACTCGCTCTTGCTCGGCTCACCCGAAGCCGTGCGCAGGAACAGATCGAAAATCCGCGCCCCGCATTCGGCGATCGTCTCGTCGCCATCCGTCACGGTGCCGCAGTTGATATCCATGTCCTCTTCCATCCGCCGGAACATGGCCGAGTTCGTCGCCAGCTTCAGCGACGGCGCCGGCTTGCACCCGAACACGCTGCCCCGCCCGGTGGTGAACGCCACCAGATTCGCGCCGCCCGCCACCTGACCCGTGGCGGCCACGGGGTCGTAGCCCGGCGTATCCATGAAGATGAAGCCCTTCCGCGTGGGCCATTCGGCATAGCCCACCACCTCCACCAAATTGGTGCTGCCGGCCTTGGCCATGGCGCCCATGGACTTCTCCAGGATCGTCGTCAGCCCCCCGGCCTTGTTCCCGGGCGAGGGATTGGAATCCATCTCGGCCCCTTCCCGCGCCGTATAGGCCTCCCACCAGCGCATCAGCCCCACCAGCTTCTCGCCCACGGCGCGATCCGGCGCGCGGCGCGTCAGCAGGTGCTCCGCGCCATAGGTCTCCGGCGTTTCGGACAGGATCACGCTGCCGCCATGCCGCACCAGCAGGTCGCTGGCCACGCCCAGCGCCGGGTTGGCGGAAACGCCGGAATACCCGTCGCTGCCGCCGCATTGCAGCGCCACGGTCAGCTCGCTCACCGGGCACGGCACGCGCACCACGTTGTTCGCCTCGGCCAGCACCTCGCGCACGAAGGCGATCGCCGCCTCCACCGTTTTCCGGCTGCCGCCCATCTCCTGAATGTCCATCCCGCGCATGCGGCCCGCGAGCTTCTGCTCCTGGATCATGCCCGCAAGCTGGTTCACCTCGCAGCCCAGCCCCAGCATCACCACGTGCGAGAAATTCGGATGCCGCGCATACCCGCCCAGGGTCCGCCGCAGCAGCGCCAGCGGCTCGCCCTGCGCCATGCCGCAACCGGTCTTGTGCGTCAGCGCCACCACGCCATCCACGTTCGGGAACTCCGCCAGCGGGTTCTCGCCGGTCAGCGGGTTCTTGCGGAACGCCATCGCCACCAGCTCGGCCACATGCGCTGAGCAGTTCACGCTGGTCAGCAGCCCGATATAATTCCGCGTCGCCACCCGCCCATCGGCCCGGCGAATCCCCATGAACGTCGCCGGATTGGCCACGAACTCGGTCGGCTTCGCATCCACCCCGAATGCGTAATCGCGCGAGAAATCCCCCATGCCGAGGTTGTGCACATGCACATGCTGCCCCGGCGCCACATCCGTGGTGGCAAACCCGATGATCTGCCCATAGCGCCGCACCGCCTCGCCCTTGGCGATCGGCGCCACCGCCACCTTGTGCCCCGCCGGAATCCGCTGGCTCGCCACAACCCCCGGCGCCACTTCCGTGCCCGGCAACAGCGTGGCACGCGCGATCACCACGGAGTCAGTGTCATGCAGACGAATCACAACGGGGGGGGCCATTTGAACCTCCAAAGCAAGCACGTTCTTTTTTGAAAAAAAGAACCAAAAAACTTTTATTCGTTTGATGCGGGCCTGACCGCATCAAACGAATAAAGTCTTTTTTGCTTCTTTTTTCTTCAGAAAAAAGAAGACTCTTCCTTAAGCGATGCCCTTGGCACCCTTGCGCGTCTCCGCGATGCAGGTCTTGGCGAAGCTCGCCATCATCCCGCTATCGTTCATCAGCGTCACCAGGCGGAAGCCCCGCGCAATGCAGCGCGCCGCATCGGCCGAACCGCCGGTGTGGATGCCCGCATAGATCCCGCGCGTCTGGCACGCCTTCAGGATCTTGTCATACGCCTTCAGGATCTCCGGCTCATCCCGGTCCAGCTTCGCCGGCAGCCCGTAGGAGAGGCCGAGGTCGCTGGGCCCCACATAGATGCCCGCGATCCCTTCCACATCCAGGATGGCGTCGATGTTCTTCACCGCCTGCTTGGTCTCGATCATCGGAATGCACAGCGTCTCGGTATTGGCCGAGGCCTGGTAGGCCCCGCCCTCGCCATACATGCCGGCGCGGAACGCACCGTTGGAGCGGGCACCGAGCGGCGGGTACTTGCAGTACTGCACCATCGCCTCGGCTTCTTTCTTGGTGTTGATCATCGGGCAGATCACACCCATCGCGCCGGCGTCCAGCACCTTGCCGATGATCCCCGGCTCGTTCCACGGCACCCGCACCAGCGGCGTTACCGGATGCGCCTGCATCGCCTGGAAACACGCCAGCATGGAAAGGAAATCCTGCGCGCCGTGCTGCATGTCCACGGTCACGGAATCGAACCCGCTCTGCGCCATCACCTCGGCGGAGAAGCCAGAGGGAATGGCAAGCCACCCGTTGACCACCGCCTTGCCGGAGGCCCAGATTTTCGCGACTTTTGTTGGCATGGAGCCGTTTCTCCCGTGAAAAGGTGACTTCACGCTAGGCCCGCCCCACAAACCGGTCAATTCGCCAAGCGGGAGCCCGCACCATGCCCTACACCGGCCCGATCATCGACGCGCACCACCACCTCTGGGACCTCTCCCTGGGCCGCCACCCCTGGATCGCCGGCACCGACCCCGCCATGGCCTCCCTCGGCAACCTCGATTTCCTGCGCCATGACTACCTGCCCGAGCACTTCCTCGCCGATGTCGGCCAAACCAACCTCGCCGGCTCCGTCCATGTGGAGGCCGCGTGGGACCGCGCGCGCGACCCGGTGGAGGAAACGCGCTGGCTCATGTCCCTCCCCCGCCCGCGCCGCGTCGCCCACCGCCTCGTCGCCTACGTCGCCCTCGAAGACCCGTCGGTGGAAGACCAGCTCGCCGCCCATCGCGAAGCCGGCCCCGTCATCGGCGTGCGCGAAACCATCCGCTGGCACCCCGACCCCGCCAAGCGCTGGACCGAAGCAGGCCTGCTGGACCGCGCCGACAAACGCCGCGGCATCGCCGCCCTCGCCCGCGCCGGCATGCTCCTCGAAGTCCTGATGAACCCCTACCAAAGCCAGGATGTCGCCCGCCTGGCGGCCGACATGCCGGATCTCCAGATCGTCGTGAACCACTGCGCCACCCCGGTCGACCGCGACGAGGCCGGCCTGGACCGTTGGCGGAAAGGCCTCGCCCTCATGGCCGCCCAACCCAACGTCGCCATCAAGGTCAGCAACTTCGGCGCCTACGCGCCGGACAAATCCCCCGAAGGCCTCCGCACCGCTGTCCTCACCTGCATCGACGCCTTCGGTCCCGCTCGTTCCATTTTCGGCACCGACTACCCCGTCGGCCGCCGCGCCCTGAGCTACGCCGACAACGTGTCCGGCTTCGCCCACGCCATCGCGGACTTCCCGGAAGCGGAGCAAAGGGCGCTGTTCCATGACAACGCGGCGCGGATCTATCAGTTCTAGGCAAGCATGTTCTTTTTTGAAAAAAAGAACCAAAAAACTTTTCTCCGCTTGCACGCGCGCCAGACACCCGGCACGCGCACAAATGAATAAAGTCTTTTTTGCTTCTTTTTTCTTCAGAAAAAAGAAGACTCTTCCTTAACTGACGTTCTTGCTCCGCCCCGCCCAGAATTTCTCCCGCAGCACCGTCTTCAGCACCTTCCCGGCACCCGACAGCGGCAGGCTTTCCGCCCGGATCTCCACGCTGCGCGGCACCTTGTAGCCCGCGATCAGCGCCCGGCAATGCGCCACCACGGCGTCTGCCGAAAGCTCCCGCCCCGCCCGCGGCACCACCACGGCGTGCACCGCCTCGCCCCATTTCTCATCGGGGATGCCGATCACCGCCACCTCGGCCACCCCGTCCAGCGTGGAGATCGCACTTTCCACCTCGGCGGAATAGATGTTCTCCCCGCCGCTGATGATCATGTCCTTGAAGCGGTCCACGATGTACACGTAGCCGTCCTCGTCCATCCAGCCGCCATCGCCGCTGTGGTACCAGCCGCCGCGCATCGCCTGCGCGGTCACGTCGGGCAGGTTCCAGTAGCCCTTCATGATGTTCGGCCCGCGCACCTGCACCTCGCCCACCGTGCCGCGCGGCACCTCCTGGTCCTCGGCATCGGCGATCCGCACATCCACCAGCAGCGCCGGCCGCCCGCAGCTCTGCGCCCGCTGCCCCTCCGGCTCCGGCTGGCTGCGGTCCATGCTGGTCACGATCGGGGAGGCCTCGGTCATGCCGTACACATGCAGGAACCGGATGCCCGGCATCGTCTGCCGCGCCTTCTGCAGCACCGCATCCGGCATGGGCGAGGCGCCATACGGGATCAACCGCAGCGAGGAGATGTCGTATTTCGCGATATCCGGATGGTTCGCCGTGGCATTGGCCATGGTCGGCACCAGCAGGCAGTTCGTCACCTTGTGGCGCTGCACCTCGGCCAGCAGGTCGGTGGCGGCGAAGCGCGGGATGAACACATGCGTGCCGCCTACCACGGTGATGGCGAAGGTGGAGGCCGCGTCGGCCAGGTGGAACATCGGGCCGCAATGGATGTACACGGTATCGTAGCGATAATCCCAGGCCGGGATCACCATGGCGGCATTGGCCACCAGGTTGCGGTGCGTCAGCATCACCCCCTTCGATCGCCCCGTGGTCCCGCCGGTATAGAAGATGCCGGCCACGTCGTTGTCCCCGGCGGTGCCAAAGCCCTCCGGCCGCTCGGCCAGCAGGCTCTCCCAGCCGATCATCCCGGCCGGCGTGGGCCCCTCGCCGATATGCACCACATGCGCAACATCCGGGATCTGCCCGGCCAGCTTGCCCGGGGTTTCGGCAAAGGTGTCGTCCACCAGCCACACCTTGGTGCCGCTGTCGCCGAGCATGAAGGCGATCTCCGGCGGCGCCAGGCGCGTGTTCAGCGGCACCATGATCGCGCCCAGGCCCGGGATGGCGTACATCGCCTCCCAGTAGCGGTCGCTGTTCATCGCCAGGATCGCCACGCGGTCCCCCGGCCC
>JAIXTK010000094.1 GCA_027483995.1 Acetobacteraceae bacterium
CGATGCGCCCCTGCGCCTCCCCCGCGGCCGCGGCTGGATCACCCGCCGCATCCCGGAATCCGGCCCCAGCGCCGGCCACCTGCACGATCTCCTCCAGCAGCCCCACATCCAGGATTTCGTCCAGGCCGCCCCCCAGGCCGCCCGCCTCCTGCGCCCCCTCTGCCACGCCCTCGGCGTCGACCAACCCACGTGGCTCAAGCTCCCCCCACGCCCGCGCCCCGTCCGCAAGCCGCGCCCCAAGCGCCCGCGCCGCCCCTCGCTCAACGACCCCGACCTGCGCTTCCGCCCCTGGGAGCGCCCCGCCATCCGCGGCTTCCACAAAAAATATGGCCGCGACTGAGCATCCCCAGCCGCGGCCATATTGTTACGATATAAAACCGTTACTACTTCGCCCGCGGATCCAGCGCATCCCGCAGCCCGTCGCCCACCAGGTTGAAGCTCAGCACCACCAGGAAGATCGCCGCCCCCGGGAAGATCGCCAGCCACGGCGCCTGCGTCAGGAAGCGCTGCGCCGAATTGAGCATCGACCCCCAGGAAGGCGCCGGCGGCTGCTGCCCCAGCCCCAGGAACGAAAGGCTCGCCTCGGCAATGATCGCACCGGCAATGGCCAGCGTCGCCTGCACCATCACCGGCGGGATGATGTTCGGCAGCACATGCCGCACCGCCACCCGCCACGGCGGATTGCCCAACGCCCGCGCCGCCTCAACATAGTCATTGGTGGCCGCATCGATCGTCGCCCCGCGCGCCACCCGCACGAAGATCGGCGTGGCCGTGATGCCGATCGCGATCATCGCGTTCTGCAGGCTCGGCCCCAGGAACGCCGCCAGCGCAATCGCCAGGATCAGGAACGGGGAGGCAAGCATGGCATCCACCAGCCGCCCGATGATCGCATCCGTCTTGCCACCGGCGAACCCCGCCAGCAGCCCGATCGGCACGCCCACACCGGTGGCGATGGTCACGGAAATCACCCCGGCGGTCAGGCTCGCCCGCGCCCCCCAAATGATGCGCGAAAGCACATCGCGCCCATTCTCGTCCGTGCCCATCCAGTTCGCCCAGGAGGGCGCCTTGCGGATCAGCGTCCACGACGTCTTCACCGGATCGGCCGGCGCGATCCAGGGCGCGAACACCGCCACGATCACGAAGAACACCACCACCACCAGCCCGACCACCGCCGCCGGCCGCGCCACGAAGCGCCGCACCGCCATCCGCGCCGGGGATTGGCTGGCCGACGCCATCACGGCGCCGGCCGAATTCGAAGGGGTCACCACAGTCGCACTCATGCCCCGCGCAGCCTCGGATTGATCATCACATACAGAACGTCGGCCACCAGGTTCAGCATCACGTACACCGTCGCCGTCACCAGAACCACGCCCTGCACCACCGGATAATCCCGGTTGAACACGGCATCCACGATCATCTTCCCGAACCCGGGGATCGAGAACACCTGCTCCGTCAGCACCGCGCCGGAAAGCAACGTGCCCAGCTCAAGCGCCCCCAGCGTCACCACCGGCACCAGCGCATTGCGCAGCGCATGCTTGATCACCACCAGATGCTCACTCAGCCCCTTGGCCCGCGCCGTGCGAACGTAATCCTGCTGCAACGCCGTCAGCATCGCGCTGCGCGTATGCCGCATCAGCACGGCGGAGATCGCGTTGCCCAGCACGAAGGCCGGCATGATCGTGGTGGCCAAGGACTGTCGCCAATCCTCCGTCAACGGCACATAGCCCGATGGCGGCAGCCAGCCGAGATGCACGGAAACCAGCAGGATCAGCATGATCCCCAGCCAGAAATTCGGCGTGGACAGACCGGCCAGCCCGATGCCGTTGGCCAGGTAGTCCCAGAAGGTGTTCTTCTTCACCGCCGACAGCACGCCCATCGGCACCCCGATGCACACCGCGATGATGAACGCCATCGTCGCCAGCTGCAGCGTCACCGGCAGCTTGGTCGCCACCAGCTCCGTCACCGGCTGGCGAATGCGCCAGGAAAACCCGAGATCGCCCTGCAGCACATTGCCGATCCAGTAGAAATACTGGAACACCAGCGGCTGATCGAGCTTCAGCTCGCGCCGGATCTGCTCCAGCACCTCCGGATCGCGCTCCTCGCCCGCCAGCACCAGCGCCGGATCGCCCGGCATCAGCTGCTGCAGGCAGAACACCATGATGCTGACCAGCAGCAGCGTCGGGATGACCTGCGCGAAGCGAACCCCCAGATGCCCCCTCATCGGGCGAACTTCACGCCATTGAGGCGCAGCATCCCGTCAGCCACCGGCTCGAACCCCTCCACCTTCGCCGCCATGCCGAAGCTCCAGCGCGCCGAATACAGGTAGATGATCGGCAGGTCCTCGCGCAGCCCCTGGTAGATCTTGCGATAGGTCGCCATGCGCGCCGCCATGTCCCCGGTGCTGCGCCCCTGGTCCAGCAGCGTGTCGAACTGCGCGTTCTTGTAGCCCACGTAGTTGGTGCCGCCGCTGGTGTACAGCAGGTCGCGCAGATTGCCGTCCACATCCGGCCGGCCGGTCCAACCCACCATGTAGGCGGTGAAGTTGCCCTTGTCCGCCGCATCCAGGCTGGAGACGAACTCCATCGTGTTCAGCTTCAGCTCGAAGCCCGCCTCGGCGGCCATCGACTGCATCACCTCCGCCACCTGGATCGACTCGGGATTGTTGATCACCGTCAGCTGCACGGTGAACGGCGTCTTCACCCCGGCGGCGGCCAGCAGCGCGCGCGCCTTGGCCAGGTCGCGCTTGGGCTGCGGCAGTGTCGCGTCGAAGAACGGGCTGGTCGGCGGCACCGGATAGGCATTCGGCGCATGCACGCCAGAGAACACCACGTTCACCAGCGCATCGCGATCAATGGCGAGATCGAAGGCCTGGCGCACCCGCGGGTCGGTGCCGAACGGCCCCGGCGTGGTGTTGTTGCGGCCCATGTTCACCGTGATGCCGGTATAGCCCAGCCCGTCGAAGGTATAGAGCTTGAGCCGGTTGTCCTTGCGAACGCTGTCGGCATCCACCGGCGGGATGTTCATGTTCACATCCACCGAGCCCGCCCGCAGGTTGGCCAGCCGCACCGTGCTGTCGGCAATCGGGCGGAAGGTCACGCGGGAGAAATGGTAGTTCGCCGCATCCCAGTAGTTCGGCACGCGCTCGATCACGATGCGATCCTGCGCCACCCGCTCCACCCAGCGATACGGCCCGGCGCAGACGGGATTGAGCGGGAAATCCTTGCCCGCCGCCTCGGCCGCCTTGGGCGAGACCAGAACGCCGGCGCGCACGCCCAGCTGGCTCAGGAACACCACATCCGGCGACTTCAGGCGGAAGCGCACCGTCAGCGGATCCACCACCTCCACCGCCGCCACGCTGGAAACGTCGCCGCGCCGCGCGCTGCCCTGGTAGGTGGCGTGCCGCTCGATGCTGTACTTCACCGAGGCCGCATCCACCGGCGTGCCGTCATGGAAGGCCACGTTCGGCCGCAGCTTCACCACCAGCGTCTGCGGGTCGGCCCATTCATAGGAGAGCGCCAGCCGCGGCACGATCTCCATCTTGCTGTTGTACGTGAACAGGCTGTCGCACATGTTCAGCATCGCCACGCGCTGCACATAGGCGCGGCCCGTTGTCGGGTCCATCGCGTCGGCATCTTCGGGCATGGCGACGCGCAGCTGCGGCAATTCCTGCGCCTTGGCCGGCAGACCCAGCGGCAAGGTGGCGGCTAGGCCGAGAAGGGCGAAACGGAAGCTCATGTTCAGGGCACTCATCAGGGAGACAGGGAGATGCCGTGCAGGCGGATCAGCCCGTCCGGCACAGGTACGAAACCGCGAACCCGGGTGGTCATCGCGAAGATGTTGTTCGGTGTATAGAGGTACATCCGCGGCAGGTCGGCCATCAATTGCTGCGCCACCTTGGTGTACAGCGCCCGCCGCTCCGGCATGCCGGAAACGCGCCGCGCTTCGTCCAGCCAGCCATCCACCTGCGCGCTGGAATAGCCGGAGGCATTGAGGTTGGGCGGGCCGGTATGGGTGAAGCTGTACACATTGCCATCGGCATCGGCCCGGCCGGACCAGCCGATCAGGAACACCTCGTAGTCGCCCTTGTCGCTGGCCTGCAGGGCCGTCACGAACTCGGTGGAACGGATCTTCACGTCGAAGCCGGCCTCGGCGGCCATGGACTGGATCACCTCGCCGGTCTGGCGCAGGTCGGGATTATTGGCCAGCATCAGCTCCACCTGGAGCGGCGTGCGCACCCCGGCCTCGGCCAGCAACTGCTTCGCACGCGCCACGTTGCGCGCCGGTGCCTTCACATCCGCCGACCAGAACGGGCTGTCTGGCGAGACGAAATGCGGGTTGGGCGTATGCAGGCCGGCATACACCACCTCGTTGATCACGTTGCGGTCGATCGACAGCGCGAAGGCCTGGCGCACGCGGGCATCGGTCATCATCGGCGTACGCGGGCGGGTGCCGTTGGTCTGGTTGAACAGCAGGGACTGGAAGCCAAGCCCGGCGTTCTGCACCAGCACCAGCCGGCTGTCCTTCCTGATCTCCGCGGTGTCCGAGGGCTGGAAGCGCTCGCCGAAATCCAGCGCATTGGCCTGCAGATTGGCCAGCCGCACCGTGGCATCCACGATCGGCCGGTACACCACACGGCCCAGCTTGATCGCGTCCTTGTTCCAATAGCCATCGAACCGGTCGAGCACGATCCGGTCCTGCGGCACGCGCTCGGCGAACTTGAACGGCCCGGTGCACACCGGTGCCTTGGAGAAATCGGCACCGAGCGCCATGGCCGCCTTGGGCGAGATCACCATGCCCGAGCGATCGGTCAGCTGGATCAGCAGCGGCGACGAAGGCGCCTTCAGGTGCAGCGTCACCGTCAGCGGATCCGGCGTCTCGATCCGGTCGATCACGTTGATCTCGCCGCGCCGCGTGCTGCCCTGCAGGGTCAGGTGCCGTTCCAGGCTGAACTTCACCGCGGCACTGTCGAACACCTCCCCATCATGGAAGGTCACGCCCGGGCGCAGCTTGATCACCATGGTCTGCGGGTCGGTGTATTCGTAGCCGGTGGCCAGCTGCGGCACCACGTTCAGCTTGGCGTCGATATCGAACAGCTTGTCGCACAGCCCGGCGAAGATGATCCGCCCGACATAGGTGCGCGACAGGGTGGGATCGAGCGCATCGGCATCGTCGGCCAGGCCGATGCGCAGCGTGGGCTGGGCGCCGGCCGAGGTGGCGAAGCCGAGAGCGGCAACGGCGGCGAGGAGCAGGCGCCTCATTGCACGCGCACGCCCTGCAGGCGGATCAGCCCATCCGGCACCGGCTGGAAGCCGCTGACACGCCCGGTGGTGGCCATGATCCACTTGCCGGAGAACACGTACATCAGCGGCAGGTCCTGGTGCAGCTGGGTGG
This sequence comes from Acetobacteraceae bacterium, assembly GCA_027483995.1. Lineage (GTDB taxonomy): Bacteria > Pseudomonadota > Alphaproteobacteria > Acetobacterales > Acetobacteraceae > CAMDGX01. The sequence continues at coordinate 5,392 of JAIXTK010000094.1, forward strand.
CGACCTTGCCATAGAGCGCGCGGCGGGCGGCCACGTCGGGGATGGCGCGGGCCTGCTCCAGCAGCGAGTCCACATCCTTGTTGGAGTAGCTGGAGGCATTCAGCGGCCCGCCGGTGCGGACCATGTTCCAGATATTGCCATCGGCATCGGCGCGGCCGGACCAGCCGATCCAGAACACCTCGAAATCGCCCTTGTCGCTGGCCTGCAGCGCGGTGACGAATTCGGTGGAGCGGATCTTCACGTCGAACCCGGCTTCGGCGGCCATGGACTGGATGACCTCGGCGGCCTGGCGGGCATCGGGGCTGTTGGCGATCATGAGCTCCACCGCCAGCGGGCCGCGCACGCCGGCTTCGGCCAGCAGCGCCTTGGCCTTCGCCACGTCGCGTGCCGGTGGCGGAACCTCGGGCGCGTAGAACGGCGAGTTCGGCGGCACCATCTGCGCGATCGGGGTGTAGAGCCCGTTATAGACCACCTGGATCAGCGCGGTGCGATCGATCGAAAGCTCGAACGCCTTGCGCACGCGCGCATCGCTCATCATCGGCGTGCGCGGGCGGGTGCCGTTGGTGAGGTTGAAGGTCAGGCTCTGGTAGCCAAGCCCCGCGAAGGTGAACAGCTTGATGCGGTTGTCCTTGCCGAGATCCACGGCATCGTTCGGCAGGAAGCCCATGCCCATGTCGATCGATCCGGCCCGCAGATTGGCCTGGCGCACGGAGCCATCGATGATCGGCTGGTACACCACGCGGTTGAGGTGGATCTTGCCGGCATCCCAGTATTCCGGGAACTTCTCCAGCACGATCCGGTCCTGCGGCACGCGTTCCACGAACTTGAACGGGCCGGCGCACACCGGCGCCTTGCCGAAATCGGCCCCCAGCGCGGTGGCGGCCTTGGGCGAGACCAGCATGCCGGCGCGGTCGGTGAGCTGGGCGAGGAAGGGCACGTTCGGCGCCTTCAGCACGATGCGGGCGGTGAGCTTGTCCACCTCCTCCACCCGGTCGATGCCCGCGATCTCGCCGCGGCGGGTGCTGCCCTGCATGGTCAGGTGGCGGTCCATGTTGAACTTGATCGCCGCCGCGTCGACATCGGTGCCGTCGTGGAACTTGAGGCCGGGGCGCAGCTTGAATTCCAGCGTGGTCGGATCGACCCAGGTGAAGCTGGCGGCCATCTGCGGCACGATGTTCAGCTTGTCGTCGATATCCACCAGCTTGTCGCACAGCGCGTTGAACACGATGCGGCCGACATAGGTGCGCGACAGGGTGGGATCGAGCGCATCGGCATCCACATCCAGCCCGATGCGCAGCGTGCCGGCGGGGCCGGTTTGGGCCAGCGCCGCCGGGGCCGCCATGGGGGCGGCGAGCGCGGCGAGGAACAGCAGGGATCGCACTCTGGTCGCGGCCATCGCTTGTCCTTTCCAGCCGGGAAATGCAGCAGGCGCGGCGGTGCGAATCCCCGTCGCGCGTCTGCCCCCCTGTTTTATGTCGGTTTCGAGGCATATCGTGCCGGGGTGCGCCGGGCATGGCAAGACATCTTGCAGGCAAGGGACCAGGCAGCGCTTGGATGGTGCAAGATGCCAGGCGGCAGGCGTAGTCTGGGGGCATGACACCGACGCCCGTTGCCACCGATCTCGTGCTGCTGGGCGCCGGGCACGCCCATGTGGAGGTGCTGCGGCGCTTCGCGATGCGGCCGATGCCCGGCATCCGGCTGACGCTGGTGGCACGCGAGGGCTTCACGCCCTATTCCGGCATGCTGCCCGGGCTGATCCGCGGCGAACATGGCTTCGACGCGGCGCATCTGGATTGCGCGAAGCTGGCCGCAGCCAGCGGGGCGCGGCTGATCCTGGGCGAGGCGACCGCGATCGACCTGGTGCGGCGCGAGGTGGCGGTGGCCGGGCGGCCGGCGCTGGGGTTCGACCTGCTGTCGGTGGATGTGGGCGGGCTGCCCGCCATGCCCCCGGGCGGCGGCACGCCGGTGAAACCGATCGGGCGATTCCTGGCGCGGCTGGCGGAGATCGAGCGCGACCTGGCGCCGGGGCAGCGCATCGCGGTGGTGGGCACCGGGGCTGCGGGGTGCGAGTTGGCCATCGCGCTGGCGTGGCGGTTGGCCGGGCGGGCCGACGTGGTGCTGGTGGGGCGCACGGCGCCGATGGAGGGCACGCCCGAGACGGTATGGCGCGCGGTGCAGGCCGCGCTGGCGAAGGCCGGGGTGGAAGTGGCCACGGGCGCCGAGGCCGGCACGCATGACGGGGCGCTGCTGGCGCTGTCCGACGGACGCAGCATCGCGGCGACGCATGTGCTCTGGGCCACCGGCGTGGTGGGGCCGGCCTTCCTCGCGGCCTCCGGCTTGGCCTGCGATGACGCAGGCTGCATTCGCGTGAATGCCTCGCTGCGCAGCGTGAGCCATGCGGCCGTGTTCGCCGCCGGCGACTGCGCGGCGATGGAAGGGGCGGCGCGGCCCAAGGCGGGGGTGTGGGCCGTGCGGGCGGGGGCGCCGCTGTTCGACAATCTGGTGCACGCCGCGCGCGGCGAGCCGTTGATGCCGTGGGCGCCGCAGCGCCATGCGCTGGCGATCCTGGGCCTGGGGCGCGGCCGGGCGGTGGCCTGGCGTGGGGATTGGGCCCATGAGGGGCGCCTTGCGAACTGGTTGAAGCGGCGCATCGATCGGCGCTGGATGGCGATGTACCAGGGGCTGCGGCCGATGGCGGTGGATGATCCCATGCGCTGCGGCGGGTGCGGTGCGAAGATCGGGCCGGAGGCGCTGGCCGAGGCGCTGGCCGGGCTCGCGGAGCCGCCGCGCGCCGATATCCCGGTGGGCATGGCCGAGGGCGACGACGCGGCGGTGACGCTGCCGCCGCCGGGGATGGCGGTGGTGCAGAGCGTGGACCATTTCCGCGCCTTCCTCGATGACCCCTATGTGTTCGGGCGCATTGCCGCCGCCCATGCGTTGTCGGACATCCATGCCATGGGTGCACGGCCCTGGACGGCGATGGCGATTGCCGCCCTGCCCTTCATGCACGGCCGCCGCATGGGCCAGGACCTGCGCGCGATGATGCTCGGCGCCACCGAGGTACTGCGCGCCGATGGCTGCGCGCTGGTGGGCGGGCACAGCGCGGAGGGGGCGGAGCCGTCGCTCGGCTTCGCGGTGACCGGGCTGGCCGCGCCTGATGCGCTGTGGCGCAAGGGCGGGCTGCGGCCGGGCGATGCGCTGGTGCTGACCAAGCCGCTGGGCACCGGGATCGTGCTGGCGGCGCAGATGCAGGGCCTGGCGCGGGTGGACTGGCTGGCGGCGACGCTGGAGAGCATGGGGCGCAGCAACGGGGCGGCGGCCGCCGTGCTGCGCCGTTTTGCGGTCACCGCCTGCACCGACGTGACCGGGTTCGGACTGGGAGGGCACCTGATGGAGATGCTGCGCGCCTCCGGCGTGGCGGCGGAGCTGGTGGCATCACTGCCGGCGCTGCCAGGGGCGCGGGAACTGGCGGCAGGGGGCGTGGCCAGCACACTGGCGCCAGCCAACCGGGCCTGGCTCGATCTGCCGGACGGAGATGCGGTGGCGCTGCTGGCCGATCCGCAGACCTCGGGCGGGCTGCTGGCAGGGGTTCCGGCGGAACAGGCGAACACCAGCGTCGCGGCGCTGATCGAGGCCGGATGCCAGGCGTTGGTGGTGGGAAGGGTGATGAGCGGTGCGCCCGCCATCACCCTCGCAGACTAGGCGAGGCGGCGACGCAGGGCGAGGCCGAGCAGGGCGCTGCCGAGCAGGGCCAGGCTGGCAGGCTCCGGCACGGTGGTGGACAGCGCCACGGTATAGGCGCCGAGGCCGCGGGACGGAGGCGGCAATTCTGGCGTGTTGTTGACCGCCGCCGCGGGCGTGATCAGGGAATTCTCGTCGACCACAACGATGTAGTAGGTGCCAGCCGGCAGGTCATAGGCCTCGATGGCACTGGCGCTGAACCAGCAATCGTCACAAACCTGGAGGAGATCGAAGAACTCCCCCTGCCGTGTCGTCACGGACTGCCACAACTCGATGTCGAAGAACCCGTAGGAACTGTTCCCGACGATATTCGGACTGTCAGGCCGGATGGAAAGATAGGGCACCGACTGGGCGAAATCGAAGCGGTAGCTATCAATATCGGCCTCGGCAAGGACGCCGGAGAGAAACGAGGTCTGCGCAGTGCCGCCGGGCGTGGCCTCGCAGAAACAGTCGTTGGGCTCGGTCTCGAACAGGGTGAAGGCCTGCGCGCCGCCGGACAAACCCATCATCAGGCCAAGAAACGGCAACCAACGCATGGTGAATCTCCGATTAAATTGCATCAACTGAATAGCATCCTCTTTGAGCAATGGCAATGATTGCAGATAAGAGATACGTTTTGTTGCGAAACCGCCAACCGGGCAGGCCCGATTGATCCGGCAGCCGCGCCGGGCCACTCTGGGCCGAACCATTCGAGGAACGCCATGCGCACCCACAGGATCGCGTCCATCCCCGCCGACGGCATCGGGCCGGAGGTGATCGAGGCCGGGCTGGAGGTGCTGGAGGCGCTTTCGGCGCGCATGGGCGACTTCCGGCTGGAGGTGACACGGCTCGATTGGGGCTCGGATCGCTACAAGGCCACCGGGGCGTTCATGCCGGCGGACGGGCTGCAGCAGCTCAAGGCGCAGGACGCGATCTATTTCGGCGCGGTCGGCGCGCAGGACGTGCCGGACCACATCTCGCTGTGGGGCCTGCGCCTGCCGATCTGCCAGGGCTTTGACCAATATGCCAATGTGCGGCCGACGAAGATCTTCCCGGGCGTGACCTCCCCGCTGCGCGACGTGGGGCCGGCGGAGCTGGACTGGCTGATCATCCGCGAGAATTCCGAGGGCGAATACGCGGGCCATGGCGGGCGGGCGCACAAGGGATTGCCGGAGGAAGTGGCGACCGAGGTGGCCATCTTCACCCGCGTGGGCGTGGAGCGGATCATGCGCTTCGCCTTCGATTGCGCCCAGGCGCGCCCGCGCAAGCACATCACCATCGTGACCAAATCCAACGCCCAGCGCTTCGGCCTGGTGATGTGGGACGAGATCGCGCTGGAAGTCGCCGCCGACTACCCGGACGTGACCTGGGACAAGGAACTGGTGGATGCGATGACGATGCGCATGGTGCGCAAGCCGCAGAGCATCGACACCGTGGTGGCCACCAACCTGCATGCCGACATCCTGTCGGACCTGGCAGCGGCGCTGGCGGGCTCCTTGGGCATCGCGCCGACGGGGAATGTGGACCCGCAGCGGCGCTATCCCTCCATGTTCGAGCCGATCCACGGCAGCGCCTTCGACATCACCGGCCGCGGCATCGCCAACCCGGTGGCCAGTTTCTGGACCGCGTCGATGATGCTGGAGCATCTCGGTGAGCGGGCGGCGGCCGCGGTGCTGATGACGGCGATCGAACAGGTGTGCGCCGCCGGGGTGCTGACGCCGGATCTCGGCGGCAAGGCCACCACGAAAGAGGTGACGGCGGCGATGCTGCAGGTACTGGCGGGGATGAACCTGCCGCAGGTGGGGTAGCCCATGGCGCGCCCGCCGGCCGGGGAACCACCGCGCGAGCCCAGCCTGGCCGATGTCGCGGCGGGTACGGTGGCGCCACGGATGATCCGGCGCGCGGAACGGGAGCGGCGGGGCGAGAAGCCGACGGAGCGCCGCAAGGTGGTGCGTGTGCGGCGCCCGCGCTCGCCGATCTGGGGCTGGCTGCTGGCGCTGCTGGTGCTGGGGATCGTTGCCGGCGCGGCGGCGGTGGGCGGCCTGGGTTGGTACCTGATGGATGTCGGCCGCACGCCGCGCGAATGGGCGCCCTATCTCCAGCAGCGCGCGGCGGGCAACCATGCGCTGATTGTGATGGCCGCGGGCAAGGTGGCCGGCTTTCTCGATGCGATGGACCGGCTGGAGCGGTTCGGCGAGCCGGCGCTGCCGCCGCAGGCCGGGGCCTCCGTGGCCCGCTCCGGCACGGCACCGGCGGGCATGCTGAAGCTGGTGACCAGCACGCCGCAACTGGAGGCCGCACTGGCCGCGGCCACGCCGGGCCAGGTGATCCAGCTGCTGCCGGGCACCTATACCGTCGGCGGGCGCAGCCTGCAGGTCACGCGGCCGGGCACACCATCGGCACCGATCACGCTGCGGGCGGAGCGGCTGGGCGATGCCTCGATCGCCTCCTACGCCGTTGCGGCCTTCAAGATCAGTGCGCCGCATTGGGTGGTGGAGAACCTGGCGATCCGCGGCATGTGCGAGAGCCACAAGGATTGCGAGCACGCCTTCCACGTGGTGGGCGGCGCGGCAGGAACCGTGATCCGCAACAACCGGATCGAGGACTTCAACGCCCACATCAAGATCAATGGCGAGGGCGGTACCTTTCCTGACCGCGGCCGGATCGAGGGCAACTCCCTGACCAATCGCGCCGCGCGGGACACGCGCAACCCGGTCACGCCGATCGACCTGGTGGCGGCGAACCACTGGCGCATCGCCGGCAACTTCATCGCCGATTTCCAGCGCGCCTATCGCGGTGGCGCGACCTATGCCGCCTTCATGAAGGGCGAGGGCGAAGGGACCGTGATGGAGCGCAACGTGGTGCTGTGCGAATGGAAGCTGCTGGGCGCGAAATCCCCCACCGTGGGGCTTTCGGTCGGTGGGGGCGGCACCTTCCCGGATGCGGTGAAGCGCCAGCAGGGTGCCCTCGGCGTGGAGCAGGTGGCGGGCGTGATCCGCGACAATCTTATCGCTTTCTGCAACGATGTCGGCATCTATGTGAACAAGGGCCAGCGCTCGCTGATCGCGAACAACACGGTGCTGGACACGGCGGGGATCAGTGTGCGGTTCGCCGAATCCTCCGCCGACGTGGTGGGCAACGTGGTGGATGGCGCGATCCTGGCGCGCGACGCGGCGCTGCTGCGCGAGCGGGACAATCTGGGCACGCCGCTGCTGGGCCTGTTCGTGGGGCAGCACCCGGTGCGCGACGTGTTCCGCGACGTGGCGAAGCTGGACCTGCGCTGGCGCGAACGGCCGGCGCCGATCACGCTCGCGGAATGGCGCGCCGATCTGTGCGGGGTGGAGCGGATGGGCCGGGCGATGCCAGGGGCGTTCGAGGACTTCGCGAAGTGTCGCGACGCCGGTCGCTGAGCGACTGATTCACGTCTCCGCCGTTCCGCCTCCGACGATCAGACGCTACCGCCAGGCCAGCAACCACCGCTCCAGCCGCCCCAGCGCCCAGGCCACCGAGAGACCCAGGGCGCTGAGCATCACGATCCCCGCCATCAGCCCCTCGGTGTCGTAGAGATTGCCGGCCTGCAGCACGTAGCTGCCGATGCCGCGATCGGCCCCGATCATCTCGGCGGCCACCAGCAGGATCACCGCCGTGGAGGTGGTGATGCGGAAGCCCGAGAGGATGGCGGGCAGCGCCCCGGGCAGCACGATCTTGCACACAATGGCGGGCCAGGTGAGGCCGAAGCTCTGGCCCATGCGGATCAGCGTGCGCGGCACGCCGTCCACGCCCCCGACCGTGTTGATGACGGTGGGGAAGAACACGCCGAAGGCCAGCGTGGCCAGCTTGCTGCCCTCGCCGATGCCGAACCAGATGATGAACAGCGGGGCGAGCGCGATCTTCGGAATGGGGAACAGGGCGGAGACCACCGCCATGCCCGGGGTGCGGAACAGGGTGAACAGGCCGATGGCGAAGCCGGCGACAAGCCCGGCCGCGGTGCCCATGGCCCAGCCGAGCGCGAAGCGTTGCAGCGAGGCCGAGAGATGGGCCCAGAGTTCGCCGCTCGCCGCGAGTGTCGCCAGGGCGCGGGCGATGGCGATCGGTGGCGGCAGGAAGCGGGTGGAGATGAGCCCGGCGCTGGCCGCGCCCTGCCACAGCGCCAGCAGCAGAACGAGGGTGGCGGCACCGGCGAACGGGATGGTGCGGGGCGCAAAGCCCCCCGCCCTGAACGGAACATCGCGGAACGGGATTTCAGCCATGGTCCATCTCGTGCGTGGCCGCGGCGGCGTCGGCGCGGATGACGGACCACAGCCGCGCCTCGGCCTCACGCAGCGCGGGGTCTTCCGGGCTGCGGCTGGTGAGCGGGGCATCGAGGCGCAGGCGGGCGGCGATGCGGCCGGGGCGGCGGGAGAGCACGATGATCTCATGGCCCATGCGCACCGCCTCGGCCAGGTTGTGGGTGACATAGACGCAGGTGAGGCCGGTGCGCGCGATGGTCTCGGCGAACTCCTCCTGCAGCAGCAGGCGCGTGGGTGTGTCCAGGGCCGAGAGCGGTTCGTCCATCAGCAGCACGGCGGGGCGCACGGCGAGCGCGCGGGCGATGCCGAGGCGCTGGCGCATGCCGCCGGAGAGCTGACGCGGCCAGGCCTGCGCGAAATCAGAGAGGCCGGTGAGCGCCAGCACCTCGGCGATGCGCGCCTCGCGTTCCGGCTTGGGCAGGCGGCCTTCCAGCACCAGGGCGACATTGGCCGCCACCCGCCGCCAGGGCAGCAGGGCGAAATCCTGGAACACATAGGTGAGCGGGTTGAGGCAGCCGGGCGGCGGCATGCCCTCCATCACCACCCTGCCCCGCTCCGGCTTGAGCAGCCCGCCGAGGATGGCCAGCAGCGTGGACTTGCCGCAGCCCGAGGGGCGGAGCAGGACCGTCACCTCGCCGGGGCGGATATCCAGCTCGATGTCCGCCAGCACCTCCAGCGCGCCGAAGCGGTGGCCGATACCCTCGGCGCGGAGGCGGACAGAGCTCACCGTGTGGGCGGGAACCGTGTGTCGATGATGGCGCCCGCGTC
>JAIXTK010000493.1 GCA_027483995.1 Acetobacteraceae bacterium
ACAAAGGCAAGCTCACCGCTTGAGCACCGGGTCGTCTTGGTTGCTGGCAAACCGCCGCGCGTCCTCCGCCTGCGCCAGCTCCAGCCGGATCTGGGGCCACGGGCGGGGGTGGGCAGGGCAGGGCGGGGGCGGTGAGTGGGGGATGATTGGGGGGCCGGGGGGGGGGGTGGGGGCGGGGGGGGGGGGGGGGGCGGCGGGGGGGGCGGTGGCGGCTCCGGCTCCGGTTCGGGCGGCGGAGGAGGTGGCGGCGCGGCGGGCGGTGGCGGCGGTTCGGGCGGCACGGGCGGCCGGCATTGCGCCAACCGGGCCGACATCTCCCGCTCCACCTCGGAGATGCGCCGGCGCAAATCCAGCTCCTCCTGCTTGCCGCGTCCGTCGTCCACGGGCGGGATCGGGCAGAGCGCCTCGCGCGGCGCCAGCCCGTCGCGCAGCCGCGCGGCGGCATCCAGCCCCCACACCATCGCGGCCACCGCCAGCGGAAACCCCACCGCCAGCGCGCAGACCGCCAAGGCCACCAGGAACCGGTGCCGGCCGGGGCGTGTCGCGCCCGCCTTCCTGTCCGGTTCCCATGCCATGCGTCAGCTTGGGTTCGGCCGCGGAATGCAGTTCTGCGCCGGCGGGGTGCGCAGCGCCTCGGCCAGCATGCGGCCCACATCGGCGCCGCGGCCGGCGGCGAACACCTGGCCCTGCGTCGCCTCGGCGAGGCAACTCGCCTGCTCGTTGCGGGCGATGTCGATCACCGAGATCGACAACAGCGGGTCCGCCGCCCGCGCCGTGCGCGCCGCCGCACACGGATCGGCGCGGCAAGTCTCGGTTCCGTCGGTGATCACCACCACGAAGCCCGGCGTGCCGGCCGGCCGGCCCTTCACCGCGGCGGCGGCCTTCTCGATCGACAGCGCCAGCGGCGTGCCGGAGGCATCGGGCCGCAGCGTGCGCAGCGCGGCCCCCAGCGGCGCGCGCTGCAGGTTGGTGTAGGTGCCCACCGGCACCACGCTGCATTGGCTCGCCTCCACCCGGTCCGGGTTGAAGGAGCCGAAGCTGAACAGATGCACCCGGGCGCGTTGCGGCAGCGTATCCAGCACCGCCAGCGCCGTGCGCCGCGCCTCCTCCATCCGCTCCTGCCCGGCCGGGGTGCGCGCCATCTCGGCGATCATGCGGTCGTTGCCGGGGGTCTCGGTGATCGGCCCGGCTTCCTTCTCGATCGCCGCCATCTTGGCCCGCTCCGCCGCGGCATCCATCGCCGCCGGCCAGCGCATGGAGGCGGAGGTATCCACGATCAGCGCCACGTCCACCGCCTCCGCCTCGGCACACACCTGGCATTGCCCGCGGCGGCGGGCGGATTCGCTTTCCAGCTCCGCGATGCGCCGGCGCAGCTCCATCTCCGCCATGCGCAGGCTGCCATCGTCCACCGGCGGCAGCGGGCAGAACGCCTCGCGCGGACTGGCGACCTTGGCCAGCGCATAGGCCATGGAGGTGCCCCACCACATCGCCAGCCCCGCCAGCGGCACGCCCACCACCAGGGCGGCCACGGCCAGCGCGGCCAGGAAGCGGCGCCGGTTCTGCCCGGCAATGTGCTGCGGATCGCTCATGGCACCGTGAACTCCGTCACGCCCTGAAGGGAGCTGCCGCTGGCGGTGCCGCGAACCTCCTTCTTCTCCCCGGCGACGGTGATGCGCACGGTGAAGGGCACCGGCGTGCGGCGCGTGGTGTAGTCGTAGTAGTGCACCTTCACCTGATACGTGCCGGAGGGCGGCTTCTCCGCCCAGATCACGTTCTCCACCGGGGTGCCGGATGTGCGCCCGCGCTCGGCGTTCATGTCCACATCCAGCACGCCGCCGCAGGCCTGCTTGCGCTCATGGAAGATCTGCGCGCCGCCGGGGCACACGACGTACAGGTCGAGGTCGGCCGGCCCGTCCCACACCAGGGAGACCTGGTATTCGCCGCTGCGAGCGCGCTCGCGGTCCAGCCGCTGATCGATCTCGCTGCGCTGCTGCGGCGGGGGCGGCGGCGCGGCCTGCGGCTGCGGGCGCGGGATGGCGGCGATGCGGCATTGCTGCACGCGCCCGGCATAGTTGCGCTCCAGCTCGGCCAGGCGGGTGCGCAGGCGGATCTCCTCCTCCTGCAGGCGCAGCAGGCCGCCATCGGAGGGCGCCGGCAGCTCGCAGATCGGCGCGGCCGGCAGGCGGGCGAAGGCCATCGCATGGCGCATGATGTCGGGCATGAACCAGGCCAGCACCGCGGCCAGCAGAAGCAGCAGGGCGGAAAGGCCGAGCAGCCGCAGAGGCCATTTCGCCGGCGGCTCCGGTTCCGGCGGTGGTGGCGGGGGCGGCGGCGGCTCCGGGGGCGGCGCTGCGGCGCGCGGTGTGGCGGCGGCGCGCACCAGCTCCCCCTTCAGCGCCGGCAAGGGGGCGGCATTCTCCACCGCGCGCAGGCCCCAGCCGGCCAGCACCGGCTCCCCGCCCACCAGCCGGAGGTCGGACAGCGCCGCCCCTTCCAGCGCGGTGGCCAGCAAACTGCCCAGCACGCGGGCGCTGTCGTTGCGATCCTCCTGCAGCCGCTTCGCCTCGGCCTCCACCTCCTCCACCAGCTGGCGGAACTGGTCGAGCGCGGGGCCGCGATCCTCCGGCTTCAGGTCATCCAGCGTGACGATCGCGCCGGGCTGGCTGGTGAACCACTGGATCGCCTCGGGCAGCACGTTGGCTTCGGCGAACAGCCCGGCATGGCGGGCCATCCCGCGCCCGGCGAGGTGCTGCACCACCTGGGCGCGGTAATCCTGCGCCACGCCGTCCAGCACGCGGGCTGGGCGGCGGCTGCGCCGGTCGGTCTCGCCAAGGAGGCGGAGCGGGGCCATGCGCCGGCCCTCAGCGCGGCGCTGCGGGGGGCGGCGCCGCGGGGGGCGGTGCCGCCGGGGTGGCGGGAGCGGCCGGGGCCGGAGACGCAGGTGCCGCCGGAGCTGCAGGAGCGGCGGGGGCAGCCGGCGCCGCCGCCTGGGGGGCTGCCGGCGTGCAGGCATTGTCCTCGCTGCGCGCCGCCACGTTGTTCTGCTGCAGGAAGGTCAGCAGCGTTGCCGCCGGCAGGGCGTAGTCGGCGCGGTAGGCGGTTTCGCGGTCGGTGCGGATGAAGGTGTTCACCCCCACGATGCGCCCGCAGCGATCCGCCAGCGGCCCGCCCGAATTGCCGCGATTGATCGCCGCGGTATGGATCACCACCGGCGCGCCCTGCATCGTCTGCACCCCGGCCACCTCGCCGGAGGTGAAATGCGCCGCCGGCATCGCCCCGTCCTCGCCGCGCAGCAGGCGCTTGAAGTCGTCGCCCACTTGGGTCACGAAGCCCGGGAAGCCCACCGCCACCACCGGCAGCAGGCGATCGGCGGTCGGCGACAGCGCCAGCGGCGGCAGCTGCCCTTCCTTCAGCTTCAGCACGGCGAAATCCGGCTTGCCGAAATCGTGGTTCGGCGTGCGCGCGATCACCTCCGCCTCCACCGGCTTGCCCAGCTTGCGGTTCACCACATAGAGCTCGCCGGGGGTGGAGCCATCCACCACGTGCAGGTTGGTCACCACGATATTGGGCGCGATGGCGAAGCCGCTGCCCGTGGAAAGCCCTTGCTGCCCGTCCGGCCCGCGCGAGGGCGCCAGGATCAGCACGGTGGAATCCTCCAAGAGGTCGGCAAGGTTCGTGGTCTGCCCGGCCCCGGGCACGGCCGGCGCGCCCGGCGGTGACTGCGGGCGCTGCACAGGCTGCTGGTCCGGCGCCGGCGGCAGCGCGGGGATCG
>JAIXTK010000020.1 GCA_027483995.1 Acetobacteraceae bacterium
GCGCCGGAAAATGGACGCGAGTCATCGCCTCCGCCAGGCGGCGAAGGGCGTCGGCTTCGTTCGGAGCGGCGACGGGGTTTGGCATCACCGGTGATTGTGCCAAACGCAAGACCGGTGGGATAGGGAAAAATTGCCATTTTTGGCGATTTAACAGGATTTAACGCCCATTGACGCTTCCGGTGGCTGGGGCGCTGGGTGAGCGGTGTTCCCACCCGGCGACAGCTTCGGGGCGCGCGGTCGGGAGGGTGGCGGGTCCGCTTCGCGACCCGCCCTACGCGTGGATTACGGCCCCGGGCGCCAAGTCGTAAAAGTCTTTTTGCTTCTTTTTCTTCAGAAAAAGAAGGCCTTGCCTACAGGATCAGGCAGGTCTCATCGAACCAGAACCGCGGCCCGCGGGGTTTTTCCTCGTTCTGGTCGCCGTGGCCGATGTTCACCAGGAAGTTGGATTTCCAGCCGCGGTCGGAGAGGAATTCCGCGTCCACCTTGGCGTTGTCGAAGCCGGACATGGGGCCGACGCCGAAGCCGAGGGCGCGGGCGGCCATGAGGAAGTAGGCGCCTTGCAGGGTGCCGTTGCGGAAGGCGGTTTCCTGGGCCAGTTCGGGGTTGGAGGTGAACCAGGGCTTGGCGTCGGTATGGGGGAAGAGGCGGGGCAGGTAGTCGTAGAATTTGGGGTCGTAGGCGACGATGACCGTGACCGGTGCCAGCATGGTTTTCTGCAGGTTGCCGGAGGAGAGGGCGGGGCGCAGGCGGTCCTTGGCGGATTGGGTGCGGATGAAGAGGAAGCGCGCCGGCGAGGAATTGGCCGAGGTGGGGCCCCATTTCATCAGGTCGAAGATACCGCGCAGGTCGTCATCCGACACGGCGGCGCCGGTCCAGCCGTATTGGGTGCGGGCGGAGCGGAAGAGCTGGTCCAGGGCGGCGTCGTTCAGCGGGCTGCCCTGGCGCGGCGGGATCGGCGCCGGTTCCGGCTCTGGCATGGCTGCTGCCACGGGGGCGGGTGCCTCCGCGACGGGTGGGGTCGCGACGGGCTGGGCCAGGGTAGGCTCGACCGGTGTGGGTTCGACCGGGGTGGCCTCGGCGGTGGCCGGGGCGGCTTCGGTGGTGGTGGCCACCACCGGAGCGGCTTCGGCGGGCTTGGCGTCTTCGGGCTTCGGCTCGGACGGCTTGGAGACGTCGGAGGGCATCAGAACATGACCTGTTCGACGCGGACGACCTCCGGCACGTAGTGGCGCAGCATGTTTTCGATGCCGTGCTTCAGCGTGGCCGAGGAGGAGGGGCAGCCGGAGCAGGCGCCCTGCATGTGCAGCTTCACGATGCCGTCGCGGTAGCCGCGGAAGACGATGTCGCCGCCATCCGACGCCACGGCGGGGCGCACGCGGGTATCGAGCAGTTCCTTGATCTGGGCGACGATTTCGGCGTCGGCGGGTTCGACGTCTTCATCCAGCTCATCGGCGTCGCCTTCGATGACCGGGCGGCCGGCGACGAAGTGCTCCATGATGGCGCCGAGGACCTGGGGCTTGAGGGATTGCCAGGCCTGGCTGTCGTTCTTGGTGACGGTGATGAAGTCACCGCCCAGGAAGACGCGGGTGATGCCGGGCAGGCCGAACAGGGCGGTGGCGAGCGGCGAGCGCTCGGCCGCGGCGGCGCTGGCGAAATCGGCGGTGCGCTCGCCCATCACGTCTCGGCCGGGCAGGAACTTCAGCGTGGCGGGGTTCGGGGTGCCTTCGGTCTCGATGAACATGGGATCACCTCTGGTGCGCCGCGTGTGGCGGCTGGGGTCCAAAGCGGACCCGTTCGGTCCGGTTGGGGTTACATCGTCTGATCAGGTGCCGTTGGCAAGCCCCGGAGGTGAAAAGGTCGTTGCTGAAAAGAGGGGGCAGTGTCTGGTATGAGGGGGGTATGACACTCTCGCGCCGGTTTCTCCTGGGTGCCCTGGGCACGTTGCCGTTGACCCGCATTGCCGTGGGGCAGGCGGCGCATCGGATCACGATCCTGCACATGAACGATTTCCATGCGCGGCATGAGCCGGTGGATGCGCGGGCGCTGGCGTGCGGCGCGGGGCGCGAGGGGTGTTTCGGGGGCGCGGCGCGGCTGGCGAGTGCGATTGCGGCGCAGCGGGCGGCGGCGGAGGCGGATGGGCGGGCGGTGCTGCTGGTGGATGCCGGCGACCAGTTCCAGGGCAGCCTGTTCTACACGGCGTGGAAGGGCGAGGTGGAGCTGGCTGTGATGCATGCGCTGGGCACCGAGGCGATGGCGGTGGGGAACCATGAATTCGACCACGGGCCCGCCAATCTGGCGCGGTTCGTGCGGGCGGCGCGGTTTCCGGTTTTGTCGGCCAATGCGGATGTGTCGGCCGATCCCGATCTGCGTGGGCTGGTGCAGCCGCATGCGGTGCTGGAGAAGGCCGGGCTGCGGATCGGGCTGGTGGGGCTGACGACGCAGGAGACGGCGATCGGGTCTTCGCCGGGGCCGCATGTGACATTTGGTGATCCCGCCGCGGCGTTGGCGCGGTCGTCGGCGGTGGTGCGGGGGGAGGGGGCGCGGCTGGTGGTGGCGCTCTCGCATCTCGGCTGGGATGTGGACCAGGGGTTGGCCGGGCATGTGCCCGGCGTGGACGTGCTGGTGGGCGGGCATACGCATACGCTGCTGTCTGACAGCGAGGCGGGGGCGGCGGGGCCGGCGCATGGGGTGGCGCGCGGGCCGGCGGGGCAGGCGGTGGTGGTGCAGGCTTCGGCCTATGGGCGGTATCTCGGGCGGCTGGACCTGGATGTGGCGGCGGACGGGACGGTGCTGGCCTATGGCGGGGATTGCCGGCGGGTGGGGCTTGATCTGCCGGAGGAGCCCGCCGTGGCGGCGATCGTGGCGGGGTATGCGGCGCAGCTGGATGGGGTGCGCAAGCGGGTGGTGGGGCGGGCGGAGGCGCCGATGGCCAATGCGACCTGCCGGGTGGGGGAGTGCGCGCTGGGGAACTTCATTGCGGATGCCATGCTGCGTTCCGTGCAGGGGGCGGAGGTGGCGCTGATGAATGCCGGCGGCATTCGCACCGGGTTGCCGGGGGGCGAGCTGACGCTGGGGGATGTGCTGACGATGCTGCCGTTCGGGAATGCGGTGGCGACGCTGGAATTGTCGGGCGCGGATCTGCGGGCGGCGATTGCCAATGGGCTGGCGCGGATGGGGGCGGGGGCGTTTCCGCAGGTGGCGGGGCTGCGGATCACCTGGAACCCGTTGGCGGCGGAGGGGGCGCGGCTGGTGGGGCTGGAGGTGGCCTCTGGTGGCGGGTTCGTGCCGGTGCAGGATCAGTGGATGTATCGGGTGGTGACCAACAATTTCCTGCGGCAGGGTGGGGATGGGTATGGGGTGCTGCGCGATCGGGCGGTGGCGCCGTATGATTCCGGGCCGGGGCTGGATGTGGTGGTGGCCGAGGCGATCGGGGCGGTGGGCGTGTTCGCGCCGCGGACGAGCGGGCGGTTTGTGATTCCTTGAAGGATGGATCGATGACGGATGCCGAAGGGCTCGTGCGGGCCTATTACGACGCGTTCAATCGGGGGGACCGGGAGGCGTTTCTCGGGCTGCTGACCGAGGATGTGGCGCATGATGTGAGCCAGGGCGGGCGCGAGGTGGGGCGCGAGGCGTTCGGGCGGTTCATGGCGCATATGGACCGGTGCTACCGGGAGACGATCACCGACCTGGTGGTGATGGTGGATGCCACGGGAACGCGGGCGGCGGCGGAGTTCGTGGTGCACGGGACGTATATCGCCACCGATCCCGGGGTGCCGAAGGGGACGCCTGGGGCCTCGGGGCAGAGCTATTCGTTGCCGGCGGGGGCGTTCTTTGCGCTGCGCGAGGGGCGGGTGGCGCGGATTTCGAACCACTACAATCTTGGGGATTGGGTTCGGCAGGTGGGTGGGAAAGCTTAGCCGGGGGGTGTTGCCGGTTGGGCGTGGCGGCGGACCCAGGCGATGAAGGTGGGGTCGTCCAGGTCGCCGGCGGCCATTGCGAGGGTGGTGAGCGTTGCTTCGGCATCGCTGGCCGGGAAGGCGA
>JAIXTK010000043.1 GCA_027483995.1 Acetobacteraceae bacterium
AAGGACTCGGTCGAGAAGATGACCATCGGCCTGCAGAAGCTGGCCTCCGAAGACCCCAGCCAGCGCCTCAAGACCGACCAGGAATCCGGCCAGACCATCCTGTCCGGCATGGGCGAGCTGCACCTGGAGATCATCATCGACCGCCTGCGCCGTGAATTCGGCGTCCAGGCGAATGTCGGCGCCCCGCAGGTCGCCTACCGCGAAACCATCTCCAAGCCGCACACCGAGATCTACACCCACAAGAAGCAGTCGGGCGGCTCCGGCCAGTACGCCGAAGTCAAGATCATCTTCGAGCCGACCGAGCGCAACACCGGCGTCGTGTTCGAGAACAAGATCGTCGGCGGCTCGGTGCCGAAGGAATACATCGCGGCCGTCGAAAAAGGCATCAAGGTCCAGGCCGATACCGGCGTGCTCGCCGGCTTCCAGACGGTGGACTTCAAGTACACCATGGTCGACGGCAAGTACCACGACGTCGACTCCTCGGCGCTTGCCTTCGAAATCGCCGCCAAGGCCTGCTTCCGCGAAGGCATGAAGAAGGCCAGCCCGATCATCCTGGAACCGATCATGGACGTCGAGGTGACCACCCCGAACGACCATGTCGGCGACGTCGTGGGCGACCTCAACCGCCGCCGCGGCATGATCCAGAACCAGGAATCCTCGGGCTCCACCGTCATGGTCCGCGCCCACGTGCCGCTGAAGGAGATGTTCGGCTACATCTCCGACCTCCGCAGCATGACCAAGGGCCGCGCCAGCTTCACCATGCAGTTCCACCACTACGATCCCGTGCCGCGCAACGTGGCCGACGAGATCGTCAAGAAGAGCGCCTAAGGGAACCACGGCGGGGGCTCTGCCCTCGGCCAGCGTCATGCGCAGCACGCCTGCGCGTGACGCCCGGAGGCCCCGGACCCTATCTGCTGGAACGGCGCGAGGCACCCCCTCGCGCCGTTTTCGTTTGCGCCGCACGCACCCTCGCAATCCCATTTGAAAGCCAGCCCGGATATGTTGTAGCGTAGTAATAGAAACGTTCCATGAAGTGCGCCCGGTGAACGACAACACCCTGTTCCGGATCGTCTACGATAGCGTCTGCCTCCAGCCGAGCGGCCCTGCCGGTGATCTCGAGATGCAGGACATTCTGGAGGTGGCGCGACGATGCAATCGCGAATCCGCCATCACCGGCGCGCTCCGGTGCGACCGGCTCTACTTCCTGCAGGTGCTGGAAGGACCGCGCGGCCCCGTGGTGGCAACCATGGCGCGCATTCAGCGCGATCGCCGTCATACCAAGGTGAACATCATCGAAGCCGCCCCCCTGGCGCGGCGAGACTTCGCCGATTGGAGCATGGCGCTGGTGCCCGAGCGCACCGCCACCATGGCCCGGCTGACCAATCCCGACCTCATCGATTTCCACCCCGCAACCGGCGCCAAGGCCGCCCACGCGCTCCGCACCCTGCTGGCCGCGCACCGCGCCTGAGATAGCAATCCGTTCCCTGATGAACGGGAACGGGCGACCGCTGCGGGGGCAGCGTCGACCCTGCGCCGGCCCTTCGAAGCCGCCCTGCCCGAAGGCGCGCGCGTCGGGGGCGCCATTCTCGTCGACCAAACCAGAAGCATCGATTTCATGGCCCGCCATGCCCGCTTCATCGGCCATGCGCCGGATCACATCCCGGAGGCTGTGCTCGCGCGCCTCTCCGGCATCCTCCCGCCGATGCCCGGAACACCATGAACGAACCGCACCACTCCCCCGTCCGGCGGTGCAGCGCACCATCGCGATCGAAGCCGAAATCGGATACGAACTGCCGACCTCACCCCACGGGAAGGCCTCCCCCCCGGAAACGGAATGGGCCACCGCTGCGGGGGCAGCGGTGGCCCTACTCCGGACCGTCCCGGGAGGCGGGGGGTTAGGACGGCCCTCAGCAACGGGATCTCACGACATCGGAGGAATGCGGAGATCAACCGTTCCTCTCGAATCGCACACAACCCCCACACGGTCAATCGCAATCGCCCCCCCTTGCCGATCCTTGCCCCGCGCAAACCAAAAAAGTCTTTTTGCTTCTTTTTCTTCAGAAAAAGAAGAATCCTTGCTCTCTTCTTCCCGTCTGGAGCCCAAGCATGCCCACCCTCCATCCCGGCCAGGAACGGGTCGCCTTCCTGATCTATCCCGATTTCACCGCGCTCGACATGGTCGGCCCGCACCACATGCTCAACGCCCTGCGCGGCGAGCCCGTCCGCCTGGTTGCCGCCACCATGGAGCCGGTCACCAGCGATTCCGGCATGACCTTCATGCCCCATTGTGACTTCGCCACCTGTCCAGGGGATCTGGACGTGCTCTGCGTCCCCGGCGGCACCCAGGGCACCCTGGCCGCCATGCGCCACGCCCCCACGCTGGAATTCCTGCGCGACCGCGGCGCCCGCGCCGGCGTCGTCTCCTCGGTCTGCACCGGCTCGCTCATCCTCGGTGCCGCCGGCCTGCTGCGTGGCTACCGCGCCACCTCGCACTGGCTCACCGTGGAGCATCTCGCCCGTTTCGGCGCCATCCCCACCCAGGGCCGGGTGGTGCGGGACCGCAACCGCGTCACCGGCGGCGGCGTCACCGCCGGCATCGATTTCGGCCTCACCCTGCTGTCGGAGTTGCGCGACCCCGCCTACGCCCAGGCCACCCAGCTGGTCGCGGAATACGCGCCCGCCCCGCCGTTCAACACCGGCACGCCAGAAACCGCGCCGCCGGACCTGGTCGCCCGCATGCGCGCCATGTTCGCCCCCTTCGTGGCGGAGCTGGACGCCATCGCCCCGCCCGCAGCCTGATAGAAAAAATTCCGCATCACCCCTTGCAATGGGGCTAACAGTTAGTTATTTGTCCCCCATGTCCCCGTTGCACGAAAGGCTGAGCTGGCTGCTGGCCACCCTGGGCGCCGCCCTGGGGGCGGTCGCACGCCGTCTCGCCACCCCGCCCCAGCCTGCTTTCATCGGACGCCACAGCTACGTCCCGATCACGGAGGCGGAGCGCCTGCCGCCGCTCTCCCCCGCCCAGTGGCAGCTGTTCTGGAACCGCACCGGCCGCGCCCTGCGCCGTGTCGCCGTCCTCTTCCAGGCCTGGCAGGCCGGCACCCTCAAGCCCCCCGCACCCGCCCGCCCGAAATCCCCCACCACTCCCGAAGCCACGCCTCACCCGCGCCCGGCCCCCCTGCGCCTGCCGCGCGGCTTCGCCTGGCTCAACCGCCGCGCGCCCGAAATCGTCCCCGCCGCCGGCATGCTGGACATCCTGGTGCAGGAGCCGGAGCTACGCCGCTTCGCCACCGAAATCCCCCGCGCCGCCCGCCTGCTGCGCCCGCTCTGCCACGCGCTCGGCATCCGCCCCCCGGCCGAGCTCCAGCTCCCGCCCCGCCCGCGCAGGCCGCGCCCGCCCCGGCCGCCCACATCCCGCCGCCCCAGCCTCAACGACCCCAGCCTCAGTTTCCGTGACTGGGAGCGTCCCTTCATCCGCGGCATCTGGAAAAAACATGGCCGCGACTGAACAGGACATCCCGCGCCCTTGTCATTTCGATAGCAATTTATTACGAATAAGCTGATGACCCAGATCGAACCACCGCGCCGCCGGCCGCCCTACTTCAGCAACCCCGCCCAGGTAGCAGCCGGCACCGCATAGGATTCCCGGCGATCCGTATGCCCCGCCACCTGCACCCCCAGCACCTGCCAGCGATTGTCCTTGTCGCGCTGCAGCAGCGGCGCGCCGCTGGTCCCCACCCCGCCGCCGCAATCATGCACCAGCAGGGTCTGCCCGCTCCGGTCGCGCGTCGTCCCGCGGATCGTGCAGCTCGTATCCGCCTCCACCACCTCCGGCCGATGGCGCGGATACCCGCCCAGCGCCACCGCGCCGGCCATGCCCCTGCCCACCTCCATCGGCACCGTCCGCACGGCGTCGCCAAGCTGCAGCACCGCCACATCGCTCCCTGTTGCCGCCGGCCCCTTGCGCGGATCGTAGCCGTCGAGGATGCGATACGCCGTCGCCACCCGGTGCTCCACCATCGCACCCATCCGGTAGCCCACCTGCACATGGATCGCGCTGGCCGGCAGGAACCCGCCCTGGCGCACGCCGTACACGCAATGCCCCGCCGTCACCACGCGATCGGGCGACACCACGAAGCCCGTGCACCGCACCTCCCCGGCAGAGATCACCCGCGCCAGGGACCGCCACGGCGCCACCGCCATGTCCGCCACCGGCCGCGGCTCCCCCGCCGCCGCGGGGGCGGCGGCCAGCAGCAACCCCGCGCCCAGGACCGCCCGCAGCCTCCCCATCAGCCCCGCTTCACACCCCAGAACACATGCGTGGAGGACGGCACGAACCCCGTCAGGTCCGAACGATGCGCCGTCGGCTGGCTCCACTGCCCCAGCGGGATATAGGGCACCTGCTCGAAGGCCACCTTCTGGATATCCCGGCAGATCGCCTGCTGCCCGGCGAGCGTCGGCGCCTTGAACCACGCCTCGCGCAGCCGCTCGATCTCCGGCACATCCGGCCAGCCGAACCACGCCTTCAACCCGTTCGCCCGCAGCTGCACGCTGGTCGGATCGGTCCCGCCAATGCCCGTGATCCGCGTGTTGAACGCGCTCCACCCGCCCTCGCCCGGCAGCTTCTGCACCGAGCGCCGCGTCAGCAGCGTGCCCCAATCCGTCGTCGCCAGCTGCACGTTCACCCCGATCTGCTTGAAGATCGCATCGCACATCGCCGCCATGGCATGCATCTGCGGCTGGTCGGAAGGCGACATCAGCAGCACCGTCTCGCCGGCATAGCCGCTTTCCTTCACCAGCTGCCGCGCCCGCGCCACATCCCGCTTCCCCGTCAGCGCCTCCATCCCCACGTCGGAGGCAAACGGCGAGCCCACCGCGAAGAACCCCACCGGAATCTTCGCGAACCGCGCCTGGTCGCCCAGCACGGCGGCGATGAACTCGCGCTGGTCCACCATCGCCATCACCGCCTGGCGCATCTTCACGTTGTTGAACGGCGGGTGCAGCTGGTTCATGAACAACCCGCCGATCAGCCCGAACGGATCGCCCTGGGCGATCACCACGCCGTTGTTGCGCTGGAGCATCGGCAGATGGTCGAACAGCGGCTGGTCCACCCAGTCCACCTCGCCGGCCATCAGCGCGGAAGCCCCCGTGCCGGGATCGGGCTGGATCAGCCACTCCACCCGCTCGAAATTCACCACCTTCGCGCCCGCCGTGTTGCTCGGCGCTTCCTGCCGCGACACGTATTTGTCGAACTTGGTGTACACGCTGCGCACGCCGGAAACCCAGTCGCGCTCATGGAACACGAACGGCCCGGAGCCGACGAACTCCTTGATCGGCTGGCTCGCCGAAACCTTCGCCATCCGCTCCGGCATCACGTAGCAGCCCTGGGCGAGCGCATAGAGCATCTGCGGGAACGGCTCCTTCAGCCGGATCCGCCAGCGCCGGTCATCCACCACCGCGATCTCGTCGGCGATCGCCAGCAGCCGCTGCCCATAGGTATTGCGCTGCCCCCAGCGATTGATGCTGGGCACCACGTCATGCGCCCGAACCTTCTCGCCATCATGGAACAGCAGCCCCTCGCGCAGCGTGAAGGTCCAGCTGAGCCCGTCGGCCGACACCTCCTCGCCCGCGCACATCTGCGGCTTCGGCATCAGGTTGATGTCGCTGCCATACGGCGTGTCCCACACCATCAGCGCATGGATGCCGACCACGATCGCCGTGGTCCAGATCGGATCCGGCGACGAATACGCCGCCGCCGGCACGAATTTCAGCAGCTTGTCCTTGCCCTGCGCCAGCGCCGGGCGGGCAAGGGCGGCCGCGGGTGCCGCGGCAAGAAGATGGCGTCGGGTCAGCATCGCGGCGTAGCTCCTGCGGCAAGCGTGGGAGAAACCGTCTGGCCTGGCGTCCGCTCTTTGGCGGTTGCCGGAATGCTAGCGCCCCGGCAACCGCGACGGAAGCGTCATCCGTTCGGCAGCATCACCTGCCGCAGCACGCTGCCCGAGGCCAGCCGGTCGAACCCGGCATTGATCTCCGCCAGCGGGATCGTGCCGCTGATCAGCTTCTGCACCGGCAGCTTGCCGCGCTTGTAGAGGGCGATATAGGCGGGAATGTCGCGCGCGGGGATGCAACTGCCCATGTAGCTGCCCTTGATCGTCCGCTCATCGCTGACCATCGCCGCATGCGGGTAGCTCACCAGCCTGGAGCCACTCGGCAGCCCCGCACTCACCGTCGTGCCGCCGCGCGCGGTGATGGCATAGGCCAGCTCCATCGCCTCGCCCACGCCCGCCGTCTCCACCGCCCAGTCCACCCCGCCATCGGTGGCATCCACGATCGCCGCCACCGTATCGGCATTGCCGGCCAGGAACGTGTCCGTGGCACCTAGCTCCCGCGCCAGCTCCAGCTTCGCCGGATTGGTATCCACCGCCACGATCCGCTCGGCCCCGGCCACCACCGCGCCCATCAGCGCATTCATGCCCACGCCGCCGAGGCCCACCACCGCCATCACGCCACCCGGCTTCACCTCCGCCGTGTTCAGCACCGCGCCCACGCCGGTGAGAACCGCGCAGCCGAACAGCGCCGCGTGCTCCAGCGGCACATCCTTGTCGATCTTCACCGCGGAGGAGCGCGCCGCCACGATGTACTGCGCGAACAGGCTCAGCCCGCTGAAATGCGGAATGCGCTGCCCGTTCAGCCGCAGCCGCTGCCCGCCGGTGATCAGCGTGCCCGCCGCCCGCGTGCGCCCATGCGTCTCGCAGATATTCACCCGCCCGCGCACGCAATACCGGCACTCCCCGCAGGAGGAGACGAACGCCGTCACCACATGGTCGCCTTCCTCCAGCCCGGTCACCCCCGGCCCCAGCGCCCGCACGATGCCCGCACCCTCATGGCCGGGGATCACAGGCACGCTGCGCGGCCGGGTGCCGTCGATCACGCTGAGGTCGGAATGGCACAGCCCGGCGCCCGCCACCTCGATCAGGATCTCGCCAGGCCCCGGCGGATCCAGCTCCACCTCCTCGATCGTCATCGGCCGTGTCTCGGCATAGGGGCGTGCGCGCCCGCACTCCCACAGCACGGCGGCTTTCATCTTCATGGCATATCCTCCCAACGATCGCGCACCATGCTAGGGTGGCGCGAACGCAGGAGAAAGCCATGGACGGCGCATTCGGACTGGTCTGGGTTCTCGTGCTGGTGCTGGTGGTCGCCACCGTATTCGCCGGCATGAAGACGGTGCCGCAGGGGCAGGTATGGACGGTGGAGCGCTTCGGCGCCTTCATGCGCGAGCTGCACCCCGGCCTCAACTTCCTCATCCCCTATATCGACCGCGTCGGCCGCAAGCTGAACGTGCAGGAACAGGTCTCCGACATCCCGGAGCAGAGCGTCATCACCAAGGACAACGCGACCGTGGCGGTGGACGGCGTGATCTACTTCCGCGTGATGGAAGCGGCCAAGGCGGCCTACCAGGTGACGAACCTGGAAGGCGCGCTCTCCACCCTGGCCATGACCAACATCCGCGCGGTGATCGGCGAGATGGAGCTGGATGCCGCACTCTCCTAGCGCGAGCGCATCAACGCCCAGCTGCTGGCCATCA
>JAIXTK010000093.1 GCA_027483995.1 Acetobacteraceae bacterium
TGCAATGGGCGATCAACCCGCGCGACGGGCGCATGGTGGTGATCGAGATGAACCCGCGCGTCTCGCGTTCCTCCGCGCTGGCGTCCAAGGCCACCGGCTTTCCGATTGCCAAGGTCGCCGCCCGGCTGGCCGTGGGCTACACGCTGGATGAGCTCGCCAACGATATCACCATGGTGACCCCGGCCAGCTTCGAGCCGACCATCGACTACGTTGTGGTGAAGATCCCGCGCTTCACCTTCGAGAAATTCCCCGGCACGCCGGCGATGCTGTCCACCAGCATGAAGTCGGTTGGCGAGGCTATGGCGATCGGGCGCAGCTTCGCCGAAGCCCTGCAGAAGGGCCTGCGCAGCATGGAGACGGGCTTCGCCGGGCTCGACCCCGTGGAAGCCCCGGGCGATGGCGGGACCGACGCCTTCCGCGCCGCGCTGTCGCAGCCGAAGCCGGATCGCCTGCTGATGGCAGCCCAGGCGTTGCGCGCCGGCCTGTCGGTGGAGGAGATCCACGAGGCCAGCAAGTTCGACCCGTGGTTCCTGCGCGAACTGGAGAAGATCGTCGCCGCCGAGCGCGAGGTTTCCGCGGGCGGCCTGCCGAAGGACGCAACCGGGCTGCGCCGGTTGAAGGCGATGGGCTTCTCCGACAAGCGGCTGTCGGTGCTGGCGAACACCGGCGAGGCCGACGTGACCGCACTGCGCGGCAAGCTTGGCGTGCTGCCGGTGTACAAGCGCATCGACACCTGTGCCGCCGAGTTCGCCGCCGCCACCCCCTATATGTATTCCACCTACGAAGGCGGCTTCGGCACCCCGATGTGCGAATCCGAGCCGACCGCCAGGGAAAAAATAATCATCCTCGGTGGCGGACCGAACCGGATCGGCCAGGGAATCGAGTTCGACTATTGCTGCGTGCACGCCGCCTATGCGCTGAAGGAGGCGGGGTTTGAGACCATCATGGTCAACTGCAACCCCGAAACCGTCTCCACCGACTACGACACCTCCGACCGGCTGTATTTCGAGCCGCTGACGGCAGAGGACGTGATCGCGCTGATCCGGCTGGAGCAGACCAACGGCACCGTGCTGGGCTGCATCGTGCAGTATGGCGGGCAGACGCCGCTGAAGCTCTCCCAGGCCCTGGCCAAGGCGGACATCCCCATCCTCGGCACCTCGGCCGACGCCATCGACCTCGCCGAGGATCGTGAGCGCTTCCAGTTGCTGCTGCAGAAGCTGGGCCTGCGCCAGCCGGAGAACGGCATCGCCCGCTCAGCGGACGAAGCGGAAAAGATCACCGACCGCATCGGCTTCCCGATCGTGATCCGCCCGAGCTACGTGCTTGGCGGCCGTGCCATGGAGATCCTGTACGACGGCAAGGGCCTGGCCCGCTACATGCGCGAGAGCGGCGAGGCAGCGCTCTCCAGCGGCCCGCTGCTGATCGACCGCTACCTCAACGACGCGATCGAGGTGGATGTGGACTGCATCTGCGACGGCGAGGAGGTCTATGTCGCCGGCGTGATGGAGCACATCGAGGAAGCCGGCATCCATTCCGGCGACAGCGCCTGCGCCCTGCCGCCCTACACGCTGTCCCCGGCGATGGTGACGGAGCTGAAGGCCGAGACGGAAGTGATGGCCAAGGCGCTCGGCGTCGTCGGCCTGATGAACGTGCAGTACGCGATCAAGGACAACGTGATCTACGTGCTGGAAGTGAACCCCCGCGCTTCCCGCACCGCGCCCTTCGTCGCCAAGGCCACCGGCGTGCCCATCGCCAAGATCGGCGCCCGCGTGATGGCCGGCGCCAAGCTGCGCGAGTTCAAGCTGGACGACGACAGCATCGCGCCGCACGTGGCGGTGAAGGAGGCGGTGTTCCCCTTCAACCGCTTCCCGAACGTGGACACGATCCTGGGCCCGGAAATGAAATCCACCGGCGAGGTAATGGGGCTGGATTCCAGCTTCGAGCGTGCCTTCGCCAAAAGCCAGCTCGGCGCGGGCGTGAAGCTGCCGGAATCCGGCACCGCGTTCCTGTCGGTGCGCGACAGCGACAAGGTCGCCGCCGTGGGCGTGGCGCGCCGGCTGATCGACAGCGGGTTCCAGATCCTGGCCACGCGCGGCACGGCGGCGCATCTGCGCGAGGCCGGGCTTTCGGTGGGCGTGGTGAACAAGGTGCTGGAAGGCCGGCCGCATTGCGTGGACGCGATCAAGTCCGGCGATGTCCAGATCGTGATCAACACCGCGGCCGGCGCGCAGTCGGTGGCGGACAGCTTCGATATCCGCCGCAGCGCGCTGACGCACGGCGTGCCGCACTACACCACCATCGCCGGCGCACGGGCCGCCGCCCATGCCATAGCGGCGCTGAAGTCGGGCACCCTTGAAGTTGCCCCTCTGCAAGCGTATTTCCGTGGATCGTTCTGATACCCCCGTCGCGACCCGGCTTTTGCCGCGTCGCGGCGGTCGCGTTTCGGGGCTTGCGACGCCGCTCCATCGTCGCCAAGTGCCAGAAAATTCGCTTTTCTTCGCTTGAGGTTCGCGCAGTGCAGAAATTTCCGATGACCGCGCCCGGTCTGAAGCGACTGGAAGAGGAGCTCAGGACGCTGAAAGGCGTTGAGCGCCCGGCGGTCATTCGCGCCATCGCCGAGGCACGCAGCCATGGCGACCTGAGCGAGAATGCCGAGTATCACGCGGCGCGCGAGCGCCAGTCCTTCATCGAGGGCCGCATCGCGGAGCTGGAGGAGATCGTCTCGGCCGCCGAGGTGATCGATCCCGCCATGCTCTCGGGCGACCACGTGAAGTTCGGCGCCCATGTCCGCGTGGTGGACGAGGAGACGGAGAAGGAAGCCACCTACCAGATCGTCGGCGTGCACGAGGCCGACATCAAGCATGCCCGGCTGTCCATCTCCTCCCCGCTGGCCAAGGCGCTGATCGGCAAGAAGATCGGCGACACCGTCTCTGTTCCGGCGCCGGGCGGCGATCGCAGCTACGAGATCCTTTCCGTCCGCTTCGGCTGATCGTACGCCCATGCCCATGATCAGTCTGGCCGATGTGCGGGCCGCGGCCGCGCGCATCGAAGGCCACGTGCTGCGCACGCCGATGATCCCGTGCGACGCGATCTCGCGCGCCACCGGGGCGCAGGTGTTCCTGAAGCTGGACAACCTGCAGGCGACAGGTGCGTTCAAGGAACGCGGCGCGGCCAACCGCCTTGCTCTGTTGAGTGCCTCGGAGCGGGCGGCGGGCGTGATCGCCATGTCGGCCGGCAACCACGCGCAGGCGGTGGCGCGCCATGCCAGCCTGCTGGGCATTGCCGCCACCATCGTGATGCCGCAGCACACGCCGGCCACCAAGGTCACGCGCACTGCCTCATGGGGCGCGCGCGTGGTGCTGCATGGCGAGACGCTGGCCGAAGCGGCGGAGCATGCCCACGCGCTCGCCGCGCGCGAAGGCCTGGTCTTCATCCACCCGTACGACGACCTTGCCGTGATGGCCGGCCAGGGCACGATGGCGCTGGAGATGTTGTCCGACGTGCCCGATCTCGACATGCTGGTGATCCCGGTCGGCGGCGGTGGGCTGCTCGCCGGCTGCGCGGTGGCGGCCACGGCGCTGAAGCCGGGCATCGAGGTGATCGGCGTGGAGGTGGCCGCCTATGCCGCGCTGGCGCAGCGCCTGGCGGGGCAGCCGGTATCGGTCGGCGGTGCCACCATCGCCGAAGGCATCGCGGTACGCGACATCGGGGAGACGCCGCTGCGCCACATCCGCGCCCACGTGGCAGACGTGGTCGTGGTGCCGGAGCGCGCGGTGGAGGAAGCCATCGCGCTCCTGGCCGAGGGTGCCAAGGTGGTGGCCGAGGGTGCAGGTGCTGCGGGCGTTGCGGCGCTGCTGGCCCTGCCCGACCGTTTCGCCGGCAAGAAGGTTGGCGTGGCCATCTGCGGTGGCAACATCGATGCGCGGATCCTCGCCAACGTGATGCTGCGCAACCTGCTGCGCGACGGGCGGCTGGTGCGGCTGGTGCTGGAAATTCCGGACCGGCCAGGCGTGCTGGCCGACATTGCCGGGCGCATCGGCACCGCCGGCGGCAACATCATCGACGTATCGCACCACCGCCTGTTCGCTTCGCCCAGCGTGCAGGCCGCGCAGCTGGAAGTGATGTTCGAAGCGCGCGATCCCGCCCA
>JAIXTK010000309.1 GCA_027483995.1 Acetobacteraceae bacterium
ACCCCCGCCGTGGCCGGCGTCGCGGGCGGCGGCTACCTCGTCAGCTGGACAGACGCCGTGGGCGCGATCAGCAGCCAAGCCGTGACGGAGGGCGTGCAGGGCCCCGTGCAGGGGGTGGCGGCCGGCGGGCTGGCGCGAACCAGCATCGTGATGGCGCCGATGGGCACCGGCACGGCGGTGGCCTGGAACCGCGGCCTTGTGGTGCAACTGCGCCTGCTGGACAGCAGCGGCAACGGCCCCACCATCGACATCGCCAGCCAGGCCGGCACCCCCGCCCTTGCCGTGGCGCCCAATCTCGCCCGCGTCGCTGTCGCCTGGAACGACCTGGCCGGCCTGCGCGTGCAGTTGCGCACCGCCACGGGCGCGTCGGTGGGCGGCACCGCCACGGTCGCCATGCCGCCCTCCGGGGCGGTGTTCGCGGCCCAGGTGGTGTGGCTGAGCAACACCACCTTCGCCGTGGCCTGGGAGCAGGGCGGCCCCGGCGATGCCGGCACCGACATCCAGATGCGCCTGTTCACCACCTTCGGCACCGGCACGCCGGTGCCGCTCACCGACCCCTTCATCGCCAATGCCACCCGTGCCGGCGACCAGGTCTCGCCCAAGCTGGTGGCGCTGCCCGGCGGCGGGATGGTGCTGGCCTGGCACACCGAGGGGGATGACGGCAGCGCCGTGTGGCTGCAGGCCTTCGATGCCGGCGGCACGCGCATCGGCGGCGAATACATGGTCAGCGCCTATGGCGAGGCCGGCACCGCCCCCGCCATCACCGCCCTGCGCGACGGCCGCGTGGCGGTGGCCTGGCGCGGCAGCGCGGATGGCGCGCCGCCGCTGGAAAGCGACATCCACGTGCAGATCATCGACCCGCGCCAGGGCCTTGTCACCGGCAGCGCCGGCCAGGACCTGCTGCTGGGCAACGACGCGGTGGCCGACGAGATCCGCGGCCTGGATGGCGACGACGTGCTGCAGGGCCTGCGCGGCGACGACCGGCTGTACGGCGGCAACGGCGATGACCGGCTGGAAGGCGGGCGCGGCGAAGACCTGCTGGTGGGCGGCAACGGCAACGACACGCTGGATGGCGGCGCCGGCGCCGACGACATGTATGGCGGCCGCGGCGACGACATCTTCGTGCTCGATTCCGCGGACGACCAGGTGTTCGAGGCCTTCGCCCAGGGCAGCGACACCATCCGCACCGCCGCCTTCTCCATCAATCTCGGCGCGTTCCAGAACATCGAGAACGTGACGCTGCTGGGCGGCGCCGCGCTGTCGGCCACCGGCACCAACGAGGCCAATGTGCTGGACGGCGCCTCCAACAGCGGCGCCAACATCCTGGCCGGGCTTGGCGGCAACGACACCTACATCATCGGCCTGGGCGACAGCGTGCAGGAGACGCTGTCCGGCGGCACCGACACGGTGCAGGGCAGCCTGACCATCAACCTCTCCAGCTATGCGAACGTGGAGAACATCCGCCTGACCGGCACGCTGGACAACAGCGCCACCGGCAGCAGCGCTGCCAATGTGATCGACGGCGCCACCAGCTCCGGCAGCAACCAGCTCGCCGGGCTCGGCGGCGACGACACCTACATCCTGGGCGCCGGCGACACGATCGTGGAGGCGGGCGGCGCCGGGACGGATACGGCAAGCTCGGCACTGATCAGTGTCGATCTCGCCCTGTTCGCCAGCGTGGAGAACCTCACCCTCACCGGCGCGCTGGCGCTTTCGGGCTTCGGCGACGGTGGCGCCAATGTGCTGAACGGGGCGCTGAACAGCGCCGGCAATGTGCTCGGCGGCCGCGGCGGCAACGACACCTATGTGCTGGGTGACGGCGACAGCATCGTGGAGCTGGCTGGCCAGGGCATCGATACCGCCACGTCCTTCACCACCTCCATCAACCTCACGGCCTTCCCCTCGGTGGAGAACGTCACGCTGCTGGGCGGCCTGCCGCTGAACGCCGTGGGCAGCCTGGGCAGCAACGTGCTGGATGGCGCCGCGAACACTGCCAAGAACATCCTCACCGGGCTGGCCGGCAACGACATCTATCTGGTCGGCGCCGGCGACACGATCATCGAGGAGGCGGGCGGCGGCACCGATGTGGTGCAGTCGGCGGCGATATCCCTCGACCTCAAGCAGTTCGCCAATGTGGAGAACGCCACGCTGCTCGGCACGCTCGCCCTTTCGGCCACCGGCACCAGCGGCGACAACGTGCTGAACGGCGCCAGCAGCAGCGCGGCCAATGTGCTCACCGGCCTGGCCGGCAACGACATCTATGGCGTGGGCGCGGGCGACACGGTGGTGGAGGCAGCCGGCGGCGGCATCGACACGATCTCCTCCTCCACCATCAACATCGACCTGCTGGCCAACCCCAATGTGGAGAACGCCACCCTCATCGGCAGCGCGCCGCTCTCCGCCACCGGCAACGCGCTGGACAACGTGCTGAGCGGCGCCGGCAACACCGCCGCCAACACGCTGATCGGCCTGGGCGGGGACGACACCTATATCGTCGGCGCCGGGGATATCGTGGTGGAGGCCGGCGCGGGCAACGACACGGTGCAGTCCGCGCTGGTCAGCCTGAACCTGGCCAGCTACGGCAACGTCGAGAACATCGTGCTCACCGGCACGCTGGCGATCACCGCCACCGGCGATGCCGGCGCCAACCGGATCGACGGCGCGCAGAACAGTGCGGCCAACGTGCTGTCCGGCGGCGCCGGGGACGATACCTACGTGGTGGGCGCCGGAGACGTGGTGGTGGAGGCGGCCGGCCAGGGTGCGGACCGCGTGCTGGCCCGCGCGAACTTCGCTCTGCCGGCCGCCGTTTCCGTGGAGCTGGTCCAGGCCGATGCCGGCGCCACCGGCCTCATCCTCACCGGCAACGCGCTGGCGCAATCCATCCTCGGCGGCGCCGGGAACGACACGCTCACCGGCGGCGGCGGCGGGGACATGATCACCGGCAATGGCGGGCGGGATATCCTGAAGGGCACGGCCGGCTCGATCGACCGCATGCGCTTCCTGCTGCCATCCGACAGCGCCGTGGGTGCCAACCGCGACGTGATCCAGGCCTTCAACCCCGCCGAAGGGGACCGCATCGACCTCGCCGCCATCGATGCCGGCACCGCCTTGGGCGACCAGGCCTTCACCTTCCGCGATACGCTCGGCTTCACCGGCGCGGGCAGCGAACTGCGCTTCTCCGTCTCGGGCGGCGACAGCATCATCCAGGGCGCGATCAACGGCGGCACCGTGGCGTTCGAGATCCGGGTGCAGGGGGCGACAAGCCTCGCAGCCGGGGATTTCCTGCTGTAAGCAAGAGTCTTCTTTTTCTGAAGAAAAAGAAGCAAAAAGACTTTCATTTGCTTGCGCCCGCGCCGGTTTCCCAGCGCGGGCGCGAAGTCACAAAAGTTTTTTGGTTCTTTTTTTCAAAAAAGAACCGCTTGCCTTGTCTTCAGATCGACCCGCCGCCCTTCGCCCCCTTGGCCTGCTCCGCCATGATCTCCGCCAGGCGCTTGTTGGTGCCGTTCAGCTCCGGCAGCCGCGCCCCGGCGGCCACTTCCTTCAGGCGCGGGCCTTCGGCGGCCTGCATCTCGATGGCGCGCGGGGCGGCATCGGCGATCTGCTCGGGCTTGAGCACCAGCACGCCGTTCTCATCGGCCAGGATGGCATCGCCCGGCATCACCGCCACGCCGCCGATGGAGACGGGCACGCAGAACTCGCCGTTGTTGAACGGGCGCTTGGTGGTGACGACGGAGAGGCCGCGGGCCCAGACCGGCACCTTGTAGTCGCGGATTTCGCCGATATCGGTGGCCACGCCGTCGATGATGATGCCCACCGCGCCGGCCTCGCGCGCCGCGAAGGCCACGCCGCCGCCCACGGCCGCATGGCGGGTATCGCCGAACCGGTCGATCACCAGCACGTCGCCGGGGCGCAGCTGGCCGAGGGCGTAGTGCACCATGGTGCTGTCATTGCCGGCGCAGCGGACGGTCACGGCCGTGCCGGCGATGCGCGGCACCTGCCACAGCGCGCGGATCTGCGGGTCGACGAAGCCGAAATCGAGGAAGTGGCCGATGGTGGCGGGCTCGGCGCGCACCAGCAGCTCGATCAGCTTCGGATCGACCTGCGGGGGCAGGGGGTTCACGATGAACATGGGCGGGGCTCCTTGGATTGTCGGACTTGGTGGTTTATCGGGAAACACCGCGAGGCGGCACCGAAGCAAAGTGGTCACAGAGAGCACAGAGGGCCACGGAGAGCACAGAGCAGGTCATTGATATGGAGACCGCAGTGCGTCCGCTCGCTTTCTTCTCTGTGCCCCTCTGTGGTCCTCTGTGTTCTCTGTGACCGCTTCGCTTGAACTTCACTTCCCCACCGCCCGCCGTAGCCCCACCGCGCGGTCCAGCACCAGCACGATGGCCAGGCTGAACACCACCAGCAGGGTGGAAACCGCGGCCACCAGCGGGTCGGTGCGGCTTTCCACGTAGCGGAACAGTGCCACCGGCAGGGTGGTGAGCTGCGGGCCGACGAGGAACAGGCTGATCACCACCTCATCGAAGCTCACCAGGAACACGATGGCGCAGGTGGCCACCAGGCCGGGAACCATCAGCGGCAGGGTGATGCGGCGGAACACGCTGGCAGGCGGCGCGCCGAGGCTGGCCGCGGCTTCCTCCACCGAGGCGGGCAGGGTGGAAAGCGAGGTGGACAGCACGCGAATGCCGTAGGGCAGCGTGACGAGCATGTGCGCCAGCATCAGGCCGACCCAGGTGCCCAGCAGCCCCTGGCCCACGAAGATGATCAGCAGGGCGAGCGCCAGCACGATGGTGGGCAGCAGCAGCGGGGCGGTCAGCAAGGCCAGGATCGCGTCCCGCCCGGCGAAGCGCCAGCGGTCGATCGCCAATGCGGCGGGCAGGGAGATGGCCAGGGTGGCCGCCGTGACGATCACCGCCAGCACCAGGGAATTGCGCGCCGCCTCGATCAGCCCGCGCTCATTGGCGATCTGGGCGTACCATTTCAGGCTGAACCCGCTGGGCGGCCACATCAGCACGCGGTCGGCGGAAAAGCTCATCGGGATCACCAGGATCACCGGCGCCAGCAGGAACACCAGCATGGCGGCGACCAGTGCGTGGAACAGGATGCGCCCCATCTCAGGCCACCGCCCCCTTAAGCGACTGCACGGGCAAGGCGCCCGTACAGCGTCAGCGCGATGCCGAAGATCACCAGCACCACGATGGAAAGTGCCGCTGCCACCGGCCAGTTCAGCGTCACGATCGCCTGGTCGTAGATCTCGGTGGCCAGCAGGAAAACGCGCCCGCCGCCCAGCAGCTTCGGGGTGATGAAGCTGGAAACCGCCAGCACGAAGGCCAGCAGGCAGCCCAGCATGATGCCCGGCAGCGTCAGCGGCAGCACCACGCGGCGGAACACGGTGAAGGGCCGCGCACCCAGGCTGGCGGCGGCTTCCTCCAGGCTGGTGTTCAGCCGCCCGAAGCCGGCGATCAGGGCCAGGATCATGTAGGGCATCAGGATCTCGGTGAGGCCCACCACCACGCCGGTGGTGTTGAACACCATGCGCGGCGCCTTCACCATGCCAAGCCAGCGCAGGAAGGCGGCGATGATGCCGCCATCGCCCAGGATCACCATCCAGCCATAGGTGCGCACCACGGCGGAGACCAGCAGCGGCGAGATGCACATCACCACCAGCATGTTCTTCCAGCGATCCGGCGCGCGGTGGATGAACAGCGCGATGGGGTAGCTGCACAGCAGCGTCAGCCCGGTGATGGCAAGCGCGATCAGCACGGAATCCCGCACCAGCTCGGCATAGAAGATGTCCCCGAACATCTTCGCCCAGGTGGCGAGCGTGATCCCCTCCAGCAGCGCCCCGCCCTCATTGGCCTGGCGGAAGGACAGCAAGGCGAGGTTGCCCATCGGCAGCAGGAACACCGCCATGTTCACCAGCAGCGCCGGCAGCAGCAGCGCCAGGGCGATGCGGCTCGCGATCGGCATCAGGAATCGAAGGCCAATGTGTCAGACACCCGCCACGCCAGCGTCACCGCCTCGCCGCCGCGCGGGATCGGCAGGCCGGGATGGGTGTGGCGCTCCACCGTCAGCGTGGCACCGCCGCAATTCACCTCGCAGGAGAGCACGTCCCCCACATAGGTGGCGCGGCGGATCGTGCCGGTGGCGCTGTTCCATTCCGGGCCGATCGCGTCGGTGGCGACATGGATGCGGTGCGGGCGCACCATCACGGTCACCTTTCCCGCACGGCCGGGCCTGGCGGCGCGCAGGCGGAAGGGGCCGGCGACGATCTCGCCAGTGGCATCGCGCTCGCCGTCGATCCGGTTGATGCGCCCGACGAAATCCGCCACGAACGGGGTGGCCGGGGTTTCGTAGATCTCATAGGGCGTGCCGACCTGCTCCAGCAGCCCCGCGCGCATCACCGCGATGCGGTCGCACATCGCCAAAGCTTCCACCTGGTCGTGCGTGACGAAGATGGTGGTGATGCCCAGGCGCTGCTGGATGTCGCGGATCTCGGTGCGCATCTCGTCGCGCAGCTTGGCATCGAGGTTGGACAGCGGCTCGTCCAGCAGCAGGATCGAAGGCTCGATCACCAGCGCGCGGGCGAGCGCCACACGCTGCTGCTGCCCGCCCGAGAGCTCGCGCGGCTTGCGGTGGCCCAGGCCCTGCAGGTGCACCATCTCCAGCGCCCGCTCCACCCGCTCGCGCACTTCCGCCTTCGGGCGTTTCCGCATCTCCAGCCCGAACGCCACGTTCCCCGCCACATCCATGTGCGGGAACAGCGCGTAGTTCTGGAACACGATGCCCATGTCGCGCTTGTGCGGGGGCAGGGTGGTCACGTCATGGCCGGCCACCCGGATATGCCCGGCCGTGGCCTCCGCCAGCCCGCCGATCATGCGCAGCGTGGTGGTCTTGCCGCAGCCGGAGGGGCCGAGCAGGCCGAGCAGCTCGCCCTTCTGCACCTCCAGCGACAGCGAGGCCACCGCCGGCGGCCCCGCCCCGAAGCGCTTCTCCAGATGGTCGAGTACGAGATGGGCTTCGGTCATCTCAGGCGATCATCAACGGCGCGTCAGGATCCGGCGGCGCCACTGCTCGGTCACGCCCTCGCGGAACTTCGCCACCTCCAGCCAATCCACCGGCAGCATCATCGCCTGCCGCTCCGGGGAGCTGGCGGTGCGGGCCAGGGCGGCCTCGCTCACCTTCGCCTTGGTGTTCACCGGGGCGTAGAACATCCGCTCGGTGAAGGCGGCCTGGGCCTCCGCCCCCAGCGCGTGGTTCATGAAGGCGCGGCTGGCGTCGTAGTTCTTGGCACCCTTCACCAGGCCCAGGATGTTGATCTGGAACAGCGCGCCCTCGCTCGGCAGGATCGCGGCCATCCGCCCGCCGGACTGGTCGGAATAGATCTGCCCGCGCGCATTCCAGCCCACGCCCAGGCTCGCCGTGCCCTGGGTGATCATGGTGTAGGCATCCGGCTTCGGATCCCAGCTCAGCACGTTCGGCGCCATGTTGCCCACGGCCTCGAAGCCCTTGTCCAGGCGGCGGTAATCGTCGCCGCCGAACACCTTGTTGGCCATCATCAGGAAGCCGAGGCCCACGATGTCAGGCACGCCGCTGATGGCGATCTGGTCCTTGTACTTTTCCTCCCAGAACACGCGCCAGCTGGTCGGCGCCGGCTGCACGCGCTGCGGCGAATACAGCAGCACCAAATTGTCGAAGGTGACGGCCGGCGCCGTCACGCCCGGGGTGAAGGCGCGCGGGGAGAGATCGGCGATCGCCGGCACCTGGGCGGCCGTGACGGGTTCGAACAGCCCCTCGTCGCTGGCGGCCTTGCCGACGGACACATCCATCATCACCAGGTCCACCTGCGGGTTGGCCTTCTGCGCGCGCAGCTGGCCCAGCGCCTGGGCGGAGTTGCCCATGGAGAAATAGGTCACCTTGATGCCCGGATTGGCGCGGCGGAACGGCTCCACCACCGCGGGCTCGTAATTGTCCTGGAAAATGCCGGAATAGGCGGCCAGCGTGATGCTCGCCTGCTGGGCGCGGGCGACGTAGGGCATCGCCAGCGTGGTGGCCGAGGCAGCCAGGATGCGGCGGCGGGTCAGGATCACGTCAGGCCTCCATTGAAACAGGGTGGGGGGCAGCGGTTTGGGTCACGCCGGCAGCGGAGCGCGAGGCGCCACCAACACCGGCGCGGCGCAGCATTTCGGTGAACAGCGCATCGAGCGCCGCCTCATGGCCCTCAACTGCCGCGCCCTGGGCGGCGATCGCCTCCGGCGTGGTGCCGGCACGGGCCAGCATGTCGGGGGTCTTGGTGGCGTAATAGTTGGCGTACTCCGCGGAAACCTCGGGGTGGAACTGCACGCCCACGGCGTTCACGCCCTCTGGCGTGCGATGGTGGAAGGCCTGCACCGTGCCCTGGTCGCGCGCCAGCACCTCGGTCCCTTCCGGCACCTCCAGGTGGTCGCCATGCCAGCGCACCCAGGGGCCGCGCCAGACCTCATCGGCGACGTGGTCGTTGGTGTACCAGCCGCAGAAGGTCCGCCCGCCCATCGGCGCCGCCCGCCCGCCGATGGCGCTGGCCAGCAGCTGCGCCCCGAAGCAGATGCCCACCACCGGTGTGCCGGCGGCCAGCCGATCGAGCAGGAAGCGCCGCTGCGCGTGCACCCAGGGAATGTCCTCCCACGCGCCAGAGGGCGAGCCCAGCGTCACGATCAGGTCCGCCTCCGGCGCACCGTCCAGCGCCTCGGGCGAAACCACATGCAGCCGCGCGCCGCGGGCCCGCTCCAGCCACGCCCCGAACAGCCCGGCGGGCGCGCTGGGGTAGTTCTCGATCACCAGAACCTTCATCGGCCGCCGGTCGCCTTCCCATATTGCGCCGCATCATGCAGAAGCCCGGCCGTCGCGGTCAAACCGCGCGTGTCACGGCCGCCACCGGTCAAACCATCCGCAGGCGGAATCGTGTACCACTTCGTTGCATCGCCTCGCCCGCCCGTGTCACGGATGGGCCCCGGCCGGGTCTTCCCTGCCAGACCATGCGCGGAGCGATGATGACCGGACGGCTGGACGACACCACCACCACGCGCCTTGCCACGGTCTGCGCCGGGCTGGGTGCCGCGCTGTCCGCCACGAGCTTCGCCGGCGCCGCGCTGGAACCGCTGCGCGACAAGGGGCTCGCCCACGACCATATCCGCATCGGGGCCACCGGCCTGCTCGCCCGCATTCCCAAGCAGAGCCAGATGGACCTGCCCGCCGCCGAGAACCTCGCCTACCAGGAAGCCTGCTTCCGCCGGGCCGGGGCAGGGGGCCACACCCCGGCGATGCACAGCGTGCTGCCGCCCCAGCCCGGCCTGCCCCAGGGCGCCCTGCTGGTGGAGGAAATCCACGGCCGCCCCGCCCGCCTGCCGCAGGACCTGCCGGCCATCGCCCGCGCCTTGGCCTCGCTGCACGCCCTGCCAGCCCCCGCCGCCACCGCCCCGCTGCTCGCCCCCGCCGACCCGCTGGCCGCCATGCGCGACGAGGTGGCGGCCCAGGGCGCCTACCTCGCCGAAGCCCGCCTGGCGCCCGCCGCCCGCGCCCTGGTGGAAGGCGAACTGGCCGCCTTCGCCGCGCTCTGCGCCGCCCCCGCCCGCCCCGCCGCCTGCCTGATCAGCTTCGATGCCCATCCCGGCAACTTCCTGATCCGCCCGAACGGGGAGGCGGTGCTGGTCGATCTGGAAAAGGGCCGCTACGGCGCCGCCTCGCTCGATCTCGCCCACGCCACCAACTACACCTCCACCACCTGGGACCTGGACAGCCACGCCATCCTCACCGTGGAGCAGATCGCTGCCTTCTATGCGGCGTGGGAGGACGTGCCCGGCATCCCCCCGGCGGCCAGCTGGCACCTGCCCCTGCGCCGCGCCATGTGGCTCTGGGCCGTCACCTGGTGCGCCAAGTGGCGCGTGCTCTCCGCCGCCCCGCGCCGCGCCGGCCAGGCCGGGGAGGGCGGCGAGGACTGGTCCGCCGAAGCCTCCGACGCCGCCCTGATCGACCATGTGCGCGAACGCGTGGACCACTACCTCACGCCGGGGATCGTCACCCGGTGCCTCGATGAATTCGCCACGCTGGAACGCCGCCTGCCCGGCTAAACCGTATCTCAATGTTTCCGGCGCAGGCTGCGCCGGTGCATCCGCCGCGCAATCCGCCCTGGCCCCCCCTGCTGCCGGCACTCCTGCTGGCCGCCCTGGCGCTTGCGCCGCCCGCCCGCGCGGCCGACGGCTTCACCGAAATCGGCATCGACCCGCCAGACCCGGTGCCCCACGCCGTCCGCCCACCCGTCCTCGCCGATGACGACCCCGGCCCCTCCGCCCCCTTCGACGACGCCGAATGGGCCGCC
Organism: Acetobacteraceae bacterium; assembly: GCA_027483995.1. Lineage (GTDB taxonomy): Bacteria > Pseudomonadota > Alphaproteobacteria > Acetobacterales > Acetobacteraceae > CAMDGX01. The sequence continues at coordinate 10,361 of JAIXTK010000309.1, forward strand.
TGGTGGCGCGAATGGCGCAGCTGGACCCCCTTCGCCGCCCAGGAGCCCGACAGCGCGCCAGCCCGCGACCGCGACGCGGATTCCAGCCGCCTCGGTGGCGCCGCCATGCCGGAGCCCCCTGGCCCCGCCTTCACCTTCGCCACCGCCCTGCCGTTCTATGTCGCCGGCGCCCCTGCCCGCGGCATCGCCATTGCCTCCACACACACGAGCACCACCCCGGCCACCCCGCCCGCGGACGAGGATGAGACCGTCACCCTCATCTCCGACCTGCCGCCCGCGCTGCTGGTCGAGCCGTTCCCCGTCGCCGCCGCTGCCTCCGTGATCGGGGAGCCCGCCTCCATGGCCCTGCTCGGCGGCGCCCTGGTCGCCCTCGGCCTGCTGCGCCGCCGCCGCCCCGCCTTGGCGGCCGGGTAGGCCGCGCCGCCGTGGCGGCCGGGTAGGCCAAGCCGCCGTGGCGGCCGGGTAGGCCAAGCCGCCGCTTTGGGCTATCGCTACCCCACGGAACCTCTGCGGGGAGCAGCACGCCATGCAATCGAAGAACCTGGGCCAATCCACCCTCATGGCCCCGCCGATCATCTTCGGCGGCAACGTCTTCGGCTGGACCGTGGACCGCGCCGCCTCCTTCCGCCTGCTCGATGCCCTGGTCGATGCCGGCCTCACCAGCATCGACACCGCCGACGTCTATTCCGCCTGGGTCCCGGGCCACACCGGCGGCGAGTCGGAGACCGTGATCGGCGAATGGCTCGCCGCCCGCCCCGGCATGCGCGCGCGCGTCACGCTCATGACCAAGGTCGGCCTGCCGATCCCGAACCAGGGCAGCGGCCTCTCCGCCGACTGGATCGCCCGCTCCGCCGAAGGCAGCCTCAAGCGCCTCGGCACCGACGTGATCGACCTCTACTACGCCCACAAGGACGACGAGACCGTGCCGCAGGAGGAAACAGCCGCGGCCTTCGGCAAGCTCGTGACCGCCGGCAAGGTGCGCGTGCTCGGTGCCAGCAACTTCACCGGCGCCCGCCTGGAATCGGCGCTCGCCGCCAGCAAGGCCCTGGGCGTGGCGCGCTACGAGGTGATGCAGCCGCTCTACAACCTGATGGAACGCGGCATCGAGGCGGAACTGATCCCCGCCTGCATCCGCAACACCGTCGCCGTGGCGCCCTATTCCTCGCTCGCCTCCGGCTTTCTCACCGGAAAATACCGCGGCGAGGCCGACCTGGGCAAAAGCGTGCGCGGCGCGCGCAGCGTGGCCAAATACCTCACCCCGAAGGGCACCGCCGTGCTCGCGGCGCTGGACAAGGTGGCCGCCGAGGCCGGTTGCACCCAGGGCCAGGCCGCCCTGGCATGGCTGGCCGCCAAGCCGGGCGTGACCGCGCCGCTGGCCAGCGTCACCAGCCTGGAACAGCTGGCGGATCTCGTGAAGGCGGCGAATATCACGCTATCCGCGGCGCAGATGGCGGCGCTGGACGAAGCAAGCAAGTAAGGGTCTTCTGTTTCTGGAGAAAAAGAAGGAAAAAGACTGTGCGGGATGGCGCCCGTGCGGGGATCCCAGGGCGGGCGCAAGGTCATGAAAGTTTTTTGGTTCTTTTTTTCAAAAAAGAACCGCTTGCTTAGGTCGGCAACCCCGCCAACCTGAGTCCGTCCAGAAAAATCG
>JAIXTK010000356.1 GCA_027483995.1 Acetobacteraceae bacterium
CCGTGGCATCCATCCTGCCCCCCGGCCCGCGCCTCGCACTCAAATGGCCCAACGACCTCATGCTGAACGGCCACAAGCTCTCCGGCATCCTGCTGGAAAGCCAGGGCGATGGGCAAAGCGGCATCGCCTGGGTCATCCCCGGCATCGGCGTCAACCTCGCCCACGCCCCCATCCTGCCAGACCGCATCGCCGCCTGCCTCGCCGACCACATGCCCGCACCCGACCCCGAAGCCTTCGCCCCGCTGCTGCTCGCCCGCCTCGCCCATTGGTACGGCGTGTTGCACGAAGAAGGCTTCGCCCCGGTGCTGCAGGCCTGGCTCGCCCACGCCCAGCCACCCGGCAGCCCGATGAGCCTCAAGCTGGGAGCAGACGTGCTGCAAGGCACCTTTGCGGGGCTCGATGCCGATGGCAGCCTGCTGATGTCCGCCGAGGGGACCGTCCGCCGCTTCACCACCGGCGAGGTCCTGCTCCCCGGCGACGGCTAGGAATACGGAGACCCGCGATGCTGCTCGTCGTCGATGCCGGCAACACCAACACCGTCATGGCGGTGCATGACGGCGACCACTGGGTTGGCCGCTGGCGCATCTCCACCAACGCCCAGCGCACGTCCGACGAATACGCCGTCTGGCTGCTCACGCTGCTGAACCAGGCCGGGATCAGGCGCGAGCTGATCACCGCCGCCGTGATCGGCACCGTCGTTCCCGCCGCACTCTACGACATGCGCCGCCTCTGCCGCGATTGGCTGGACGTGGAACCCCTGGTGGCCACCGCCACGCTGAACTGGGGCTTCGACATCAAGGTGGACAACCCCAACGAGGTCGGTGCCGACCGCCTGCTCAACACCCTGGCCGGCCACAAGCACTATGGCGGCCCTGCCGTGGTGATCGATTTCGGCACCGCCACCACCTTTGATGTGATGGACAAGGACGGCGCCTATCTCGGCGGCGTCATCGCCCCCGGCATCAACCTCTCCATCGAGGCCCTGCACCGCGCCGCCGCCCGCCTGCCGCGCATCGGCATCGGCCGCCCGCAATCCGTCATCGGCCGCTCCACCGTGCCGGCCATGCAATCCGGCATCTACTGGGGCTATGTCGGCATGATCGAAGGCCTGGTCGCCCGCATCCAGGCCGAATACGGCGGCGGCCTCAAGGTCCTCGCCACCGGCGGCCTTGCCCCGCTCCTGGCCGAAGGCACCACCGTCATCGAGACAATCGATTCCGACCTCACGCTGGAGGGCCTGCGCCTGTTGGCAGGGCGCAACCCGGCCCCCATATTGAACAGGGACCGGTCACGCTTGATCGAACGGGACTGAACCCCTGCCGGGCGTTGACATTTCCCTGCCGCACGGTGCCTAACCCCTTGCCGGCTGGCTCCCGGCCGGCACGTATATGAACCGCCTGTGTTGATCGCCCGGCTGTCACGGCGATCGGCGCGGGCGCTTTCGTCCCTGGACCGGGTCTTGCCTGGCCCATGGCGCATGAATTGAAGGCGAAGCATGGACGCATCGACTCCGGATCTGGCCTTCCTGCCCCTCGGCGGCACCGGCGAGATCGGCATGAACCTCAACCTCTACCGCTGCGCCAACACGTGGCTCGCGGTCGATTGCGGCATGGGGTTCGGCGGTGCGGAGAACCCGGAAGTGGACATCATGGTCCCCGATCCGGCCTTCATCGCCGAACGGCGGGACAGGCTGGCCGGCCTCGTGATCACGCACGCGCATGAAGACCATATCGGCGCCGTCGCCTGGCTCTGGCCGCAACTGCGCTGCCCGATCTACGCCACGCCCTTCGCCGCCGCGGTGCTGCGCCGCAAGCTGGGCGAGGCGCAGCTGACCAACCAGGCCAAGATCACCATCATCCAGCCCGGCGGCAGCTTCCGCGTGGGCCCGTTCGACCTCACCTTCATCCGCATGGCCCATTCCATCCCGGAATCGCAGGCCCTGGTCATCCGCACCCCTGCCGGCATCGTGCTGCACACCGGCGACTGGAAGCTGGACGAAGCCCCGCTGGTCGGCCCCCGCACCGATGAAGCCGCGCTGCGTGCCCTGGGCGACGAAGGCGTGCTCGCCATGGTCTGCGATTCCACCAACGCCATGGTGGAAGGCGAATCCGGCTCGGAAGGGGAGGTCCGCACCAGCCTCGCCGAGCTGATCGCCTCGCTCCGCGGCCGCATCGCCGTCACCTGCTTCGCCAGCAACGTCGCCCGTGTTGAATCCGTGGCGCTCGCCGCCCGCGCCGCCGGCCGCTCGGTCGCCATCGTCGGCCGCTCGCTGCGCAACCTGGAGGCAGCGGCGCGCGAATGCGGTTACCTCAAGGGCATCCCGCCCTTCCTCACCGAGGACGATGTCGCCGACATCCCCGATGAGAACCTGGTCATCCTCATCACCGGCAGCCAGGGTGAGCCGCGCAGCGCGCTGTCCCGCGTGGCGCAGGATACCCACCCGCGCGTGGAGCTCGGCGAAGGCGACACGGTCGTGTTCTCCAGCCGCATGATCCCCGGCAACGAACGCGCCATCGGCACCGTGCAAGACAACCTGGTGCGCCGCGGCGTCACGGTCCTCACGGACAACGATCACTTCGTCCACGTCTCGGGCCATCCCGCGCGCGATGAGCTGAAGCGCCTCTACGCCCTGGTGCGCCCGCGCGTCACGGTGCCGGTGCATGGCGAATGGCGCCACCTTTCCGCCCACGCCGCCCTGGCCCAGGAACTCGGCATCACCCCGATCCTGGTGGAGGATGGCGACATCCTCTCCCTGGCCCCCGGTCGGCCGGAAGTGATCGATTCCGCCCCCGTCGGCCGCCTGGTGGTGGATGGCAATCGCCTGGTGCCGCTGCAGGGCAGCGTGATGGGCGCGCGCCGCCGCATGCTGTTCAACGGCGTCGTCATCGCCTCGCTCGCGGTGGACGAGGCCGGCCGCCTGCGCGGCGCCCCCCGCCTCTCCGCCCCCGGCCTGTTCGATCCCGAAGACCCGGAGACGGACCGCATCCTGCGCGACTTCGCGGATTCGATCGCCGACCTGCCGTCCAACCTGCGCCGCGACGACGAATCGCTGATCGAGGCGGCCAAATCCGCCCTGCGCAAGGCGCTCGGCCGCCGCCTGCAGAAGCGTCCGCTGGTGGACGTCCATCTCCTGAGGGTCTGAATCATGCATCCGGTCACAGGGGTCGCGATCTATTTCGTGCTCTGGTGGATCGTGCTGTTCGCGGTCCTGCCATGGGGCACCCGCCCAGTGGCCGATCCCGATTCGGAAACCGGCTGGCGCGGCGCGCCGGAGCGGCCAAGCATGTGGCGCAAAGTGATCGCCACCACCATCGTCACGGCTGTGATCTGGGTGCTGCTGTTCTTCGCCATCACCAGCGAAACGCTCAGCTTCCGTGATGGCGTACTGGCATTGCCCGGAAATTAGGCGCCATAGGCAGCGATTGCACGAGAAAATAGCAAAGAACGCCTGAATGGCGAAAAAACAGTCGCTTCAGCGCAAATTTTTCATGGACGGGGTAGGGGCCTGAAGCCATCATCACGGCGAGGACGAGGCCTTGCCTCTTCCTGCCGTGTGACTGGCGTTTCCTCCCCAAACTTGGCCCGCTGCGCTGCCATGCGCGCGGGCCACCTTTTTTTTAGGGGAATGACATCTAGCTGTCACGTGTTTTCGTGCTTGCGGCAGCGCAAGCGCGACATTTTTTTACGTCATTTGCGTTGTGCGTTGCACAATATTGCGCGCCCCGCTGCCTTCTGGCCTCCCGGCCGCGCGCGGGGTAGGGTGCCCACCCCACCGTTCCCGGATATGCCCCCGCGATGCGCCTTTCACGCAGCTTCATCCCCACGCTCAAGGAAACGCCGTCCGAGGCGCAGATCGCCTCTCACCGGCTGATGCTGCGCGCGGGCCTCGTCCGCCAGACCGCCGCCGGCATCTACGCCTGGCTGCCCGCCGGCCTGCGCGTGCTGCGCAATATCGAGCAGATCGTGCGCGAGGAGCAGGATGCCTCCGGCGCCCAGGAAGTGCTGATGCCCACGCTGCAATCGGCCGATCTCTGGCGCCAGTCCGGCCGCTACGACGGCTACGGCCAGGAAATGCTGCGCTTCAAGGACCGCCACGACCGCGAAATGCTCTATGGGCCCACGAATGAGGAGATGATCACCGACATCTTCCGCACCGGCGTCAAAAGCTACCGCGACTTCCCGCAGAACCTGTACCATATCCAGTGGAAGTTCCGCGATGAGGTCCGCCCCCGGTTCGGCGTCATGCGCGGCCGCGAGTTCCTGATGAAGGACGCCTATTCCTTCGATCTCGACCACGCCGGCGCCGTCGTCGCCTACCGCAAGATGATGCTGGCCTACATGCGCACCTTCCAGCGCCTGGGCGTGCAGGCCATCCCGATGGCCGCCGATACCGGCCCGATCGGCGGCGACCTCAGCCACGAATTCATCATCCTCGCCCCCACCGGCGAATCGCAGGTCTATTTCGACGCCGCCTTCGAGAAGATCGACGTCTCCACCGCCCGCTATGGCTTCGGCAGCGACCAGGACCTCGCCGATTTCTACACCACCATGACCACGCCCTACGCCGCCACCGACGAAAAGCACGACGAAGCCGCCTGGGCCCAGGTGGCGGACAAGCGCGAAGGCCGCGGCATCGAGGTCGGCCACATCTTCTACTTCGGCACCAAGTACAGCGAGCCGATGGGCCTCAAGGTCGCCGGCCCCGACGGCCAGATGATCGTGCCGCACATGGGCAGCTACGGCATTGGCGTCTCCCGCCTCGCCGGCGCCATCATCGAGGCGCACCACGACGAAGCCGGCATCAAGTGGCCCGATTCCGTCGCCCCCTGGCGCGCCGCCATCCTCAACCTCAAGCCCGGCGACACCGCCTGCGACACCATCTGCGAGGAAGCCTACACGGGCCTGGCCGGCAACGCCCGCTACGACGACCGGCCGGACCGCGCCGGCGCCAAGTTCGCCGACGCCGACCTCATGGGCCACCCCTGGCAGATCATCGTCGGCCCGCGCTCGGCCGCCAATCGGCGCGTGGAGCTCAAGCGGCGGATGACGGGGGAGCGCGAGGAAGTGAGCGTCGAGGACGCGCTGGCTCGCGTGGCGAAGTAAGAGTCTTCTTTTTGTGAACAAAAAGAAGCAAAAAAACTTTATCCGTTTGCCGGCCACCGCCGCCCGATCAGGGGGACGAGGCGCCAAGTCGGAAAAGTCTTTTTGCTTCTTTTTCTACAGAAAAAGAAGAATCCTTTGATGTTCAACGCCTTCGAACGCGCCGTCGCCGGCCGCTATCTCCGCGCCCGCAAGGGTGAGCGCTTCGTCTCCATCATCGCCATCTTCTCCCTCGTCGGCATCGCCCTTGGCGTCGCCACCCTCATCGTCGTCGCCAGCGTCATGACCGGCTTCCAGTCAGAGGTCGTCTCCCGCGTGCTGGCCGCCCGCGGCCACGTGGTGCTGCAGGCCTTCGCCGGCGAGAAGATCGAAGGCTACCGCAAGCTCACATCGGACATCGCCGCCCTTCCCGGCGTCACCGCCGCCACCGCGGTGCTGGATGGCCAGGTCCTGGTCACCGGCGAACGCGGCGGCGGCACCGGTGCCCTGATGCGCGGCATCGCAGAAGCTGATTTGCGAGCCATGTCCCAGCTGCGCATCGTCGCCGGCACGCTGGAGGCCTTCCAGGGCGAAGACGCGGTCGTGGTCGGCGCCGGCATGGCCGCCAGCTTCCGCCTCGCCCCCGGCGCCCGCATCACCCTGGTATCGCCCCAGGGCGTGGCCACCGCCTTCGGCACCATCCCCCGCGTGCGCGCCTACCGCGTCGCTGCCGTCTTCGATGCCGGCCTGGCGGATTTCAACAACAACGTCGTCTTCCTCCCCATGCAAGCCGCCCAGCTTTTCCTCAACACCGGGGATGCCGTCTCCGGCATCGAGCTGCGCGTGGCAGACCCGTCCCGCGCCCGCGCCATGGTCGAACGCATCCGCCCGCTGCTCGGCCAACACCAGCTCCTGATGCGGGACTGGACGCGCGCCAACGACCAGATCGTCGCCGTGCTGCAGATCCAGAAGAACACGATGTTCATCGTGCTGGGCATGATCATCCTGGTCGCCGCCTTCAACGTGATTTCCTCGCTGATCATGCTGGTGAAAGACAAGCGGCGAGACATCGCCGTGCTGCGCACCCTCGGCGCCAGCGCCGGCTCCATGCTGCGCATCTTCATCATGTGCGGCGCCTTCGTCGGCGTCGCCGGCACTGTGCTGGGCACCATCCTCGGCGTCACCGTCTGCTGGAACCTGGTGGAGATCCAGCACCTGATCGAAGACCTCACCGGCGGCAACGTCTTCGATTCCTCGGTCTTCCTCCTCACCGCCCTGCCCAACAACGTCCATTGGCCCAGCGTCGCCCAGGTCGTCGGCCTCGCCCTCGTCCTCTCCCTGCTCGCCACCCTCTATCCCGCCTGGAAGGCCGCCAGCACCGACCCGGTGGAGGTGCTGCGCAATGAGTAACCCGGCACTGGAACTGCGCGGCGTCGTCCGCACCTACCGCAGCGGCGAGACGGACCTGCACGTGCTGCGCGGCGTCGATCTCGTGCTGAATCCCGGCGAGATCGTCGCCCTCGTCGCCCCCTCCGGCACCGGCAAATCCACCCTGCTGCACGCCGCCGGCCTGCTGGAACGCCCCGATGCCGGCCAGGTCCTGATCGCCGGAAAGCAAGCCGGCGCGCTGGACGATGCCGGCCGCACCGCCATCCGCCGCGATTCCATCGGCTTCGTCTATCAATTCCATCACCTGCTCGGCGAATTCACCGCGCTGGAAAACGTCATGCTCCCGCAGATGATCGCCGGCATCCCGCGCGCCAAGGCCGCCGAACGCGCCCGCGCCCTGCTGGCCGATTTCGGCCTCGCCGCCCGCACCGCCCACTTCCCCGGCAAGCTCTCCGGCGGCGAACAGCAACGCGTCGCCATCGCCCGCGCCCTGGCCAACGCCCCGCGCATCCTCCTGGCCGACGAACCCACCGGCAATCTCGACGTCGCCACCTCCACCGTGGTGTTCGACGAGTTGCTCGCCATGGTCCGCACCCACAACGTCGCCGCCCTCATCGCCACCCACAACCCCGACCTCGCCGCCCGCATGGACCGCACGGTGAGCCTGCGCGACGGAACCCTGCACGAGCGCTGACCCCGGCGCCCTGCTACACTCCCCCCGATTCTCCGGGGCCCCCCATGCCGCACGCCGATTTCGTCCACCTGCGCGTCCACTCCGCCTATTCGCTGAGCGAAGGCGCCATCAAGGCCGACAAGATCGCGTCCCTGGCGGCCGACGCCCGCATGCCAGCCGTCGCCATCGCCGACACCGCCAACCTCTTCGGCGCCATGGAATTCAGCCAGGCCTGCGCCGGCAAGGGCGTCCAGCCCATCATCGGCTGCCAGGTGGCGCTGGCCCGCGAAGACAACCCCCGCCTCACGCCCGACAAGCTCGTCCTCCTCGCCCAGAACGCCGAGGGCCTGGCCAACCTCCAGCGCCTCTCCTCCGCCGGCTTCCTGGAAACCGAGCCGCACCTCCCCCCCCAGCTCCTGCTGGAACGCCTCTGCACCGCATCCGCCGGCCTCCTCCTCCTCACCGGCGGCAGCTCCGGCCCCTTCTCCCGCCTCCTCGCCGAAGGCCAGATGCCGGCCGCCGAACACCTCCTCGCCCGCCTCGCCGAAGCCTTCCCCGGCCGCATCGCCATGGAGCTCAACCGCCTCGGCCTGCCCCACGAACGCGCCGTCGAACCCGGCCTCATCCGCCTCGCCGACGCAGCCGGCATCCCGCTCGTCGCCACCAACCACTGCTACTTCGCCAAGCCCGAAATGCACGAGGCGCACGACGCCCTGCTCTGCATCGCCGAAAGCCGCACCCTCGCGGAACGCGATCGCCGCCGCGTCTCCCCGGAACAATGGTTCAAGCCCGCCAAGGTCATGCGCGCCCTCTTCGCCGACCTCCCGGAAGCCTGCGACAACACGCTCGCCATCGCCCAGCGCTGCGCCATCATGGCCGAGCCCCGCAAGCCCATGCTCCCCGTCTGCCCCAAGGTCCGCGAAGGCGCGACCGAGGAGGAAACCCTCCGCCAGATGGCCCGCGAGGGCCTCGCCCGCCGCATGAGCCAGATCGGCGCCGCCCCCGACCGCCAGAAAATCTACCAGGACCGCCTGGAATTCGAGCTGGACGTCATCGCCCGCATGGGCTTCCCCGGCTACTTCCTCATCGTCGCGGACTTCATCCAGTGGGCGAAGGGGCAGGGCATCCCCGTCGGCCCCGGCCGCGGCTCCGGCGCCGGCTCCGTCGCCGCCTGGGCGCTCACCATCACGGATCTGGACCCGCTCCAGTTCAACCTGCTCTTCGAACGCTTCCTCAACCCCGACCGCGTCTCGATGCCCGATTTCGACATCGATTTCTGCCAGGACCGGCGCGACGAAGTCATCGCCTATGTCCGCGGCGAATATGGTGCGGACCGCGTCGCCCAGATCATCACCTTCGGCAAGCTCCAGGCCCGCGCCGCGGTGCGGGATACCGGCCGCGTCCTCGGCCTCCCCTTCGGCCAGGTCAACAAGGTCGCCGAGCTCATCCCCAACAACCCCGCCAAGCCCGTCACCCTGCAACAGGCCATCGACGGCGAACCCAAGCTCCAGCAGATGCGCCAGGAGGACGAAACCGTCCGCCGCCTGCTCGAAATCGCCCTCCAGCTCGAAGGCCTCTACCGCCACGCCAGCACCCACGCCGCCGGCGTCGTCATCGGTGACCGAACCCTCACCGAAATGGTCCCGATCTACCGCGACCCGAAATCCGATTTCCTCGTCACCCAATACTCCATGAAATACGTGGAGCAGGCCGGCCTGGTGAAGTTCGACTTCCTCGGCCTCACCACCCTCACCATTCTCCAGCGCGCCGTCGCCTTCCTGAAAAAGGAACGCATCCACGTCGACATCGACAGCCTCCCGCTGGACGACACCAAAACCTACGAAATGCTCCAGCGCGGCGATGCCGGCGGCGTCTTCCAGTTCGAAGGCCAGGGCATGCGCGACGTCCTGCGCCAGATGCGCCCGGACCGCTTCGAGGATCTCATCGCCGCCGTCGCCCTCTACCGGCCCGGCCCCATGGCCAACATCCCCGCCTACTGCCAGCGCAAGCACGGCGAGAAATGGGAAGCCCCGCACCCGGAAATCCACAGCGTCCTGGCCGAGACCTACGGCATCATGGTCTACCAGGAACAGGTGATGCAGATCGCCCAGACCATGGCCGGCTACTCCCTCGGCGGCGCCGACCTCCTGCGCCGCGCCATGGGCAAGAAGGTCCGCGCCGAGATGGACGCCCAGCGCGAAATCTTCGTCACTGGCGCCACCGGCCGCGGCATCCCCGGCCCGAAGGCCGAGGAGGTGTTCGACCTCATGGCCAAGTTCGCCGACTACGGCTTCAACAAATCCCACGCCGCGGCCTATGCGCTGGTCGCCTACCAAACCGCCTACATGAAGGCCAACCACCCCGAAGCCTTCATCGCCGCCTGCATGTCGCTCGCCATCTCCAACACCGACCGCCTCTCCGCCCTGCGCCAGGAAGCCAGCCGCATGGGCATCAAGCTCCTCCCGCCAGACATCAACCGCTCCGAAGCCGATTTCACGCTGGAACGCCAACCCAATGATGGAAAGGGGGGCGGCAAGTTCGCCATCCGCTACGCCCTCGCCGCCGTGAAGAAGGTCGGCGAAGCCGCCATGCGCGCCGTCGTCGCCGCCCGCGGCATGGCCACCTTCGAAGACCTCGCGGATTTCGCCAGCCGCGTGGACCCCAAGCAGCTCAACCGCATGCAGCTCGAAAACCTCGCCCGCGCCGGCGCCTTCGATGGCATCGAACCCGTCCGCGCCCGCGTCTTCGCCGCCGGCGAAACCATCCTCCGCCGCGCCCAGGCCCAGGCCGAGGAAAAAGGCAGCGGCCAGATCACCATGTTCTCCGGCGGCAACCGCCCGGAACCCCTGCGCATCCCCGAAATCCCCGATTGGGAACACATGGACCGCCTGGGCTTCGAGGCCGAGGCCATCGGCTTCCACCTCACCTCCCACCCGCTCGATGCCTACGAAGCCACGCTGAAACGCCTGCGCGTCGTCCCCAGCACCCAGCTCGAAACCACCGCCGCCCGCGGCAGCGCCCGCGTCAAGCTCGCCGGCTCCGTGGTGAACATCAAGGAACGCATCACCCGCTCCGGCAGCCGCATGGCCTGGGTGCGCCTCTCCGATGCCGGCGGCAGCTACGAAGTCACCTTCTTCAGCGAAACCCTCGGCCGCGCCCGCGATCTGCTGGTCGCCGGCAACTCCGTCGTCGTCACCGCCGACCTCAAGATGGAAGGCGAAAGCCTGCGCATCACCGCATCAGACATCCAGTCGCTGGACGGCGCCGCCGAAAAAGCCGGCGGCGGCATGCGCGTCTGGCTCCAGGAAACCGCCGCCGTCCCCCACATCCGCGACCGGCTGGCCCGCAAGGGCGTCCACGTGCCGCTGGTGGGCGACTTCCACTATATCGGCCACAAGCTGC
>JAIXTK010000030.1 GCA_027483995.1 Acetobacteraceae bacterium
CGACCGCCACCGCCACCGCCGATCTCGGCCGCGTGGCGGAAGATGGCACGCAGCGCTTCACCGAGGCCGACCTGCTACGCCTCGCCGGTGCCGCCGACACGGATACGGCGGATGCGCTGCACGTCACCGGCATCACGGTGGATGCGCAGTACGGCCATTTCGCCCGCGAGGCGAATGGCGACTGGGTCTTCACCCCGGCGCCCAACGCGCACCACGCCGGCATCCCGCTCACCCTTTCGGTCAGCGACGGCCACGCCACCGCCACCGCCCATGCCACGCTGGATGTCACGCCCGTGACCGATGCGGCCGGCGCCAGCCTCGCCATCTCCGCGGAGCAGCAGGTGCTGGACACCGGCACCGCCGCCGCCCCCGGCCGCATCGTGGTCGACAACCTGCAGGCCGGCGCGCCGCTGCAGGAGATGACGATGGAATTCACCGTCATCGGCCAGGCCGCCGGCAGCGGCAGCGGCAGCCAGGGCCCGGTGATCCTCAACTTCGGCAGCCACAACGACAACAACATGCTGAGCCTGTGGAACCCGGCCAACATGAAGATCGGCGGCGCCGGGGACCAGGCCACCGGCATCAACCTCGCCGACGGCCACTCCCACCGCATCACCCTCACCTGGAGCGCGACCACCGGCCAGCTCAAGGTGTTCGACAACGGCCACCTCACCGCCACGATCGACAACTACCACAAGGGCGGCACGCTGCCGGCGGATGGCTTCATGGTGCTGGGCCAGAAATGGAACAACGCTGGCAACACGGCCAACCCCGGCTGGTCCGCCACCGAGCATTACGAGGGCAAGATCTTCAACGCCGCCGTCGGCAGCCGGGCGCTTTCCGACGACCAGGTGGCCCGCGCCCCGCTCGCCTCCCAGATGCATGCCGGCACCGGCCTGCTGATCGACGTGCGCAGCGTGAACGGGCAGCTGGTGGATACCGCCCACGGCCACGCCATGGCGCCCGAAGGCATCGTGATCGGCACGGCCCAGGTGGATACCACCCTCACCCCGCCACCCCCCGGCGCGTTGCTGCACCTGCAGGCCAGCTTCACCGCCCCCGCGGACACGGACGACCACGTTCATGCCGTGATGCTCTCCGGCCTGCCGGACGGCACGGTGGTGAGCGACGGGCACCACAGCGCCACCGTCGCCGCCGGCCAGCCGGGCATCGACGTGGATGGCTGGAACCTCTCTGGCCTCACCGCGCAACTGCCCGCGAGCTATGCCGGCAACACGAACATCGCGCTCACCGTCACCACCGAGGGGCCCGACGGCACGCTCGCCCACGCCCATGCCGACACCGCGCTGGTGATGGACCCGCTTTCGCCGGCCCCGCTGCCCCCTCCGCCCCCGCCGGCACCGGCAGCCCCGCCGGCCGACGACCATGTGGCCCATGCCGACCTCGCCACCCCGGCGGATCCGCTGCACCACGATCCCGCCCTGGCGCCAGGTCATCCCGCCATCGACCATCCCGCCATCGACCACCCCGCCATCGACCACCCCGCCACCGATCATCCCGCCACCGACCATGCCGCCCAGCAGGCCGCCCAGCAGGCCGCCCCCGGCGATCTCGCCCACTACCTCGATGCGGTCTCCGGCGGCGATCCCGCCAGCCATCCGGCCCCGGACCATGCCCCGCACGATGCCGCGAGCTACCTGGACGCCATCGGCGCGCCGGATATCCCCCCACCCCCGCACGAGCCGATCCCGCCGCCGGATCTCGCGGGGCACGACGCCGCCCACACCCTGGACCCCACCCCGGTGCCCGACCCCGTCGACCACACCGACCACGCCGCGCTGATCCCGGTGCCGATCCCGGAGGAGGAGCACCACCAGCAGGTTCACGTCTGACCCAGGCGTAATGCCGTGGCCCCTCCCCGCGGCGGCCGGAAAACTCTATACCGGGTCGGGGCCAGTCCCCGGGGGCTGTCCTCGCCTCGCTACAGGAGCCACCGATGGCCAATCCAACGCGCAAGAAGTCCGGCCTGATCAGCCACGGCATCGCCGCCCAGAACCGCCGTGCCCGCTTCAACTACGCGATCAAGGAAACCATCGAGGCCGGCGTGGTCCTCAAGGGGCCCGAGGTGAAGTCGCTCCGCCACGGCCGCGCCACCCTCACGGAGGCCTGGGCCGGGGAGCGCGAGGGCGAGCTGTTCCTGTTCAACTGCTACATCCCGGAATACCAGGGCGGCGTGCTGAGCCGGTTCGAGCCGCGCGCCCCGCGCAAGCTGCTGGTGAAGGCCAAGCAGCGCGACCAGCTGCTGGGCGCCATCGGCCGCGACGGGATGACGCTGGTGCCGCTGGATATCCATTTCAACGAACGCGGCATGGCCAAGGTGCAGCTCGGCCTGGGCGCCGGCAAGAACAAGGCCGACAAGCGTGCCAGCGTTGCCGCCCGCGATTGGCAGCGCGACAAGGCCCGCCTGATGCGCGACCGCGGCTGACCCCATGCGCCGTGCCGGCCTGCTTGGGCTGTTGCTCCTGGCCATGGTCGGCTGCGCCGCGGAGGCACCGCCCCTGCGCGAGGCCGGACCGCTCGGCCGGCCGGAAGGACCTTGGGCACAGCAATATCACGCCGTGCCGGTGGCCGGCCCGCGCCTGATCCTGGCCCGCCTGTGCCGCCCGCCGGGCGATGGGGCGAAGCGCCTGGCCGTGCTCAACCACGGCAAGCCGGTCACCACCGCGGAGATCGAGGCCTTCACCCTGCCATCCTGCGAGGCGGAGCAGGTGCGCTGGTTCCTGGAGCGCGGCTTCGCCGTGATCCTGCCGTTGCGCCGCGGCTACGGCGCCAGCGGCGGCACCGTCGCCGAACGCAACCCCACCTGCGCCCCCTCGCGCGACTACGCGCCCAGCGCCCTGGAATCGGCCCGCGATATCCGCGCCGCGATCGACTACGCCACCGCCCTGCCGGGCATCCTGCCGGAGCGCGTGGTGGTGGTCGGCCAGTCCGCCGGCGGGCTCGGCACCGTGGCACTGGCCAGCCTGAACGACCGGCGCATCGCCGCCCTGGCCAGCATGGCCGGCGGCGATGGCGGCCACCTCAACCGCGTGCCTGGCGCCGTCTGCCAGCCGCAGGCGCTGGAGGCCGCCATGGCCCGCTTCGGCGCCACCGCGAAGGCGCCGATGCTGTGGGTCTATACCGCCAATGACAGCTACTTCGCCCCCGACCTCGCCGCCGCCATGCACCGCGCCTTCACCGCCACCGGCGGCCATGCCGAGCTTGCCGCCCTGCCGGCCTGGGGGCGGGACGGGCACATCCTGTTCACCGGCCGCGGCGGCTCGGCGGTCTGGGGGCCGCTGATGGAACGCTTCCTGGGCCTGAAGCCACGCGCCGCTGCCGCCTCCGCCCTGGCGCGGCCCTAGCCGGTTCCCATATGCTGGGGCGGGAGGGTGCCATGACGGATGATCCGGAATTCGGGCCGAAGGGCGAGAAGCTGCTCGCCGCCAAGCGCGGCTGGGCCCGCGATGGACGATTGCTCACCGGCACCACGGCCGATCCGGAGGCAGACCGCCTGCCGCCGGGCCAGCGCCTCACGCAGGATTGGCCGGTGCTCGATCTCGGCGCCCAGCCGGACGTGACGGAGGCGCGCTTCCGCCTGGATGTCGATGGCGCCGTGCGCCACCCGCTGAGCCTCACGCTGGCGGAATTCATGGCTCTGCCGCAGCAGGACAGCGTGTCGGACATGCACTGCGTCACGCAATGGTCGCGCTACGACAACACCTGGCGCGGCGTGGCCGCCCGCACGCTGCTGGAGATGGTGCAGCCGCGCGAGAGTGCCGCCCATGTCGTGCTGCACGCCTATGACGGCTACGCGACCAATGTGCGGCTGGACCAGTTCGACCAGCCGGACGTGTTCCTGGTCCATCGCTGGGAAGGCGCGCCGATCACCCGCGAGCATGGCGGCCCGGTGCGCGCCCTGATCCCGCGGCTGTATCTGTGGAAATCCGCCAAGTGGATCCGCCGCATCGAGATCACCGAGCGCGACAAGCCCGGCTTCTGGGAGCGCAACGGCTACCACAACAACGCCGATCCCTGGCAG
>JAIXTK010000195.1 GCA_027483995.1 Acetobacteraceae bacterium
GCTGCGCAGCTTCATCGACTTCCTGGTGCCGCGCTTCGGGGAGCACCCAAGCTGGGACGCCTGGATGGCGCACACCCCTTGACGGAGCCGGCGCCCGCTTCCAGGGATGCGCCGCCTGTTGGGGAGTGAGAGCTGAGATGGATCCTGTTCTGGTTGAGGTGACGCGCGGCGCGCTGGTGGAAAGCGCGCACCGGGGTGCGGCGATCGTGGTGGATGCCAAGGGCGGCGTGGTGTTCTCCGCCGGCGACGTGGACTGGGCGGTGTATCCGCGCAGCGCGGTGAAGGCGCTGCTGGCGCTGCCGATGGTGGAAACCGGGGCGGCGGCGCGTCTGGGGCTGACGGATGCCGAGATCGCGCTGGCCTGCTCCTCCCACAACGGCGAGGAGGACCATGTGGCGACGGCCACCTCCATGCTGGCCAAGGCGGGGCGGGATGTGGGCTGCCTGGAATGCGGCACGCATTGGCCGAGCTACGACGTGGCGACGCGGGCGCTGGCGGCGTCCGGCCAGGTGCCGAGTGCACTGCACAACAACTGCTCCGGCAAGCATTCCGGCTTCATCTGCCTGGCGTGCGATCGCGGCGACGATCCCAAGGGCTACGTGAAGCCCGATCATCCCACGATGAAGGTGATCACGGCGGCG
The DNA here is from genome assembly GCA_027483995.1 of Acetobacteraceae bacterium. GTDB lineage: Bacteria > Pseudomonadota > Alphaproteobacteria > Acetobacterales > Acetobacteraceae > CAMDGX01. The sequence goes on from JAIXTK010000195.1 coordinate 642, forward strand.
CTGGCCGACATGACCTCCACCCGGCTGGACGAGAGCAATTTTGCGGTGGATGGCTGCTCCATCCCGACCTATGCGATTCCGCTGCGGGCGCTGGCGCTGGCCTTCGCGCGCTTCGGCTCCGGGCAGGGGATGGATGCGGACCGGGCGGCGGCGGCCAAGCGCATCCGCGCGGCGGTGGCGGCCCAGCCGCGGATGGTGGCCGGAACCAACCGGTTCGACACCAAGGTGATCCAGGCGCTGGGCGAGCGGGTGTTCGTGAAGGGCGGGGCCGAGGGCGTGCATTGCGGCACGATCCCCGAGCTGGGCCTGGGCTTTGCGGTGAAGTGCGACGACGGCGCCGGGCGCGCGGCCGATGTGGTGACGGCGGCGCTGATCGCCAAGCTGCTGCCGGATAACGGCCAGGTGAACCCGGTGGTGGCCGGGCTGGCGCGCCCGACGCTGAAGAACTGGAACGGCATCGAGGTGGGCGGCATGCGGCCGGCTTCCGTGCTGGCCTAGGCCTGGGTCGGCGCCCGATGGGGAACGGCGGAGGGGGTGGCCCCTCCGCCGTTTCTGTTCAGAGCACGAACCAGGTGCTGTCTGGCGTGCCCGGCGAGAACAGCACGATGCGCAGCTCCGGGGCCGGGTCGGCGTTCAGGTTGCCCTGGAATTCCACCAGATGCGGCGAGATGCGTTCCCAGTGGAGCTGGCCGGGCAGGGTCAGCGGCATCGGGCCGATGAAGGTGAAGGGGTCGTTGGCCAGGGTGCCGGCGATGGCGTCGATGCGCGACAGGTCGATGCGCTCGCCGGCGGCGAAGTCGAAATCGGCCAGGGTGAACAGGTTGGCCGGGTTGGCGGCGGTGGGCAGGAAGCGAAAGGCATCCACCCCGGCGCCGCCGGTGATGACATCCTGGCCCTGGCCGATCACGAACAGGTCCGCGCCCGCGGTGCCGGCGAGCGAGTCGTTGCCCGTGGTGCCATGGATCGTGTCGTCGTCGCGGATCGTGCCGGTGGCCTTGGCACCGAGGATGGCCGCGCCGCCGGAGGCGTTGGCGAGCGCCAAGGTGAAGCTCTCGTTGAAGCCGCCTTCGGGGTTGGTGTCTCCCAGCACGGGGATGCTGATGCTGCGCGTGGTCTGGCCCGGGGCGAAGGTGAGGGTGCCGCCCGAAGGCAGGCCGCCGGCGAAATCGGCGGCATTGGCGGCCACTGTGCCGGCCACGCCGCCGCCGGCGAAGGACCAGTTGACTGTGGTGGTGCCGGTGGTGGTGCCGCTGCGGTTGACGGTGAAGCTGTAGGCGGCTGTGCCGGCGTTGCCCTCGGCGCGCGCAACATGGGTGGTGGCGAAGGCGAGCGAGGTGTCGTCGTTGAGGATGATGCCCTCGGCCGTCGTCGCGCTGCCGAGCACGGCGCCGGAGGAGGGAGCGGCGAGGGTGACGGCGAAGCGCTCGTTCAGCTCGCCGGCCAGGTCGGCGGCGACGGGGATGGTGAGCACGCGGCTGGTCTCGCCGGGCGCGAAGGTGAGGCGGCCGGCCGGCAAGGTGGCGTCGGCAAAATCCGCGGCGGAGGCCGGCAGCGTGCCGTTCCCCGCGATGCCGGCCACGGCATAGCCGATGCTGTGCGCGGCTGTGGTGTTGCCGCTGCGCGTGACAGTGAAGGTGAATGGCGTGGTGCCGCCGCTGCTGCCCTCCGTGCGGTGGGCGGCGAGGCGGGTGAGGGTGAAGCTGGCGGTGGCCGGCGCAATGTCGTCGTTGCGGATGATGCCCTGGGCGGTGCCGGTGAGGACCACACTGGCCGGCGGGGCGGTGCCGAGGGTGACGGCGAAGCGTTCGTTCAGCTCCACCGCGGCATCGGCGGCGACGTTCACGGTGATGGTGGCGCTGGCCTGGCCCGGCGCGAAGCTGAGTGTGCCGGCAGGAAGCTTGCCGCCGGCGAAGTCGGCGGCGGCGGCGGGCACGGTGCCGTTGCCGGCGATGCCGGCAACGCTCCAGGCGATGCTCTGTGGAATGGCGGTGGCGCCGGTGCGGCTGACGGTGAAGGTGAAGCCGGTGGTGCCGCCGGTGCCTTCCGCCTGGCTCACGCTCGGGGCAGTGAAGGTGAAGGCGGTGCTGTCGATGTTGAAATCCGGCCGCACCACCACGGTGCCGTCATCGAAGCGCAGGCGCTCGATGCCGAAGAGCTGGTCCGTCTCGCCGGCCTTGGAGGTGACGCGCAGGCGGTCTGCCTGGGGGGAGACGCTGTAATCGGCGAAGCGGCCGGCATAGACGGCGATGTCGGTGCCGGTCTGGCCGTCGATCCAGTCCTCGCCTTCCCCGCCGGTGATGGTGTCGTCGCCGTCGCCGCCGTAGAGCGTGTCGGCGCCGGCGGCGCCACTGATCAGGTCATCCCCGCCGCCACCGCCAAAGGTGTCGTTGCCGGCCAGGCCGGTGAGTCTGTCATTGCCATCGCCGAGGTAGATGCCGCCGAGCGCGTTGCCGGTGTAGTGGACATGTTCGGCATTGACCTGCAACTGGCCGCCGGTATCGAGGTTGCCCAGGTAGAGCCAGCCCAGGCCCGGATCGGAGCTTCCCGCCATGCGGCCGGTCTCGGCGGAGAAATCGACCACGGCGGTGTCTTCGCCCTCCTGGCCGGAGAGGGTGTATTGCGCGCCTTCGGGCAGGGTGTAGGCGGCGCCGAGGCGGTCATTGGCCTTGCCGCCCCAGAGCTGGGCGAAAATCTCGATGCCGGAGACATGGGCGTAGGGCATGCCGCCGACCAACGGCGCGTAGCCGCCGCCGGGCTCCAGCGCCACGAAATCCACCGGCTCTATGGCGGTGAGGAAGTAGAGGCTGGCGGTGTCGATGCCGTCGCCGCCGAACATCATGTTGGCGCCGGAGGTGCCCACCAGGCGGTCGTTGCCGGGGCCGCCATCCAGGAAGTTGCCGTCGGTGCCCTCGGGGTAGGGGGCGTTGCCGAACAGCTCGTCGTCGCCGTCGCCGCCGAACAGGTAGTCCCAGCCGTCGCCGCCGTTCAGGGTGTCGTTGCCATCGTCGCCCGCGAGGAAATCGGTGCCGGTGTCGCCGGCCGCATAGCCGTCGCCCTGCAGGATGTCGTTGCCGGGGCCGCCATGCAGCGTGTCGTTGCCGTCGCCGCCGCGCACGATGTCGTCGCCCTCGTCGCCCCAGAGCGTGTCGCCGAGGAAGTAGCCGTCGATGATGTCGTCGCCGGCCAGGCCGAAGATCTCATCCACGGTCGGGGCGTTGACGAACTGGCCGAGATCCTCGCGCCATTCCGTGTCGCCGGAGAGGATATTGGGTCCGGTGGTGCCGGTGATGATGGGCATTGGGGGCTCCCGCGCGCACGGCGCATTGGTTAAGAGAGCGCTAATGTAATTGTTGCGTGCGTTCGTTTCCTTGATGCCGGTCAATGTGCGGGTGGCTTGGCGGGGCGGGCGGGGCGGGGTAAGGCCGGTGCAACGAAGGGGAGGATGCCGGTGCGGCTGACGGAGGAGCAGGAGGCGCTGCAGGCGCGCGCGCGGGCGCTGGCCGACGGGCTGGTGCGCAGCCGGGCGGCGGAGATCGACGCGAGCCGCGAATATCCGTGGGACATCGTGGAAGCGCTGAAGGCCGAGGGGTTCATGGGGATGACGATCCCCGAGGAATACGGCGGCCAGGGGTGCAGCTTCTTCGACACGGTGCTGGTGGTGGAGCAGCTGGCGCGGGCCTGCACCGTTACGGCGCGGATCGTGGTGGAGGCCAACATGGGGGCGATCTCCACCGTGATGGCCTATGGCAGCGCGGCGCAGAAGCGCATGGCGGCCGGGCTGGTGCTGGCGGGCGACAAGCCGGCGATCTGCATCACCGAGCCCGATGCCGGCAGCGATGCCGGCGGCATGACCACGCGGGCGGACAGGCGCGGCAATCGCTGGGTGGTGAACGGGCGCAAGCACTGGATCACCGGCGGCGGCATCTCCCGCCTGCATCTGATCTTCGCCCGCGCCTTCGATGAGGACGGCACCGATCTCGGCGTGGGCGGCTTCCTGGCGGTGCGCGGGGAGACCGAGGGGCTGAAGATCGTGCGGCGCGAAACCACGATGGGCCTGTGCGGGATGCCGGAGGCGGAGCTGGAATTCGAGGAGATGGAGATCACGCCGGACCTGGTGCTGGAGCCGCCGGGCGGGTTCAAGCGTGGGTTCGCCGAGCTGATCAACGCCTATAACAGCCAGCGCGTCGGCGCCGGCACAGTGGCGATGGGCATCGCGCAGGGGGCGCTGGAACACGCCGTTTCCTGGGCGAAAAGCCGCGAGCAGTTCGGCCGGCCGATCGGCGAGTTCCAGGGCCTGCAATGGATGCTGGCGGACATGCAGGTGCAGCTGACGGCGTCGCGGCTGATGCTGTATGCGGCCGCCGAATCGCGCGGGCCCGGCGGCAGCGTGTTTCCGGATCCCGACCTGGCGGCGCAGGCGAAGATCTTTGCCTCGGAAGCCGCGATCAAGATCGTGAACGACGCGCTGCAGGTGTTCGGCGCGCGCGGCTATTCGCGGGCGTTTCCGCTGGAGCGGATGGCGCGCGATGTGCGCATGTTCACCATCGGCGGCGGCACGGCGCAGGTGCTGCGAACCTTGGTTGCCGGCAAGGTGCTGGGCTGGAAGCTGCCGCAAACGCGCGACGGGTATCTCAACAGGGGGTAGCGGCGATGGCCTATGAATTCGTGCGGGTGGAGATCGAGGGGCCGGTGGGCACGCTGGTGTTCAACCGGCCGGAGGTGCTGAACGCCTTCCACAACGAGGCGATGGACGAGTGCCGCGCAGCGTTGAAGGAACTGGCGGAGAGTGACCAAGTGCGCGCGGTGCTGGTGCGCGGCGAGGGGCGGGCCTTCTCGGCGGGGTTCGACATGAAGGCCTCGGCCAACCGGGACCAATCCACTGTGGACCTTGTCCGCAAGCAGATGGAGCGGCAGTTCGACTTCATCATGGCGTTCTGGGATTGCCCGAAGCCCACCATCGCGCTGGTGCACGGCTTCTGCATGGCCGGCGCCTTCGAGGTGGCGCTGGCCTGCGACATCACCATCGCCGCCGAGGGCACGCGCTTCGGCGAGCCGGAGGTGCGGTTCGGCACCGGGATCGTGGCGATGCTGCTGCCCTGGGCGGTGCTGCCGAAGCACGCCAAGGAGATGCTGCTGACCGGGAACGACAAGATGGATGCCGCCCGCGCCCATGCGATCGGCATCGTGAACCATGTGGTGCCCGCCGACGAGCTGGTGCCGTTCGGCCGGCGCATGGCGCTGGACATCGCCGCGGCGGCGGGGCCGAGCGTGTTCTTCACCAAGCGGGCGATGAACCGCACCTACGAGATCATGGGCATGCGCCAGGCGCTGCTCGCCTCGCTCGATATCGACATCATCCTGAATTCCACGCCGAGCGAGGAGAAGGCCGAGTTCGGGCGGCTGCGGCGCGAGCAGGGCCTGAAGGCGGCGCTCGCGTGGCGGGATTCGCGGTTCTCGGATGGGTAGGCTCGGTGCTACGCGAGCCTGCCTGAATCGTGACCGGGGAGCGGTGTAGATATTCTCAAGCGAAGGGGGCACAGAGGCCACCGAGGGCCACAGAGAGCACAGAGAAGCAGGGCAATTTCAGCCGCGTCCTGCGTTTGGGTCGGGAAATATGGCGCCCCTCTGTGCTCTCTGTGGCCCTCTGTGCGCTCTGTGACCCCTTCGCTTTGGGATGATGCCGCGCGCCCGAGTGTGGCGATCGCTGGCGCGGGTTTGCGGCGACCGCGGCATGGGAGCAGGGCTGCGCTGCATTCCTTCCCTTCCGCTTCCCCGGGGTGTATCTGCCCGCGCCATGAGCACCGATGCCATTGCCGAGATTTCGCGCCGCCGGACCTTCGCGATCATCTCCCACCCCGATGCCGGCAAGACCACGCTGACCGAACGGCTGCTGCGCGCCGGCGGGGCCATCCAGCTCGCCGGGAACGTGCGCGCCAAGGGCGAGCGGCGGCGTACCCGGTCGGACTGGATGGGGATCGAGCGCGAGCGCGGGATTTCCGTGGTGACCTCGGTGATGACGTTCGAGTACCGCGACTGCGTGTTCAACCTGCTCGATACGCCGGGCCACGAGGATTTCAGCGAGGACACCTACCGCACGCTGACGGCGGTGGATTCCGCGGTGATGGTGATCGACGCGGCGAAGGGCATCGAGGCACGGACGCGCAAGCTGTTCGAGATCTGCCGCATGCGCGACATTCCGATCGTGACCTTCATCAACAAGTTCGACCGCGAGGCGCAGGACCCGTTCGCGCTGCTGGATGAGGTGAGCAGCGCACTGGCGCTGGATACCGCGCCCGTCACCTGGCCGGTCGGCCGGGCGGCGACCTTCGTGGGCACCTACGACCTGCGCAAGCGGGAGATCCATGTCTCCGAACCGCTGCCGCAATCCGACGAGCGGATGGTGACGCTGGGCGAGGAGCTGGAGCTGGTGCAGGCCGCCCTGCCGGAGTTCGACGTGGAGAGCTTCATGGCCGGGCATCTGACGCCGGTGTATTTCGGCAGCGCGATCAAGGAGATCGGCGTGTCCGACCTGCTCGACGGGCTGGTGGAATACGGCCCCCGCCCACGCGCCCAGCCGGCCGATACCCGCACCGTGGAGGCCACCGAGCCCGGCCTGACGGCGCTGGTGTTCAAGATCCAGGCCAACATGGACCCGAACCACCGCGACCGCATCGCCTTCGCCCGCGTGTGCTCGGGCAAGCTGGTGCGTGGGATGCGGCTGAAGCAGGTGCGCACCGGCAAGCTGATCCCGCTGCACGCGCCGCAATTCTTCTTCGCCCGCGAGCGGCAGACGGCGGACGAGGCGTTTGCCGGCGACGTGGTGGGCATTCCCAACCACGGCACTTTGCGCATCGGCGACACGCTGAGTGAGGATGAGGAAATCAACTTCGTCGGCGTGCCGTATTTCGCGCCCGAGATCCTGCGCCGCGTGCGGCTGGACGACGCGATGAAGGCCAAGAAGCTGCGCCAGGCGCTGCAGGAACTGGCCGAGGAAGGCGTGGTGCAGCTGTTCCGCCCGCAGGACGGCGCGCAGCCGATCGTCGGCGTGGTGGGCACGCTGCAGCTGGACGTGCTGATCGCGCGCCTGGCCGGCGAGTACGGCGTGAAGATCGGCTTCGAGCAGACGCCCTATTCGCTGGCGCGCTGGGTCTCTGGCGAGAAGACGGCGCTGGCGAAGTTCCTGGCGGACAACCGCACCGCCATGGCCGATGACGTGGACGGGGACCCGGTGTTCCTCTCCAGCTCCGCCTTCATGCTGCGGCGGACGGCGGATTTGAACCAGGGCCTGACCTTCCGCGACATCAAGGACTTCAAGGCAGAGCGGATCGCCGTGGCCTGAGGCTTTTGCTTGATCGCGTGATTCACGTCTCCGGCGATTCCGCCTTCGACGATCACGCTCTAGGCCCGCACGGTCCGGTCCACGCCGGACCAGGCGGGCAGGGTGGCGCCGAGCTTCTCCGGGTTGGCGCCGATGCGGCGGGCCACGGCATCGCGCTCGAAGGCGTACATCACCGGGACCAGGGTGAAGCCGCACAGCGTGGCGACCAGCCAGAAGCGGGCCTCGCCCACTTCCTGCAACCAGAGGTTCTGGGAGAGCAGGACCACGCCGGCGGCGGCGAGGCATAGCAGGTCGAACACGATGTTCGTGGCGGCGAAGAAGATGATGCGGGGATGCATTTTGCGTCCTCCTGAATGTGTACCGGAAAATGAGATGCGCCGGCTGCCCCTGTGGTATGGCGACGTGCCGAAACGCGCAACGAAAGACTGCGATTGAGACGCGTGCGGGGCGCAGAATTGAACTTGTTTGCAGGATTGAAAGAATTCGCGGCGGGGCGTCACGCCGTGTTGTTCCCGGCGCTTGATCGGAATCAACGCGGCGCGGGGCTGGGGGGCGTAGGCATGTCTCAGGCAATCGAGACGAGGAGACGCCTGATGACTCAGCAAGGACAGCCCAAGGTATGGGTTCTGGTGGCCGATGGGGAGCACGCCCGCGTGGTGGTGCCGATGCCCCGGGAAGGGCAGTTCGCCACCCGCATCGCCTTCGACCCGGCAAGCGCGCGGCTGAAACGCGATGCGGCGGCGGGCGAGGTGGAACAGCGCTACGAGGCGGCCGAGGCCGGGCACCATGCCCAGGCCCCGGCGCGCGACCCCAAGGTGCTCGGCGAGCAGGGCTTCGCGGTTTCCGTGGCTGAACATGTGAGCGCGCATGCGCAGACGCATGATTTCGACCAGCTGGTGCTGGTGGCGCCGGGCCGCACGCTGCACCACCTGCGCGAGGCGCTGTCCCCGCAGGCCGCGCGGCTGGTGGTGGGCTCCATGAGCAAGGATTATGCGGCGCTGGCGGACCACGATCTTTCGCCGCATCTGGCGCAGTGGTGGCTGGCACCGCCGGCGGCGGCCTGAGCGGCCAGAAGCGGGGGGCATATCGAAAGATTGCCCTCCGTATCTGGCATTTCTCCGCGTTCAAAAGTGTAACCCCCGGGCGAAACCGCCCCGTCTGAAAGGTCTTGTTCAACTATTCCGCCCATTGTGGCCGTGCGGCGCCAAAACCGGCCGTGGAGGCCTAGGGTGCGACTCCGAATGCCTGCCATAGCTCCGCGCAGAAGGTGGATGACCACATGACGCGAGACAGACGGGGTGTTGCCATGAGGGTGGTTCTCCGGCCGCTGGGGCTGATGCGGGGCCTGGCGATGGCGGGTTTGCTGGCGATGGCCGGCTGCGGTTCCCTGCCCACGCTGGGCAAGGCCGAGCCGGATTCGTCGCTGCGGCTGGCGACGATCTTCATGAGCGCGGGCGCGCCCGACGCGGCACTGCGCGCGGCGGATGAGGCGCTGCTGCGCCGGCCGCGCAATGCCGAGGCCATGGTGCTGCGCGCCGATGCGCTGGTGGCGCTGGAGCGGACGGACGAGGCGCAGCAGGCCTACATGGCCGCGATCGCCGAAGACCCGCGCGCGGTGGGGCCGCGCATCGCGCTGGGGCGGATGCTGGTGCGCCGCAATCCGGCGGCGGCCGAAGCGATGTTCGCCGACGTGCTGGCCCGCCAGCCGAATAATGCCATCGCGCTGAACAATATCGGCATCACGCGCGACCTGCAGGGGCGGCACCGCGAGGCGCAGCCTTCCTATCGCGCGGCGCGCGCGGCCGACCCGCGCATGACCGGTGCGAGCGTGAATCTGGGGCTGTCGCTGGTGCTGTCGGGCGACATGGCCGAGGCGGTGCGTGAACTGACTCCGCTGGCCGCCGCGCCTGATGCGTCGCCGACGGTGGTGGAAAATCTGGGCGTGGCCCTGGCGGCGAATGGCGAGGCCGCCGAGGCCGCACGCGTGCTGGCACGGGTGATGGCGCCGGCGGAAATTGCCGAGGTGCTGGCGCAGTATCGCGGGCAGCCCGCGCGCCTGGCCGCGGCCCCTGTTGCTGCCCCTGTTGCTGCCCCTGTGGCGGCGCCCGTTCCGGCCCGTGCTGCGGCACCCGTGGCGGCTCCGGTGGTGGCACAGGTGCTGCCGCCGGTTGCGGTGGCGCCCGCTGCGCCTGCCGTGGAACCGGCCAGCGTGGTGATGGCCAGCGTGGTGGCACCGCCGCCCGTGGTTGCGCCCGAGGTTGCGCCCGTCGTTGCACCGGTGGCGGTGCCCGTGGCGGTGCCCATAGTGCCGGCTGCCGCGCCCGCCCCCCGTGCCCCGGTGGCGGCGGGGTCTGGCGCCTTCGCGCAGCTCGCCGCCTTCGAAACCGAGACGGCGGCGCCGCAGGAGTGGGAGCGGTTGCGGCGGCGGCTGGGCGGGCTGTTGCAGGCGCGCGAGGCACTGACCATGCCGGCGGAAGTGGCTGGGCGCACCGTGTGGCGGCTGCGCACGCCCTTCGCCAGCACGGCCGAGGCGGCTTCGTTCTGCGCCGAGGTGCGCGCGGCTGGCGGCGGGTGCTGGGCCGTGGCCGGGAGCTGAGCTGCTACCCCTTCGCGGGCCAGTTTTCCATCAGCGCCTTCACCGGCATCGGTCGGCCGTAGCGGTAGCCCTGGCCCGCCTCGCAGCCGGCTTCGCGCAGCAGGTTCTCCACCTCTTCCGTCTCGATCCCCTCGGCGACCACGCTCAGGCCCAGCGCGTGGCCGAGGCGGATGGTGGCGCGCACCAGCTTGGCCGCTTCCGGCAATTCGGCGATGCGGGCAACGAAGCTGCGGTCGATCTTCAGCTCCGTGAACGGCATCCGCAGCAGGGCGGGCAGGGTGGCATAGCCGGTGCCGAAATCATCCATGGCGCAGCCGATGCCCAGCTTGCGCAGGGCGGTGAGCACCTCTGCGGCACGATCGGGCTGGGCGAAGGGATGGCCTTCGGTGATCTCCGCGATCAGCACCTGGGGCGGCAGGGCGGCTGCCTCCAGCGCCGCGACGATGGTGTCCGGCAGGGCCGGGTCGTCCAGCAGCACCGGGGAGATGTTCACGGCCACGGTGGCCTCGGGATGCAGCCGGCGCAGGCAGGCGATGGCATCGAGCGACTGGCGCAGCACCAGCATGGTGAGCGGGGCGATCAGCCCCTCTGCCTCCGCCAGCGGAATGAAGCGGTCGGGCGGGACGGGGCCCAGCTCCTCATCCGTCCAGCGCGCCAGGGCTTCCATGCCGATCAGTGCGCCGGTGGCGAGCGCCACCTTGGGCTGGTACTCCGTGCGGATGGCCCCGCGCGCGATCGCGCCGGCAAGCTGCGCGGCGGTGGGGTGGGCGCGGTCGGGGGGCGGTGCCGGTGGGGCCAAGAGGAACTCGGGACGTGGGAACGCGCGGGTAACCTAGGCAAGGAAAGATGAGAACTCCATCAACGCGTGCGTGCAAAGCACCATCCCGTTCACGAATCGGTGGTGATGTCGCGCCCATGGGGGCCATGGCGGCTATTGCGGCTGGATCGGCGCGCAGTTGCGTCGGCCGGCCATGAGGCAATCCTCCGTGCGGGCGACCTGGGCCAGATGCTGGGCCAGCAGCCAGCCGCCGCCCACCAGCGCCAGCAGCAGCAGCAGGCCTGCCAGGGCGCGGGTGCGCGAGGGGGGTGGTTCTTCCGCCGTCATGGGCGTGTGCCGGCGGCCGGGATGCATTCCGGCGTTGACTTCGGGGCGGTGGGCTCGTCACTTCGGGGCATGAGGCGTTGGCTGCCGTTGCTGTTCCTGGTGCTGCTCTGGTCCGGGCCCGTGGGGGCGGCCGGGCAGAGCCGGTATTTCACCACAAGTGACGGCGTGCGGCTGCATTACATCGAGGCAGGGCAGGGGCTACGGACGCTTGTGTTCGTGCCGGGCTGGACCATGCCGGCCTGGATCTTCGAGCGCCAGGTGGCCACGCTCAGCCGGCACTACCGCGTGGTGGCGCTGGACCCGCGCAGCCAGGGCGAAAGCGAGATCGCGCGCAGCGGGCACGACCATGTGCGGCGCGGCAAGGATATCGCGGAGCTGGTGGCGCGGCTTGGCCCGCAGCCGGTGGTGCTGGTGGGCTGGTCGCTGGGCGTGCTGGATACGTTGGCCTATGTGCGCGGCCACGGCGACCGGCAGGTGGCCGGGCTGGTGTTGATCGACAATTCCGTCGGCGAGGAACCGGCACCGGTGGCCCCACCGCCGGCCGCCGGGCCCGGGCGGCCCCCGCCGCCGCGCGAGGTGGCGGTGCGCGCCTTCGTGAAGGGCATGTTCGCCAAGCCGCAGCCGGCCGCCTGGCTGGAGAAGCTCTCCCAGGCGGCGCTGCGCACGCCGGAGGAGATCGCCCGGCAATTGCTGGCCTACCCGGTACCGCGAACCTGGTGGCGCGAAGCGCTCTATTCCACCACCCGGCCTGTGCTGTACATGGTGCGGCCAAAATGGACGGGACAGGCGGAAAACGTGCGCGCGAAGCATCCGAGCGCCGAGGTTGTACTGCTGGACAACTCGGTGGGCCATGCCCTGTTCGTGGACGACCCGGCGGGGTTCGAAGCCCGGCTGAGTGATTTCCTGCGCCGTCGCGTCTGGCCCTGATCCCATGAACCCCAGATTGTCCGTGGCGGCGCTGCTGCCGCTGTTCCTCGTGTCTGCCGCCATGGTGGGCATCCAGATCGCGCTGACGCGGTATTTCGCCGTCGCGAAGTGGTCCGAGTATGGCTACTGGGTGATCTCCATCGTGCTGGCGGGCTTCGCGCTGTCGGGCACGGTGATGGCGCTCGCGCGAGACTGGTTCGCGCGCCACGGCCGGGTGCTGCTGGATTGGCTGCCGGCCTTCCTGATCGCGGCTGCGGCGCTCGGCTTCCATTTCGTGGCAACGAACCCGTTCAACCCCTTGCAATTGCAGAACCCTGCCACGTTCGAGGGGCAGATCTGGAACATCGCGCTGTATTACGTGGTGCTGCTGCCGTTCTTCTGCGGCGGCGGCGTGTACATCAGCCTGTACTTCATCCTGAACGACCGCGAGATCGGCCGGGTGTACGGCTACGACCTCACCGGGGCTGGCGCCGGCTCGCTGCTCGGGCTGCTGCTGATGTGGGTGCTGCACCCGTTCATGCTGCTGCCGGCTTTGCTGGTGCCGCTGGCCCTGGCCGCGCTGTTCACGCGCCGCGCCTGGGTGCGGCCGGGGACGATGCTGGTGCTGGCCGTGGCGATGGCGCTCGGTGTGTGGGGCAGCGAGGCGCGGTTCAACGAGTTCAAGGCGATCTACGCGCCGATGAACGTGCCCGACAGCCGCGTGCTGGCCGAGCAGCGCCTGCCGCGTGGGCTGTATCACCTGCTGGACAACTTCACCGAGCGGGTGGACACCGACCTCTCCAACAACGCCGGCACCATGGGCATTCCCGGCCCGCCGGGCGCGCTGGGCCTCTACCGCGACGGCAACCGCCTTGCCGCCCTGCCGAAGCCCGGCACTCTCGATGCGCGCTACGCCCCGGCGACTCTGGCGGCGTTGCCCTACGAGATGCTCGACAAGCCCCGCGTGCTGATGGCCGGCGCCTCCGGCGGGTTCCGCATCGCCGAGGCCCTGGCACTCGGCGCCGGGCGGCTGGTGGTGGTGGAGCCGGAGCCGGTGCTGCTGCGCATCCTGCGCGAGGGCATGGGTGAGGTGCCCGCCTTCCCCGCCGATCCCCGCGTGACCCTGCGCGGCGACAGCCCGATCGCCGCCATTGCCGATGGCCCGTTCGACCTGGTGGACATCTCGCTGGACTTCCTGGACGCCGCCGAGGCCAACGGCCCGGCCTTCGCGGCAGAGGCGCTGGCGGCCTATCTCCGGGGCCTGTCGCCGGGCGGGGTGGTCTCGATCCCGGTCTCGATCCGCGAATTCCCGGCCTATGCGCTGCGCATGCTGGTCACGTCCCGCCAGGGGCTGTTGCAGGCCGGCATCACCGACGTGCCGGCGCATGTGCTGGTGGTGCGCAGTGCGTGGAACGTGCGCATCCTGCTCTCCAACCAGCCCTTCTCGGCGGAGCGCATCCAGGCGGCCAAGGCGTTTGCCGATGTGCGCAGCTTCGATGTGTCGTGGTTCCCCGGCATGGACCCGGCGGCAAAGCGGGAGATCTACAACGACCTGCCGGCGGTTTCTTTCGCCGATGGGGCCGTCACCTCCTCCGGCGACACCGCGCATGATGCGATCGCGGAGGAGGCGCCGGCGGTGCTGCGTGGGCAAAGCAGCCTTTCCGTGGATGCCTTCGACCTCGCCCCCATCACCTATGACCGGCCGTTCTTCTACGCCGTGCTGCGGCTGGCGGAGCTGGGCACGATCATCAAGCGCGTGGAACTCCTGCCGCAGGCGGAGATCGGCCCGCTGGTGAACGTGGCGGTGCTGGGCCAGGCGGTGGTGATCGCGCTGGTGGTGCTGCTGCTGCCGCTGGCCGGCGGCGCCCGCGTGCGCACCGGCGAGGGCTGGGGCAGCACGGCGCGCGCGGTGCTGTATTTCTCCTGCCTCGGGCTCGGCTTCCTGTTCGTGGAGATGTTCCTGATCGAGCGCGCCAGCTTCTGGCTGAACGACCGCTCGGCCGGCTTCGCGCTGGTGCTCACGGGGATGCTGATCTTCTCCGGCCTTGGCGCCATGCTCACCGGGCGCTACGCGGCGGTGGCGGCGCGGGCGAGCCTGTGGTGCACCGTGGCCATCGTGGTCTGGGCGGCGCTGGTGCTTTTGTTCCTGCAGGACATCATCCTGGCCACGCTGGGCCTGCCCTGGCTGGTCCGGGCCGGGCTGGTGCTGCTGGTGGCGGCCCCGGTGAGCATCGCGCTGGGCCTGCCCTTCCCGCTCGGCCTCTCCCGCGTCGGCTCCGGCGGGTTCCTGCCCTGGGCCTGGGGGCTGAACGGCGCGTTTTCCGTGGTCTCCACCCCGGCGGCGAACCTGATGGCGATCGGGTTCGGCTATGACCGGGTTCTGTTGTTCGCGCTGGTGCTGTATGTGACGGCGTGGCTGACCTTCCCCCGACGGCATTCCGGAGCGACCGCGTGACCCTGACCCTTCCCCGCCGCGCCCTGCTGGCCGCCCCCGTCGCGCTGGCGGCCCCGGCGATCCTCTCCCGCCCCGGCCATGCCGCGGTGAATGCCGGCAGCGGCTGGACGCGGGCGGCCTTCATGGAGGCGATGGCGAAATCCGGCCGGCCGCTGGATATCTCCGAGGCGTCGTTCAACGCCATCCAGGCGCGCCGCCCGGTGGCGCTGAAGCGGATCGAAAGCTACCTGAAGGAACGCCTCGGCAGCGCGGACCCCGAGGTGATGCGCGCCTTCGCCGAGCTGCCGCGCGAGTATTTCCACTACCAGTACGAGGCCAAGGCCGCCTCGCCCTCCAACGCCTATGAATCGGAACCCAAGCCCTGGGGCCTCGGCTTCGGCTCGGCGCTGTCCGATTATCTCGGCCAGGCCTACATGACCCAGGTGGCCAAGCCGAAAGAGGGCGATGTCACGCTGGAGATCGGCACCGGCAGCGGCTACCAGAGCTCCATCCTCTCGCGCATCTGCAAGGCGAGCTACTCGATCGAGATCATCGAGCCGCTGGGCCGCGCCGTGGGCAAGATCTTCGCCCCGCTCGGCTACGACAACGTGCAGAGCCGCGTGGGCGACGGGTATTTCGGCTGGCCGGAAGTGGAAGGCGGGTTCGACATCATCATCATCACCTGCGCCGCGCAGTATGCGCCGCCGGAGCTGTTCAAGCAGCTCAAGCCCGGCGGCCGCGCGCTGATCCCGATCGGCCAGCCCTTCAAGCGCGGCCAGTTCCTCTACGTCTACACCAAGGACGCCGACGGCAAGATCCACTCCCGCAAGGATGTGGGCGTGTTCTTCATCCCGATGACCGGCACGATGATGAAAACCCCGGCGCCGGCGGCCCCCGCGGCGGCCCCCGCCCAGCGCACCTGATGGTAAGGCCGCGCGCGGGGATCGAAGGCACGCTGAGCTTCGGCCCCGAGCGGCCGGAGGACATCCCCGCGATCGCGGCGCTGCACCAGGCAGCCTTCGGCGATACCTATGAGGCCGCGGTGGTCGATGGCCTGCGCGCCGGCGGCTGGTCCTTCGCCTCCCTGGTGGCGCGCCTGGGCGACGAGGTCGTCGGCCACGTGATGTTCAGCGCCCTCTCCGTGACAGTCGACGGCCAAACGGTGCCCAGCGCCGCCCTTGCCCCGCTTTCGGTGGCCGAGGGCTATCGCGGCGTGGGCATCGGCACGCGGCTGGTGCAGATGGGGCTGGAGGCGGCCCGCGCCCATGGCAGCTACGCCGTGCTGGTGCAGGGCGACCCCGCCTATTACCGCCCCTTCGGCTTCGATGCCGCGGTGATCGCCCATCTGCGCGCACCCTACGACCCGGGCAAGCTGATGGCGCTGGAACTGGTCACCGGTGCGCTGGCCGGGCGTGGCGGCGAGGTGCGCTACCCGCCGCCGTTCACGCGGGCGCAAAGGTAGCGCTATCCTCCCATCCCGGGAGGATCACAGCATGAAAATCGGCTTCATCGGCGTGGGCAACATGGGCGGGCCCATGTGCCGCAACATCATCAGGAACACCAACCACCAGGTGGTGGTGCACGACCTAGACACCGCCGCGGTCGCCCGCTGCACCGCGCTGGGGGCGACCTCCGCCGACAGCATCGCGGCCCTGGCCGGCTGCGACGTGGTGTTCACCTCCCTGCCCATCCCCGAAATCGTCGAACGCGTGATCGCCGGCCCCGGCGGGCTAGCGGAAACGGCCACGCCGGGCACGGTGGTGATCGACCTCTCCACCAATTCGCCCGAAACCGCCCAGGCCATGGCCGCCGCCCTGGCGGCCAAGGGCATCGCCATGCTGGAAGCCCCGGTCAGCGGCGGCGTGGCAAAGGCCGA
>JAIXTK010000292.1 GCA_027483995.1 Acetobacteraceae bacterium
CATGCCGGGCGTCCGGCGCGTCGTAGCCGCACAGCCGCGCCGCCGCCAGGGTCAGCAACGGCCGCAGCCGTTTGCCGCCGGCGGCCACGATATGCGCCGCAAGCTGCGGGATCAGCGCCACCGGGCTGTCCATCCGCGCCACGATCGCACGGTTGGTTGCCGCCAGGTCCGCCTGCAGCAGTTCCACCAGCGCGCTCAGCGCATCCGGCGCAGCCTCACCCCCGGGGGTCGTCGCGGTCGCAGGCGTCGATTTGGTCACGGGCAGGGTGGCGGCGACGCCCAAGGCGTTCTCCCGAAGATGCTGGAAACAGGGGGTTGCGGCAGGAACGGCGGTCAGCGAGGCTCAGGCACCATATCGGCGGCCCGGAAGAAGGGTCAAGGCAAGCCCTCCCCCGGCCCGACGGGACTCCCTTGCGATGCAAACAGTTAGCCTCACGAACGACCCCGTGCGCATCAGTTTCCTGCGCGCCCTGCTGCACGATGCCGGCATCGCGTGCTGGGTGCTCGACGAATTCGCCAGCAGCATGGATGGCAGCATCGGCGCCATCCCGCGCCGCCTGGTCGTCGCCGAGGAGGATGCCTCTCGCGCCCGCCGCATCCTGGCCGAGTCGGGCCTGGCGTGACCGAGCCGGAGCTGACGGAAGGCAGCCTGCTCGGCGGCCGGCTGCGCCATGGCCAGCTGCGCCACGGCCACCGCACCGGGCTCGAACCCGTTCTGCTCGCCGCCGCCATCGCCGCCCGCCCGGGCCAGCGCGTGCTGGAGGGCGGCACCGGCTCCGGCGCGGCCCTGCTGTGCCTGGCCGCCCGCATCCCGGGGATCACCGGCGTCGGCCTCGAACGCGATCCCGCCATGGCCGACCTGGCCCGCGCCAATATCGCCGCCAACGCCCTGCCCGGCCTCGCCATCGAAACCACGGACCTCACCACCTGGGCCGCCGACGCGCCCTACGACCATGCCTTCGCCAACCCGCCCTGGCACGCGGCAGCCGCCACCCCCTCGCCCCATGCCGGAAAGGACGCTGCCCGCCGCGCCACGCCGGAACTGATCGCCGCCTGGGCCCGCAGCCTCGCCCGCGCCTTGCGCCCACGCGGCACGCTCACGCTGATCCTGGGGGCGGACCACCTGGCCACCGGCCTCGCCGCCCTGGCCGAAGCCGGCTGCGGCAGCCCCGCGCTTTTCCCATTCTGGCCGAAGCCCGGCCGCCCCGCCCGCCTTGTGCTGCTGCGCGCCATTCGCGGCGGCCGCGGCCCCGCCCGCCTGCACCCGGGCCTGACCCTGCACCAGCCGGACGGGCGCTTCACCCCGGACGCCGACGAAATCCTGCGCGCCGGCGCAGGCCTGGAGCTGTAGCGCTACCGCTGGAACGCTACCTTTGCGCGTCCTGCGGGTGCCGCAGCAGCCAAAGCCGCTCATGCGCCGCCACCAGGCTGTCCATGCTGCGCCGCCGGTTCAGGTCCGGGCTCAGCACCCGCCGCCGCAGCATCATCTCCAAAACGTGCAGCAGCTGCTCCGCCACCTCGTAGTCGCCCTGGTCGCAGGCATGGTGGAAGGCGATCAGGATCTTGTCCGACAGGCGGCGGCTGTAGCGTGGGGCCCCCGCGGCGGCCGGGTCGCGCGCATCCTCCGTGCGCCGGCCCTGCAGCTCGTCCCCTTCCATGTCGCTCGCCGTACCGTCCATGCCGTTCCTCCTGGCCCGCAACCCCGGGCCGGATAGGTCACCCTAGGGCGAAACGCTTACACATCCGTCTCAACTGCCGCTCTCCAGCCGAGCCTTTACCGCATCGGCCAGTTCCTGCACTGCCATCCCGTGCCGGAACAAGGCCCGGAACCCGCCATCCGGCCCCACCAGGTAGATGAACGAGGAATGGTCCATCAGATAATCGCTGGCGTCCTTGGATTTCGTCCGCGCATAGTAAACGCGGTAGGATTTCGCGGCAGCGGCAATCTGCTCCTTGCTGCCGGAAAGACCCACCAGCCGCTCGTCGAACAGTTTCGTGTATTCAGCCAGCGCGGCCGGGGTGTCGCGCTCCGGATCGACCGTGATGAACACCGGCACCAGCCGCTGCGCCAGCGGCCCCAGCCGGTCCATTGCCGCGGAAATCGTCTGCAGGTCGGTGGGGCAGACATCGGGACAGAAGGTATAGCCGAAATATACCAGCATCCACCGGCCGCGGAAGCTTGCGTCGGTCACGGTTTCGCCAGCCGCATTCACCAGCGTGAACGGCCCGCCCACGGAAACCCCGCCGGGCATGGCGATCCCGATATCACTCAGCCGCGGGGCCTCCCCCCGCCACCACAGCACGCCGCCCACGCCCGCCAGCAGCAGGGCGGTCAGGCCATAGGCGGCAAGGCGTATGAACTTCAGCATCGGCATCCCCTGGCGGCGATGGTACAGGCCATAAACCGCCAGGGACGTATCTGAAAGATGCCGCCGCAGAGAAACGGGAGGCAGGCGTCAATCAGCCGTGATCCCGCCTATTCCGCCGGCAGGATCGCCCCATCCGGCTGCGGCGTCTCAAACACGTGATCGGCGAACGCCTCCTCCCACGACCCGGTGGTGGAGGCCTTGCTGTACTCGGTGGAGCGGTTCTCGAAGAAATTCGCATGCTCTGGCGCGTTCAGCATGTCGTCCAGCCACGGCAGCGGGTTCTTGTCCACGTGGTACAGCGGCTCCAGCCCCAGCTGCGTCAGCCGCCGATCGGCGATGAAGCGGATGTACTGCTTCACCTCCACCGCGGTCAGACCCTCCACGTTGCCCAGCTCGAAGGCCAGGTCGATGAACGCGTCCTCGTGGTCCACGATCGTGGCGCAGGTGAGATACAGCTCGCGCCGCAGCTCCTCGGTCCAGATCTCCGGGTTCTCCTGCACGAAGGTGCGGAACAGCCGGATCACACTCAGGCAGTGCAGCGTCTCGTCGCGCACGCTCCACGATACGATCTGCCCCATCCCCTTCATCTTCCCGAAGCGCGGGAAGTTAAGAAGGATGGCGAAGCTGGCGAACAGCTGCAGCCCCTCCGTGAACGCGCCGAACGCCGCCAGCGTCTTGGCGATCTCGTGCTTGCTGTCCACCGTGAAGGACTGCATGTAGTCGTATTTGTCCTTCATCTCCTTGTACTTCAGGAACGCCGAGTATTCCAGCTCCGGCATGCCCACGGTATCCAGCAGATGCGAATACGCTGCCACATGGATCGTCTCGATGTTCGAGAACGCCGAGAGCATCATCAGCACTTCCGTCGGCTTGAACACCTGCGAATAGTGCTTCATGTAGCAGTTGTTCACCTCAACGTCGGCCTGGGTGAAGAAACGGAAGATCTGCGTCAGCAGGTTGCGCTCGGCCGCCGAGAGATTGCGGTGCCAATCCTTCACGTCGTCGGCCAGCGGCACCTCTTCCGGCAGCCAGTGCACGCGCTGCTGCGTCAGCCACGCCTCATAGGCCCAGGGATAGCGGAACGGCTTGTACACGGGGTTGCTGGTCAGCAGGTCGAAGCGCACCGGGGTCTCATCGGGGGTATGCGTCGCACTCATCGTCCGGGCTCTCCTGTCGCTTCGAGTCTGCGTCGCACAGTACCATCTCCTGGTCCCTGCACCAACCCACA
>JAIXTK010000278.1 GCA_027483995.1 Acetobacteraceae bacterium
ACCTCCCCCGCCGCAAAGGCTGGCTCGGCCACGTCACCGATCACCACGTCCGCGCCCATGCCAGCCAGCTCACCCACCTCCTGAACGACCCCGGCACCCAATCCATCCTGTCCCGCGCCCCCGCCCCGGCCCGCGCCACCTTCGCCCGCATCCTCCGCGGCCCCACCCGCCTCCTGGCCCTCGACCTCCCCAACCCCCTCCAGTTCCAAGGCCCCCCGCGCCCTCCGCGCGCTCGAAAGAATCTTCTCTCCCCTCGGCAAAGCCGGGGGGAGCCGGAGGGGGGCTCTCCTCTCCGAACAACCCAACCGCCAGGCCTCCTCCCCACCGACCGCCCCATCCCCAAGAACGCCCTCGCCTTCGCCCGCTACAACCGCCGAAGATTCGGAAAGGGCGCCTGAGCCACAGCACCAGGCCACACCCATTTCATTCCATAAACAACCCATTCCACCTACGTGCAACTTGCACGCCGCCCCCACCCGCCCCAGGATCGCGCCCCAGCATCGCACCCCACCGGGCCGTCACAGGGACAAAAGCATGACCACCAGGATCGGCATCGCCGGCATCGCCGGCCGCATGGGCCGCCTCCTCGCCGAGGAAACCCTCGCAGCAGGCGCCACCCTCGCGGGCGGCATCGACGCCCCCGGCACGGCGCTGCCCAACACCGCCGGCAGCTTCGCCGGCATCGCCGCCCTGGCCGCCGCGTCGGACGTCGTCGTGGAATTCACCCACGCCAGCACCACCCTGCCCCACGCCGCCGCCATGGCCGCCGCCGGCCGCGCCTGGCTCATCGGCACCACCGGCCTCAACGCCGAACAGGAAGCAGCCGTCGCCCAGGCCGCCAAGTCCATCCCGGTGATGTACGCGCCCAACTATTCCCCCGGCGTCGTCCTCACCATGGTCCTGGCCGAGCGCATGGCCGCCGCCCTCCCGGCTGAAACCTACGACGCCGAAATCATCGAGATGCATCACCGCCAGAAGGTCGATGCCCCCTCCGGCACCGCCGTCGGCATCGGCCGCGCGGTGGCCGCCGGCCGCGGCGTGAAGCTGGAGGATGTCACGGAATCCGGCCGGGACGGCCACACCGGCGCCCGCAAAACCGGCGCCATCGGTTTCGCCGCCCTGCGCGGCGGCCAGATCGTCGGCGAGCACAGCCTCATCTTCACCGCGGCCGGCGAGCAGATCACCCTCTCCCACCGCGCCATGGACCGCCGCGCCTTCGCCACCGGCGCCATCCGCGCCGCGCTCTGGGTCGCCAGCAAACCGCCTGGCCTCTACGACATGCGCGACGTGCTCGGGATGCGCTGACACCGTCGCGTCTGCTGAACAAAGCATCCACGCGATCGTGTGACATGCCGCGGGGGGTCGAAGCCTTGACCCCCCCGGCCCTTTCCGCCACACAGCGTCGCCCCGGATTCCCTCGGGGCCTGGCCGCGGCTGGACACGTCATTTTTTCGGGAACCTGCGATGCGCGACAAGGGCGAATTCCTGTTCACTTCCGAGTCCGTGTCGGAAGGCCATCCCGACAAGGTTGCCGACCGCATCAGCGATACGGTGCTGGATGCCTATCTGGCCGCCGACCCCTATGCCCGCGTTGCCTGTGAAACGCTGGTCACCACCAACCGCGTGGTCCTGGCCGGCGAAACCCGCGGCCCCGACAGCGTCACGGCGGAGCTGCTGACCCACCTCACCCGCATGGCGATCAAGGACATCGGCTACGACCAGGAAGGCTTCTCCTGGAAGCACGCCGACATCGCCGTCCACCTGCACGCCCAGTCCGCCGACATCGCCGTGGGCGTCGACGCCTCCGGCAACAAGGATGAAGGTGCCGGCGACCAGGGCATCATGTTCGGCTACGCCTGCCGCGAAACCCCCACGCTGATGCCCGCCCCGCTCTACTATTCGCACGAGCTGCTGCGCACCATCCGCGACCGCCGCAACAATGGCGACGCCTCCGTGTCCGGCCTGCTGCCGGATGCCAAGAGCCAGGTCACGCTGAAGTACATCGACGGCAAGCCGGTGGCCGCCACCTCGGTCGTCATCTCCACCCAGCATGAGGAAGGCATGGACCAGGTCGCCCTCAAGGCGAAGCTGCTCCCGCTGATCGAAAGCGTGCTGCCCAAGGGCTGGATGCCGTCGGAGCGCGAAATCTACATCAACCCCACCGGCAAGTTCGTCATCGGTGGGCCGGATGGCGATTGCGGCCTCACCGGGCGCAAGATCATCGTGGACACCTATGGTGGCGCCGCGCCCCATGGTGGCGGTGCGTTCAGCGGCAAGGACCCCACCAAGGTCGACCGCTCGGCCGCCTATGTCTGCCGCTACCTCGCCAAGAACGTGGTGGCCGCGGGCCTGGCCGATCGCTGCACCCTGCAGCTCAGCTACGCCATCGGCGTCTCCCACCCGCTCTCGCTCTATGTCGAGCTGCACGGCAACCCCTATGAGGTCGATGAGGGCAAGCTGGAAAAGACCCTGCGCGAGCTGGTCGATCTCCGCCCCCGCGGCATCCGCGAGCACCTGCACCTCAACCGCCCGATCTACGGCATCACCAGCGCCTACGGCCATTTCGGCCGCGAGCCGGATCTGGAAAAGGGCACCTTCACCTGGGAAAAGACCGACCTGGTCGCCGCCCTGAAGTCCGCCTTCGGCCGCTAAGCTGAGCACGCCTACCGTCAAGCCCCCGCCGGACCGCCTCTACGGGCGCCAGCGGGGGCAAACGCTTCGGCCCCGCCAGAAGCTTCTGCTGGCCGAAACCCTCCCGCGCCTGCGCTTCGATTCCGTCGAGACCCCCAGCGCCGCCTTCGCAACCCACCCCCGCGAACTCTGGCTCGAAGTCGGCTTCGGCGGCGGCGAGCACGCGCTCGCCCAAATCGCCACCCACCCGCAGATCGGCCTGATCGCCTGCGAGGTGTTCGAGAACGGCATCTGCTCCCTGCTCTCCCGCGTGGTCCCCGAAGGCGGCGAAGCCACCGCGCCTCTGCCCGGCAATCTGCGCCTGTGGGACGACGACGCCCGCGTGCTGCTGCGCACGCTGCCCGCCGCCTGCCTCGATCGCCTGTTCCTGATGTTCCCCGATCCCTGGCCCAAGGCCCGCCACGCCAAGCGCCGCTTCGTGCATCCGGAGATGCTGAAGGTCGTCGCCCGCGTGCTGAAGCCCGGCGCCGAATGGCGCATCGCCAGCGACGATCCCACCTACCAGGCCTGGACCGCCGACGTGCTCGCGGCCCAAACCCTGTTCGATGTGCCCCCGCCGGCCACCACCCGCCCCGAGGGATGGCCCCCCACCCGCTACGAAGCCAAGGCGCTCGCCGCCGGCCGCGGCCCGCTCTACTGGTCGGCCTATCGTCGCCAGGTCACCGCGGACGAGACCGCGTAGTTCCACACCAGGCTCATCGCCGCCCCCGCGAAGCCGGCGAAATACCAGCTCCAGCGCGCCGGTCCGAACAGCACTGACGAAATGTTGATGTTCAGCGCCGCCCCCATGGCGGAGATCGCCGCAAAGGTCAGCAGCCCCCACACGAACCGCCTCCCCTTCAGCCGCCGGTCGCTGAAGGTGAAGATGTTGTTCAGCAGGAAGTTGCCCAGGATCGCCACGCCGGTTGCCACCGTCTGCGCCACGGCGAACTCCAGCCCGAAGGTCGACAGGCACAACCGCAGCACGAACAGATGCGCCGCGATCCCCACCGCACCCACGCCGGCAAACAGCACGAAGCGCACGGGCAGGATATGCCCGATCAGCTTGTCCACGATCAGCAGCAGGTAGTCCCGCAGCACCCCGGCATCCAGCTTGCTTTCGCCATGCTGCCGCGTGCGGAACTCGTAGGGCAGTTCGCGGATGCGGGGCGGCTCCGGCAGCGAGGCGACGATGTCGAGCAGGATCTTGAACCCCATCGCCGACAGCCGCCGCACCGCCTGGTCGAACACGCTGCGCGGCAGCATGAAGAACCCGCTCATCGGGTCCGATAGCGGGGTGCGCAGCACCGGTTTCGCAAGCAGGGTGGCGAAGTTGCTCATCCCGACCCGTGCCGCGGCGAACTCGCCCATGCCGCCGCCTTCCACATGGCGGCTGCCCACCACGATATCCGTCCCGCCCTCGCGCAGCACCGCGAGCATCTTCGGCAGCAACGTCTCGTCGTGCTGCAAATCCCCATCGATCGCGGCGATGTTGGTGGCCAGGCTCGCCTGCGCGCCCTCGATGAACGCCGAGGCCAGGCCCCGCCGCCCGATCCGGTGCTGCAGCCGCACCCGGGGCTGCATCGCCGCCGTCGCCCGCACCGCCTCTCGCGTGCCATCGCGCGAGTCGTCGTCGACAAAGATCACCTCCCCGTCGACCCCGGCCAGCACCTCCTCCAGCCGCGCGACCATCGGCGCGATGTTGTCGCGCTCGTTCAGCACGGGGATCACCACGCACAACTCGGGCACGGCGCCACGAGGCTGATCCATCGGCGCCTCCATCATCGGCCATGCCTCATGCAGGGTTGGGAAAGCGGCAGCCTTGCGCCACGCCTGCAACGACTGTCAAGCTGGGCTCATGCCGGTCGGAAAACAGCGCCTTGTCGCGTCGGGGATTGCCGCCGCGGGCCTGCTGGGGCTCGCGCTGCGCCTGTTCATGCTGCCGCACCGCGAACTCACCTTCGACGAAGCCGCCACCGCCTACTTCGCCTCCCTCCCCTGGTCCGAACTATGGGGCGCGGCCGGGCGGCAGGAGACGAACCCTCCCCTGTTCTACGCCCTCGCCGGCATCGCTGCACGGCTGGGCCTGTCGCCGGAAGGGCTGCGCCTGGTCTCCATCCTGCCGGATGCCGCCACCGCCGCCGTGGCCGGGCTGCTCGCATGGCGGCTGGGCGGGGCGCGTGCAGGTTTGGCGGCCGCCTGGCTGGTGGCCTGCTCTGCCACGCTGATCGAGCTGAGCCTGGAGGCGCGGGCCTATTCCCTGCTCGGGCTGCTCGAGGTGCTGGCGATCCTGCTCGCCCTCACCGCCCTGCGCGACGGGCGCTGGCGCTGGTTCGCGGCGCTGGGGCTGGTGGAGGCACTGGCGCTCTACACCCACAACGTGGCCGCGATCATGCTGGCCGCGCTGAACGGCTTCGCCCTGGTGCTGTGGCTCGGTGGCCAGGTGCGGCCGGGGATGGAGCGGCGCTGGCTGGCGGTGCAGGGCGGCGTGGCGCTCGCCTGGCTGTTCTGGCTGCCGACCGTGCTGTCCCAGCTGGGCGACACGCTGGGGCGCTTCTGGATCCCGGTGCCCACGCTGACGGCCCTGCGCTACGCGGTGCAGAAAGTGGTGGGCCTGCCCTGGATCGACTGGCCGCAGCCCTGGGCGGACGCAGCGTTCATCGGGCTCGGCGCGGCGGGGGCGGCGCTGCTGGTGCGGCGCGGAAACCTCGGCCGCTGGGTGGCGCTGGGGCTGGTGGCGGTGCTGGCATTGGTGCCGGCGGCCACCTGGATCATCAGCCAATGGCGCCCGTTGATGAACGGGCGCGTGCTGCTCTGGCTGGTGCCGGTGTTCATCGTGCTGGTCGCCGTGGCACTGGGGCGCATGCGCTGGGCAGGCCTCGCGCTCGCCGCCCTGCTGGGTGCGGCCCAGCTGCACGCCGTGCCGTTCTGGCGCCCCACCGCCGCGGCCGAGCGCTGGCCGGAGGTCGCCGCCCTGCTGAACGCACGCATGCAACCCGGCGATGCCATCCTGGTGGTGCCGATGGAGGCCGAACTGATGCTGCACCACCATGGCTGGAATGCAGCGGGATACGAGCTCTACGGCACCCGGGACGTTGCGTGGTACGGGCGCTTCCCCGGCCGCAGCGTGGCGCCAGGCGAGGCGATGCCGGCACCCGCACCCGACAAGACAATATGGATCGTGACCCGGCGCGCCACGGCCCGGCATGAGGCCGTCGTGGCGGCACTTTCGGCCACGCGGCAGGAGAGTCGCCTGCTGCGCGGCGGCGCGCGGGACGACAGCGGCATCGACGTCTCGGTGATGCGGCCACGCTGAGCAACCTTGCCTTCGGTGGGGCAAGTCGCTATACGCGGGTTACTAAATCTTCCGGTGTCTTTCGGGGGGTGGCCTTCACGGGCCGCCTTTTTTGTTTTGCGGCCCCCCGTTGCGGCGCCCCCATCTGCGGTGACAGACCTGCTCGACGAGCACATGCCCCACGACGATCCCGACAGCGATGACCTGGCGAACGACGCGCCGCTCGAGGACCTGCCGCGAGCGGCGGGGCTCGAAGCACGAATCGTGACAGCCATCGCCCCCTCCCTCTCCGGCATGGGGTATGAGCTGGTGCGCGTGGCCGTGCTCGGCCGCGAGCGCCCCACCGTGCAGATCATGGCCGACCGGGCCGATGGCGCGCCGATCGCCGTGTCCGACTGCGAGGCGATCAGCCAGGGCATCGGTGCCGTGCTCGATGTGGCCAACATCATCACCGGCGCCTGGACGCTGGAGGTTTCCTCCCCCGGCATCGACCGGCCGCTGACGCGGGTGAAGGACTGGAACCGCTTCGCCGGCCACCTGGCCCGCGCCGAGATGGCCATTCCGGTGGAGGGCCGCCGGCGCATCTCCGGCGTGGTGCTGGGCGCCGACGAGACCCATGCCCGCATGCGGCTGGATGATGGCGTTGAGCTCGCCTTGCCGCATGACGATATCCGCCGCGCCAAGCTGGTGCTGACCGACGCGCTGATTGCCGCGACGGCCCGCCCGGCCCCGACCAACTAACCCCTTTCGCCGTTCCACCACGAGGTTCACCCATGGACACCGCGATCGCCCGCCCGGAATTGCTGCTGGTCGCCGATGCCGTCGCCCGCGAGAAGTCGATCGATCGCGACGAGGTGCTGGAAGCGATGGAGCAGGCCATCCAGAAGGCCGGCCGCGCCAAGTACGGCCACGAGAAGGACATCCGCGCCACCATCGACAAGAAGACCGGCGATGTGCGCCTGTCGCGCTGGACCGAGATCGTCGAGACGGTGGAGAACGAAGAGACGCAGATGGCGGCGAACATCGCCAAGCGCATGTTCCCCGAGAAGGGCGTGGGCGACTTCATCGTCGATCCGCTGCCGCCGATCGATTTCGGCCGCATCGCCGCCCAGACCGCCAAGCAGGTGATCGTGCAGCGCGTGCGCGAATACGAGCGCAAGAAGCAGTTCGACGAGTTCAAGGACCGCGTCGGCGAGGTCATCAACGGCGTGGTCAAGCGCACCGAGTACGGGAACCTGATGGTGGAGGTGGGCCGCGCCGAGGCGCTGCTGCGCCGCGACGAACTGATCCCGCGCGAAAGCTTCCGCAACGGCGACC
>JAIXTK010000172.1 GCA_027483995.1 Acetobacteraceae bacterium
GAACCAAAAAACTTTTATGACCTTGCACCCGCTTTCCCAAGGGGAACGGGCGCAAAATGGATAAAGTCTTTTTGCTTCTTTTTCTTCAGAAAAAGAAGAATCCTTGCTTACTGAAACCGCGCCAACCGAAACGCACCGGGATCCACCAACGGCGTCGCCCCCGTGGCCAGCTGCGCCGCCAGCTCCCCGATCGCCGGCCCGATCCCGAAGCCGTGCCCTGAGAGCCCCGTCGCCACCGTCAGCCCTGCCAGCGCGGGGATGTTGTCGATCACCGGCACCACATCGGGCGTAAGATCGATCCAGCCGGCCCAGACCCGCGCCGCCTGGATCCCCTGCAGCTCCGGGCACGCCGCCACGATGTCGCGCAGTGCGGGCTCCACCAGCGCCGTGTTCGGCTTGGCATCCAGCACCCGGATGCGCTCGAACACCGTCTCCCGGTCGAAGCGCCATGTGCGATGGATCGTGTCCGGCCCTTCGAAGAAGGAGCGCCCCATGCGCAGCTCCACCACCTTGCGGTTGGCCAGCAGCGAGCGCCCGAACCGCGCGGCGTAGCGGATTGCCGCCGGCGTGATCTCGATG
This sequence comes from Acetobacteraceae bacterium, assembly GCA_027483995.1. Classification (GTDB taxonomy): domain Bacteria; phylum Pseudomonadota; class Alphaproteobacteria; order Acetobacterales; family Acetobacteraceae; genus CAMDGX01. Next base: position 580 of record JAIXTK010000172.1, read on the forward strand.
CGCGTGCGCGCCTTGGCCGCCACGATGTAGCCGCCATCCAGCAGCGGCGTCAGGCACAGATCGGCGGAATAGAACCCGCCTTGCACCACCTGCTTCGCCGGCGTGGTGGCGAACACAGTGGAATGCACGGAGCTCTGCGGCAGGTCGATCCCATGCCGCCGCAGGAACATGGAAGACCACGCCCCCCCGGCCAGGATCACGGCGTTCGTCTTCACCAGCCCATGCTCGGTGAACACCCCGCTGATCCGCCCGCCGGTCGTGTCCAGCCCGCGCACGGCGCAGTTCTGCACCACGGAAGCCCCCAGCGCCCGCGCCGCCCGCGCGATCGCCGGCGCGGCCAGGCCAGGCTCCGCCCGCCCGTCCTGCGGCGAGACCACACCGCCGATCCAGTCCTGCGGCATCCCCGGCGCCAGGCGCCGCGCCTCCTCCGCCCCGATGATCCGCACCGGCGCCTGGTAGGGGCGGGCCATGTCGGCCCAGGCCTGCCAGCCCGCCAGTTCCTTCGGGTCCCGGGTCACATACAGCAGCCCGTTGCGCCGGAACCCCATCTCCTGCCCGGTCTCGGCCGGCCACTGGTCCCACAGCGCATGCGCCCGCTGCATCAGCGGAATCTCGCGCTCGTCCCGGCTCATCAGCCGGCACCAGCCCCAGTTGCGGCTGGACTGCTCTCCGGCCACCACGCCCTTTTCCAGCAGCGCCACGGAATGCCCGGCCTTGGCCAGCGTATAGGCCGCCGCCACCCCCGCGATCCCCGCCCCGATCACCACCACATCGGCCGAAGCCGGCGGCCGCGTATCGCCTTCGACGGGATCCACCCAATGCCCCGGCAGCGCGCTCATCCCACCCGATCCTTGTAGCGGAAATAGGCGCCGACCAGCGGCAGGAACCACGGCGTGCCCCAGTTGAACGGCAGCGCCCGCCACGGCAGCCGGCGGAACGGATTGGCCTCCGCCTCCCCGCCCATCACACGCGCCATCTGCTGGCCCAGATGCACCGACATCTGCGCCCCGTGGCCCGAAAGCCCCATGGCGTAGAACAGCCCGTCATGCTCGCCCGCCCGCGGCAGCCGGTCCTCGGTGATATCCACCAACCCGCCCCAGCAATAATCGAAGCGCACCCCGGCCAGTTGCGGAAACACCGCCATCAGCTGCGCCCGCAGCACCTCGCCGCTGCGCGCATCCTCGGTGGGGTTGGAGAAGGCGAACCGCGCCCGCCCGCCCCAGATCAGCCGGTCATCCGGCGAAATGCGGAAGTAGTTGCCGATATGCTGCGTGGTGGTCGCCGTGCGCCGCGTCGGCATGATGCTGTCGAGTTGCGCGGCGCTCAGGGGCTCCGTCACCACGATGAAGCTGCCCACCGGCACCACCCGTCGGCGGAACCAGGCGAACGGCCCCTCCCGGCTCGGCCCCGTCGCCACCAGCACCTGCCCGGCCTCCAGCGTGCCGCGCGCCGTCGTCACCCGATGCGCGGCCCCGGCCAGCCGGGTCAGCCCCGTCACCCCCGCCTGCTCGAAAATCCGCGCCCCCGCCCGCGTTGCCGCATCGGCAATCCCGGCGCCGAACTTGCCCATGTGCATCATCGCACTCTTGCGATACAGCAACGCTCCGTGGAACGCATCGGAGCCGATCTCCTCGCGCACCCGCTCGCGCGGCAGCAGCTCCGTCTCCGGGTCGCATTCCCGGTTCAGCCGCTCGAACCCGCGCGCGATGCTCTCGTAATGCGCCGGCTTGGCCGCCAGCTTGATCTTGCCGCTGCGCCGGAAATCGCAGGCGATCTGCTCCTCCCGCACGATGCGCTCCACCGTGTCCACCGCATCGTCGAACGCCCGATACAGCGAGAGCGCATGCTCCTGGCCCAGCTTGTCGGCCAGCCCGGCATAGTCATGCGCCGTGCCGTTGTTCACATGCCCGCCATTGCGCCCCGACGCTCCCGCGGCCACCTGGCCTGCCTCCAGCACCGCCACGCTCGCCCCCCGCCGCGCCAGCGCCAGCGCCGCCGAAAGCCCGGTGAACCCGGCGCCGATCACCGCCACGTCCACCCGCCCCTCCACCGGCCCCTGCGCCACCCCGGCAAAGCGCGTGGACGTATCCAGCCAGTAGGAATCGAGCTTCATCGCCTCAGCAGCCCAGCAACTGGGCCAGGCCCTCGATCGTCGTCGTCTCATGGTAGCCGAACGACGGCACCGAAACCTCGTAGCCCCGGTTCACATACAGCCGTTGCCCGATCCGCAGCGCATGGGCGGGGATCAGGTCGTAGCGCAGGCTGGAGGACACGTGCAGCACCTCCTCCGGCGCGCAGCCCAGCATGTCGAACATGTATTCAAAGGCCTGCATCCGCGGCTTGTAGGCCTGCGCCTGCTGCGCCGTGTACACCTTGTGGAACGGCGCCTGCAGCAGATCCACATTGCGCTGGATCTGCTCGTCCGCCGCATTGGAAAGCACCACCAGCGGATAGCGCTGCCCCACCCGCGTCAGCGGCGCCGCCACATCGGGGTGCGGCCCCCATGTCGGCACCGCGTCATAGATCGCCTGCCCATCCGCCTCGCGGAACGCCACGCCGTGCTTCCGGCAGGTGCGCTCCAGCGCGTTCTTCAGCACGTCCACATAGGGCTGCCAGGCGCCCAGCACCTCATCGTAGCGGTACCACATGAAGTCCGTCAGGAAATCCGGCATCCGCTCGGCCGGCACCCGGTCCGCCATCAGCCGCGCCGCCGTCTCGCCCGGCTGGAACCAGGTCAGGGTGCCGTAGCAATCGAAGGTCACATACTTGGGCCGCAGGGCGGTCATCACGGGCGCTCCGTCGTCATGCCGGGCCAGTCTAGGGCCACCGGCGTGGGGGAAAAGACCTGCATCGCAAATGCAATTGCGAGGCGTTTGCAACATTGCGCCACGCACGGCAATGGTGAATATGAAGGCCGGAGAAAGAATCATGCCCCTGCCCCTGCGCCCCCTCCTGCCCGCCGACCTCCCCCAGGCTCACGGCCTCACCCAGGCCATACGCTGGCCCCACCGCGAGCAGGATTGGCGCTTCGCCCTCGATCTCGGCCAGGGCTGGGCCATCTCGGACGGCGATCGCCTGCTCGGCACCTCCATGAGCTGGCCGCTCGGCCCCGCCTGGGGCTGTTTCGGCATGCTCATCGTCGCCAACGACCAGCAGGGAAAAGGCCTCGGCGCCGATCTCATGAATGCCGCCCTCGCCGCCCTCGGCGACCGCGCCGTGCAACTCCATGCCACCCAAGCCGGCCAAGCCCTCTACCGCCGCCTCGGCTTCGCCCCCGCCGGCACCATCCACCAGCACCAGGGCCCCGCCATCGCACCGCCCCCCGTCCCCCTCGCGCCGGGCCAAAACCTTCGCCCGGCCACCGCGCACGACCTCCCCGCCCTCGCCACGCTCGACACCACAGCCACCGGCATGGACCGCACCCGCGCCCTCTCCGCCATCCTCACCCAGGGCCAGGCCATCCTCCTCGAACGCAACGGCTCGGCCGAGGGCTTCGCCATGCTGCGCCCCTTTGGCCGCGGCGAGGTCATCGGCCCCGTGATCGCACCCGATGCCGCCAGCGCCTGGGCCCTCATCGCCCACTACCTCACCGCCCGCGCCGGCGCCTTCGTCCGCATCGACATCACCGACCCCACCCTGGCCCCCATGCTCACTGCCCACGGCCTCCCCGTGGTGGACGAAGCCCTGCGCATGATCCGCGGCACACCCGCGCCGGCCTGCGCCACACGCAGCTTCGCCCTGATCAACCAGGCACTGGGGTAGGCGCTTCGCAGCCACGCCCCCGGCCGCTATCGTTCCCGCCTCAGCACCCCGGGGAACCACCGATGGCCACGCACCGCTTCCAGCCCACGCGCTACCACACCGTCATCGGCACCGCAGACCCGGTGCTCCGCCTCGCCAACGGCGACACCCTCATCGCCGCCACCATCGACGCCTCGGGCCTGGACGCCAACGAGGCCCAGGCCTGGGAACGCGGCAACCCCATGACCGGCCCGTTCTTCATCGAAGGCGCCGAACCCGGCGATACCCTGGCCGTCCACATCAACCGCCTCACCCCCAGCCGCGCCACCGGCTGGACCTACTCCCCCCTGGCCCTGACCGTCCTCGACCCCGCCGCCATCCCCGACCGCCCGGCCAACGAACGCTCCGTCTGGATGATCGACAACAACGCCGGCACCGTCCGCCTGCGCGAACCCTCACCGGGCCTGGAAAACTTCGCCCCGCCCATCCAGCCCATGATCGGCTGCTTCGGCACCGCGCCGGCCCGCGGCCAGGCCATCTCCACCGCCACCAGCGCCAACCACGGCGGCAACATGGACTACCGGCTGTTCCGCCCCGGCACCACCGCCTGGCTCCCCGTCTTCCAGCCCGGCGCCCTGTTCTACCTGGGCGACGGCCACGCCTGCCAAGGCGACGGCGAAATCACCGGCACCGGCATCGAAACCTCGTTCGAAATGGAAGTCACCTTCCAGGTCCTCAAGCGCACCATCACCTGGCCGCGCGGCGAAACCGAAGAGGACATCTTCACCGTCGGCAACGCCCGCCCGCTCGACCAGGCCCTGCAACACGCCACCACGGAAATGATGCGCTGGCTCGGCGAGGACTACGGCCTCGATCCCCGCGCCGCTTCGCACCTCATGGGCCAGACCGTCAGCTATGATATCGGCAACGTGTTCAACCCCGCCTATACCGTGGGGTGCCGGATCAGCAAGAAGTGGCTGACGAAGAAGTAAGACTCTTCTTTTTCTGAAGAAAAAGAAGCAAAAAGACTTTTCGGATTTGATGCGGAGAGGCAGCGCTTCTCCGCATCACGCAGTCCGCTTACGGCCTGCCAGAACAAATCCCAACGCGGCGCCGGTGGCGGTCAGGAATGTGCCCCATACCAGGTCCACCACCGTTACCAGCGTGGGCCAGCCCAGCAGCGTTGCCTGGTTGGTCAGGTCATAGGTGCCATAGGCCACCAGCCCCAGCATCGCACCGCGCAGCCCCGCCTCGCGCCAATCCGCCGCCCCGCGCTGCGCCAGCGCCACGATCCCCGACACATACAACAGGTAGAACGCCACCGCCGGCGCCACCGCGAAATCTGGCGCCAGCAAATGCCCGATATGCGCCCGATAGAACGGCTGGGCCATCACCGTCAGCCACACCGCATCAATCGGCAGCAGCACCAGCGCCGTCGTCACCCAAAGCCTGATCATCGCCCTACCGTCACCGGCTCCGAAGGCGGCGCCGGGCGCGGCCGCAACCGCATCCCCTTCAGCCACAGCTTCAGCGCCTCCCAATGAATGCCACCCACCACGCGCATGGCCTGCAACCCATGCCCCAGCAGCGCCCGCGCCAACCCGGCATCGCCCAGCACCCGCCGCCGCCCGGTGAACGCCGCATACAGCAACGGCCCGGCCTCGTCGGCCGACTCGATCGCCAGCGCGAACCGTTCCCCCGGCGGCGCCACCCGAAACCGGTAGCGCTGCTGCATGTCCATGAACGGCGACACATAGAACCTTTTGTCGCATCCCTGGTGCTGCACATCGGTCCCGGCGGCCGGGATCAGATAGGTATGGCGCTGCCCAAAGGTGTTGTTCACTTCATACACCATCGCCTGCAGCGCCCCATCCGCGCCGTCGCAGAAATAGACAGTGATCGGGTTGAACACCATGCCGAGCACCCGCGGCATGCACAGCACCCGAATGCGCCCGCCCGCGGGGTCCAGACCCGCCCCACGCAGCATCGCGGCAATCTGCTCGGCCAACGGCGTCGCGGACCCATCGCCATGGTCACGGTCCCGGAAAGCAAACACCGCCCGCCGGTTATGCCCGAACAGCCACAACCGCCGCGACAGCTCGGGCAACTCGTCCAGGTCCAGCAGCATCGTCAGCATGCGGTAGCGCAGCCGGTGCCGCACCGGCCGCAGCCGCACATGCGTCACGCTGCCGCCATACAGCGCAGAGGTCTCGGCACGGGGTGCGGCGCCGCTCACGCCGCCTCGCTCAAAGGCGGCATGGCAATGCGCGGCGCAGCCGCCGGCATCGCCCAGGGCCGCCGCACCCCGCCCAGCTGCTCGGCCACCGCAAGGCCCGATTGCAGCCCATCCTCATGGAATCCGGAGCCGAACCACGCCCCGCAGAACCACGTGTTCCGCCGCCCCTGCAGCGTCCACAACATGCGCTGCGCCCGCATCGCCGCGGCATCGAATTGCGGGTGGGAAAACCACTCCTCGTTCAATATCTCCGCCGGCTCCACCGAAGGATTCAGCGTCACGAAATGCGGCTCCGGCCCCGGCAGCGCCTGCAGCCGGTCCATCCAGTACGTCACGCACAACGAACCATCGGTGCGCGACAGGTAGTTCCAGCTCGCCCACGCCGCCCGCCGCCGCGGCATCAGCCTGGGATCCCGATGCATCACCACCCGGTTCAGCGCGGTGCGGATCGGCCCCAGCAACGCCTGCTCCGCATCCGTCGGATCCGCCAGCAGCGCCAGCGCCTGCGGGGCGTGGGTGGCGATCACCACGTCGTCGTAGCGCTCGCTGCCCCCGTCGCTGTCATGCACCACCACATGATCGGCCGCCCGAACGATGCGCGTGGCCCCGCAGCCCAGCCGGATACGATCGGCATAGGGCGCGGTCAGCTTCGCCACATAGGCCGCACTGCCACCCGTCACCGTCCGCCACACCGGCCGGTCGCGCAGCTTCAGCAGCCCATGGTTCTCGCAGAACCGGATGAATGCCGCCGCCGGGTAGGAACCCGCCTCCGCCGCCGGCACCGACCAGATGGCAGCCGCCATCGGCAGCAGATGGTCCTGCACGAACCCGTCGGAATACTTCTCCCGCTTCAGGAACGCATCCAGCGCCAGCAGGTCATGTTCCAGCCCCGCCGCCACCCGTGGCGCCTCGCGGTAGAACCGCAGCAGGTCGATCAGCATCGACCAGAACCGCGGCCGCACCAGGTTGGAAGGCTGCGCGATCATCCCGCGCCAATCCGCCGCCGAATACTCCCGCCGCCCCCCCTCCAGCGAAACCGCAAAGGACATGTCGCTGGCCTGCGTCGCCACGCCCAGATGCCGGAACAGCGCCACCAGGTTCGGATAGGTCTGCTCGTTATAGACGATGAACCCGGTATCCACCGCCACGCCGGCCGCCGTGCGAATCGTCCGGCTATGCCCGCCGGCCTGCGCCGCGCGCTCATACATCGTCACGTCATGCGCCTGGGACAGCAGCCAGGCGGCAGACATGCCGGAAATGCCGCTTCCAACAATGGCAATGCGGCGCCTGCGATGGGGCATGGGCGGGTCGTACTCCGGCGGATTCGAATTCTATAGCGGAAACGAGCGCCGTCTGCGCTTGGATCACCGCCACCGCGTGTGATCCAAAGTGCCACGCCATCCGTCTTTCGAGGTGATGCTTGCACGCAGCCGCCCTTATGAACCCTTTCCATCCGGAGCACCGCGCCTCCGCGCGGCCGCCTTTCCGGTGAACGCCCCGTCGATGACCGATTCCGGCGATCCGGCCCTGCGCCTTCTGCGCGCCGTGGCCGAACGGGCCGACCGCACCGCCTTCGCGGAGCTGTTCGGCCTGTTCGCCCCCAAGGTGAAATCCTACCTCCTCCGCCTCGGCCTCCCGGCCGCCCGCGCGGAGGAGCTGGCGCAGGAAACCCTGCTCGTCGTCTGGCGCCGCGCCGCCCAGTTCGACCCCGCCAGCACCGGCGCCGCCGCCTGGATCTTCACCATCGCCCGCAACCTGCGCATCGATGCCGCCCGCCGGGACGGCATCGCCGTGCCGGACGCAGACCCCACGGACGACCCGCCGCCCCCCGCCCAGGCCGATGCCCTGGTCGATGCGGCCCGCCAGTCCGAACGCATCCGCGCCGCGCTCGCCCAGCTCTCCACCGAACAGGCCGAAGTCGTGCAACTCGCCTTCTTCGACGACCGGCCGCACGGCGAGATCGAACGCGCGCTCGGCATTCCCCTCGGCACCGTCAAATCGCGCCTGCGCCTCGCCATGGCCAGGTTGCGGTCCCTGTTGGGCGAAGCACCATGATCCAGCACCATCCCTCCGACGAAACCCTCCTCGCCTACGCCGCCGGCCGCCTCCCACGCGCCCACCGCGTTGTGGTGCGCGCCCATCTGGCCCGCTGCGAGGCCTGCCGCCGCTCCCTCGCCCTGGCCAAGTCCGTCGCCGCCGCGAAGCTGGAGGCGCTGCCCGCCACGCCGCTGGCCGCCGATGCACTGGCCGCCACCCTGGCCCGCCTCGGCCCGCAGGAACCGCGCCGCGCCGCAGCGCCGGAACCCATCACGGTGGCGGATTTCGCCACCGGTCGCTGGATCTGGCTCGGCCCGGGCATCCGCCTCATGCCCCTCATTCCGCGCGGGCCAGACAACACAAGGCTCGACCTCATCCGCGTCGCCCCCGGCATCGCGCTCCCCGCCCATGGCCACACCGGCGGCGAGATCGCCTGCATCCTCCAGGGCGCCTTCGGGGATGAGACCGGCACCTATGCCGCCGGCGACTGTGCCGAGGGCGACGAATCCCTCGACCACGAGCCGAAGGCGCTGGATGTCGGCGAGGAATGCATCTGCCTCATCGCCACCACCGGCCGGCTGCGCGCCCATGGCTGGTTCGCCCGCATGATCCAACCGCTCCTCGGCATCTGATGTCCCTCATCACCATCTGCCTCCTCGCCTGGGCCGCGCTGGCCGCCATCATGGCCGGCGCCTGGGCCCTGCAGCGCGCCCTGCGCAACGCCGGCTGGGTCGACGCGATCTGGACCTTCGGCCTCGGCGCCGTCGGCATCACGGCCGCCTTCGCCGCCGGCCCCTCCGGCCGTACCATCGCCGTGCTGCTCGGCCTGTGGTCCCTGCGCCTCGGCGCCCACATCACCGCCCGCAGCCGCGGCGCCCCGGAAGACGCCCGCTACGCCGCCCTGCGCCAAAGCTGGGGCACCGGCTACGAACCCCGCATGTTCGGCTTCCTGCAAATCCAGGCCGCCGCCGCCGCCCTGCTCATCATCCCCGTCGCCCTCGCCGCCACCGCCCCCTGGCCGCCCTCGCCCCTGGCCCTCGTCGGCCTCGCCGTCGCCCTCCTCGGCCTCGCCGTGGAAGCCCTGTCGGACTCCCAGCTCCGCGCCTTCCGCCGCAAGGCCGGCCATGGCCAGGTCTGCGACACCGGCCTGTGGTCCCGCTCGCGCCATCCCAACTATGTCGGCGAGTGGCTGTTCTGGCTCGGCCTCGCCCTCTTCGCCCTGCCCGCCCCCTTCGGCTTCGTCGCCCTCATCGGCCCCGCCTTCATCTACTGGCTCCTCGTCCACGTCTCCGGCATCCCGCCGCTGGAAGCCGCCATGCTCGCCAGCCGCGGCGAGGCCTACGCCGCCTATCAGCGCCGCGTCCCCGCCTTCCTCCCGCGCCCCTTCGCCCGCCCCACCCTCACAGCGCCCGCGCCCGAAGCGCGCTGAACGGAGACACGCGATGACCCTCGTCGCCGCCGCCACCGCCGCCGTGGAACGCCTGCCCCTGCCGGATGCGCTGACCCGCGCCGGCATCGCCGCCCTGGTCGGCCGCACCGCCCGCCAGCTCCGCCGCCTGCCCGCCACGCTGGAGCAGGATTTCGCCCGCACCATGCACGCCCACCCCATCGCGGTCGCCACCGCGGAGGCCAACGCGCAGCACTACGAAGTCCCGGCCGATTTCTTCGCCACCGTCCTTGGTCCGCGCCGCAAATACTCCTGCTGCCTCTACGCCGACGCCGCCTCCACCCTCGCCGACGCCGAGGAGCTGGCCCTGGCCGAAACCGCCGCCCATGCCGGCCTCGCCGATGGCCAGCACATCCTGGAACTCGGCTGCGGCTGGGGCTCGCTCAGCCTCTGGATGGCCGAACACTTCCCCGCATCCCGCATCACCGCCGTCTCCAACTCCCACTCCCAGCGCGCCCATATCGAAGCCCAAGCCACCGCCCGTGGCCTGTCCAACCTGCGCGTCATCACCGCAGACATGAACGCCTTCCAGCCCGAAGCCCGCTTCGACCGGATCGTCTCGGTCGAGATGTTCGAGCACATGTCGAACTGGGAAGCCCTGCTCCGCCGCATCCACACCTGGCTCAAGCCCGATGGCGCGCTCTTCCTGCACGTCTTCAGCCACGTCACCCAGCCCTACCGCTTCGACACGGCAGACAAGTCAGACTGGATCGCCCAGCACTTCTTCACCGGCGGCATCATGCCCAGCCACGCCATGATCCGGCACATCGACGCCCCCTTCACCGTGGAGGCCGATTGGCGCTGGTCCGGCCTGCACTACGCCCGCACCGCGAATGACTGGCTCGCCCGCTTCGATGCCAACCCGGCGGAGGTAGACCGCGTGCTGCGCGCCACCTACGGTGCCGAGTGGCAGCTCTGGCGCCGCCGCTGGCGCCTCTTCTTCCTCGCCACCGCCGGCCTGTTCGGCGCCGAGGGCGGCGAAACCTGGGGCGTCAGCCACTACCGCCTGCGCCCAACCTAGGAACACGCCATGTCCCAGCTCCCCACCTGCCTCCTCATCGTCACCGCCGAGGTCGACGAAGACGTGGAGGCGGCGTGGAACAGCTGGTACGACACTGTCCACCTGCCCGATGCCCTGGCCTGCCCCGGCGTGCTCAGCGGCCGCCGCTACACAACAGACGGCATCGTCTCCCGCACCAACCGCGGCATCGCCGACCGCACCCGCCAGCGCCTCTACACCACGATCTATGAGCTGGCAGGCCCCGAAGCGGTGGAAACCCCGGAATTCACCGCCATGCGCGGCTGGGCGCAGTTCGCCCCCCACATCCGCTCCGAAACCCGGGTCATCACCACGCGCTGATACCACCCCCTCATGGCATCGACCCATGAAGAATGGGCCGATGCGGGCTGGTATGAGTCTTTGCTTTGCGCGCCGCCACCGGCCAGCCCGGCGCGCGATACCAACCCCGGCAATCGCCGCAAGAGTCGGCGATTGCCGGGGTTGGTATGACTACCCGCGCACGAAATCCGCCGGCGCGAGCTTGCCCAGCTCCGTCAGCAGCATCGGCCAGGTCTTCAGCCCCGCCTCGAACGACGAAAGCCGCCAGAACTCGTTCGGCGCATGCACATCCTCGTCCGGCATCGCCAGGCCGAACGTCATCGAATCCATCCCCAGCATCTCCTTGAAGATCGCCGTGATCGGAATCGTGCCCCCCGCGCGCGACGGATACGCGCGCTGCCCGTGCACCCGCTCCAGCACGCCCAGCGCCGCACGCAGCATCGGATGATCCTCGTCCAGCGAGTTGGCCGGCGTCCCGCCCGCCTCCGGCGTCAGCTCCAGCTGAACCCCCGGCGCCACCTGCGCCACCAGATGCGCCCGCAACGCCACCTGCGCCCGCCCTGGGTCCATCCCCGGCGCCAGCCGCATCGTGATCTTGGCATGCGCCTCCGCCGGCAGAACCGTCTTGGTCCCCGCCCCCTGGTAGCCGCCCCACATCCCGTTGATCTCGATCGTCGGCCGCACCGTCGTCCGCTCGCGCACGGTATAGGCCGGGTCACCCCACGGCACCCCGCCGAACTGCGCGTACCACTCCGCCTCATCGAACGGCAGCGCCGCCGCCGAAGCCCGCACCGCATTCGTCACCGGCTTCGCATCCGCCCCAAACCCGGCCACCAGAATCCGCCCCTGGTCGTCATGGATCGAGGCCATCAGCGCCGCCATCTCCCGCAGCGCATTCCTGGCTGCCCCGCCATACCGCCCGGAATGCCCATCCTTCGTCGCCGTGCGCAGCGAAATCTCCAACCCGGTGATCCCGCGCCCGCCCACGCCCACCGTCGGCACCTCGGTGCTCGCCCAGCCGCCATCCGCCGACAGCAGCGCATCCGCCACCAGCGCCTCGCGGTTGCGCTCCACAATCCCGCGCAAGCTCGGGCTGCCGCACTCCTCCTCGCCCTCCAGGAACAGCTTCACGTTCACCGGCAGGCTCCCATGCACGGCCAGGAACGCCGCCACCGTCTCCACCGCGATCATGGTGGAACCCTTCACATCCGAAGCCCCGCGCGCATACAGCCGCCCCTCCACCTCGGTCGGCTCGAACGGCGGCGTCCGCCACAACGCCACCGGATCCGCCGGCTGCACGTCATAATGCCCATACACGATCAGCGTCGGCTTCCCCGGCGCGCCCATCCAGCTCGCATACACCGCCGGCTGATGCTCCCCCGCCAACAGCCGCGCATCGGCAAACCCCGCCGCCTTCAGCCGATCCACCAGGAACGCCCGCGCCGCATCCATGTGCGGCGCAAACGCCGGATCGGTCGAAACGCTGGGAATCCGGATCAAGGCCTTCAGCCGGTCCAGAATCGCGTCCCTTTCACCCTGCAGATAGGCGATCACTTCGTCAGACATCGGGTCACTCCAGCAAGATAGAAAGCGCGTTCTTTTTTGAAAAAAAGAACCAAAAAACTTTTTTAACAAAAGTCTTTTTGCTTCTTTTTCTTCAGAAAAAGAAGAATACTTACTTACACCTCTCGCTGAAAGTCCCCCGCAGCCGGGCCTTCGTCCCGGCATACGCCGCCCCATCCAACTTCATGCAGGCAGCGGCCGCCTCAGCCACCACCTTGTCGAACTCCGCCACGAACACCGCCCGGTCCAGATACCCCGCCACCACCGCCTCATCCGGCCCGTACAGCTTCGCCCCCAGCGTCGCCTCTACCAGCGCGCCGGGCACCAGCCGATCCCGCGCCAGCTCCCCCCCTGCCGGCGGCAGCGAAAGCCCGATCGAGGTCTCGTTCAGCCCGATCCGAAACGCCCCCTTCAGCCCAATCCGGATATCCCCCGTCAGCAGCGTCAGCGCCCCCGCCGCCACCGCATGCCCGGTACAGGCGATCACCAGCGGCTGCGGATGCAGGTACAGCCGGGAGATCAACGCCATCCCCCCCTCCACCATCGCCGCCCGCGCCGCCATGTCGCCACCGCGGATCACCTTCAGGTCGAACCCGCCGCCCAGAATCCCCGGCCGCCCGCGCAGCACCACCACCTTCGCCTCGGAAGCCGCCCGGTCCAGCGCCGCCCCGATCGCCGTGGACATGGCGAGCGAAAGCGCATTCGCCTTCCCGTCATCCAGCGAAAGCCACGCCACCCCGTCCTTCAGCTCATAGCCCACCAACTCGCTCATGCCGCGCCCTCCCTGCTCCCGCCACCCTGCCCCAGCACAGCCCGCTTGGCCACGCCCCGCCATCCGCCTACCCTCTCCCCGAACAGGAGCCCCGGCATGAGCGAGATCGACGTCACCACCCTCACAATCGCCCAGATCCAGCAGGGCCTCGCCGCCGGCCGCTTCACCGCCGAACAACTCACCGAAGCCCATCTCGCCCAGATCGCCGCGCACAACCCCCGCCTCAACGCCCTCATCTTCCACAACGACCAGGCCCTGGCAGACGCCCGCGAAATCGACCGCCGCCGCGCCGCAGGCGAGAAACTCCCGCCTTTGGCCGGTGTCCCCGCCGTGGTGAAAGACCCGATGGACATGGTCGGCTTCCCCACCACCGCCGGCTGGTCCCTGCTGCACAGCAAATCCGGCGGCATCGACCTCATGCCCGCGCATGACAGCCCCGTCGTCGCCCGCATGCGCGCCGCCGGCGCCATCCTGCTCGGCAAAACCAACGTCCCCGTCCTCAGCGCCAGCGGCACCCACGCCAACAACTCCTGGGCCGGCCCCACCCTGAACGCCGTCGCGCCCGACCGAGCCCCCGGCGCCTCGTCGGCCGGCAGCGCCAGCGCGGTCGCCTCCGGCATGGCCGTGCTGGGCATGGCCGAGGAAACCGGCGGCTCCATCCAGAACCCCGCCGCCGCCCAGGCCCTGGTCGGCATCAAGCCCACCCACGCCCTCGTCCCCAACACCGGCGTCTTCCCGCTGTCTTCCATGCGAGACGTCGTCGGCCCCGTCGCCCGCACCGTCCGCGATGCCGCCCTCTGCCTCGATGCCCTGGCCGGCTACACCATGGCGGATCCCAAAACCACCGCCGCCATCGGCCGCCTCCCCCCCGGGGGCTACACCGCCGGCCTCCACCCCACCGCGCTGCGCGGCGCCCGCCTCGGCCTCTTCGGCGCCGGCTGGCGCGACGTGCCCCTGCACCCCGAAATCGACTCCCTCTACGCCCGCGCCCAGGAAGAACTCGCCTCCCGCGGCGCCACCCTCATCGCCGACCCCTTCGCCGGCACCGGCTTCGCCGCCATCGCCCTCGAACGCCCCGCCGGCGCCCGCTACGATTCCCGCGGCATGGAATCCCTGCCCCACGACCTCACCAACTACCTCCACCGCCTCGGCCCCGATGCCGCGCTGAAAACCTTCGCCGAATTCGCCGCCCACGTCGCCTCGCAGGACCCCTTCGCCCCCACCGGCTTCCTGCCCTACCTCACCCAACTCCCCGGCTTCGAAGCCTGCCGCGCCAACCCCACCCTCCCGCCCGACATGACCGCCCTGCGCAGCGCCCGCGAACGCTACCAGGCCATCCTGGCCGACGTGATGGACCGCAACGGCCTGGACGCCATCGCCCTCCCGCAGATGTCCCAACCCCTCCCCCCACGCACCGGCGACCTCCACATCGCCGCCACCACGGTCTCGGAAATCAACATCGGCGGCCTGCCCGGAATCGTCGTCCCCGCCGGCTACCTGGCCGACGGCGCCCCCTTCTGCCTCATCCTCGTCGGCCGCCCCTGGAGCGAAGCCAGCCTCCTGGCATTGGCCTACGACTACGAACAAGCCTTCCACCACCGCCGCGCCCCCACCCTCGCCTGAGGACCCCACCCATGACCCCCCTCTCCGTCCTCGACCTCTCCCCCATCCCCGAAGGCGCGGATGCCGGCCAGGCCCTGCGCAACTCCGCCGATCTCGTCCGCCACGTCGAAGCCCTCGGCTTCAACCGCTACTGGATGGCCGAGCACCACAACATGCCCGGCATCGCCAGCGCCGCCACCGCCGTTGCCCTCGCCCATGTCGCCAACGGCACCAAGCGCATCCGCATCGGCTCCGGCGGCATCATGCTGCCCAACCACGCCCCGCTGTTGATCGCGGAGCAGTTCGGCACCCTGGCCGCCCTCTACCCCGGCCGCGTCGACCTCGGCCTCGGCCGAGCCCCAGGCACAGACCAGATCGCCGCCCGCGCCATGCGCCGCTCCCTCCTCCAGGAAGATGATTTCCCGCAGGACGTCATGGAGCTGATGTCCTATTTCCGCCCCGCCGAACCCGGCCAGCAGCTCCGCGCCGTCCCCGGCGAGGGCCTCGATATCCCCGTCTGGATGCTCGGCTCCAGCACCTACGGCGCCCAGCTCGCCGCCGCCCTCGGCCTGCCCTACGCCTTCGCCTCCCATTTCGCGCCAGATTCGCTGGATGCCGCCACCGCCATCTACAACAGCCGCTTCCGCCCCTCCGAGCACCTCGCCCGCCCCTACGCCATGCCCGGCCTCGGCGTCATCGTCGCCCCCACGGATGAGGAAGCCCGCTACCTCTTCACCTCGCAGCAGCAGAGCTTCGTGAACATGCGCACCGGCCGGCCCGGCAAACTCCCGCCGCCGGTGGAAGGCTTCTTCGAAAGCCTGGACCCGCGCTTCCAGGCCGCCATCTCCCACTCCCTCTCCTGCGCCGTCGTCGGCTCGCCGGCCACCGTCCGCGCCGGCCTGGCCGCCTTCATCGCCCGCACCGGCGCCCAGGAACTCATCGTCACCACCTCCATCCACGACCACGCGTTGCGCAAGCGCTCCTTCACCCTGCTCGCCGAAGCGCACGCGGAAGTGGCAGCAGCCGCCTAGAAGCAAGCGCGTTCTTTTTTGAAAAAAAGAACCAAAAAACTTTCGTAACTTTGCGCCGTGGCTAGCCCCGGCGCAAAGTCACAAAGTCTTTTTGCTTCTTTTTCTTCAGAAAAAGAAGAATCCTTCCTTCCCTTCGCACCTGCACAAGAACGGTTGCCGCCACCGAATCAAACCTTCATGATGTCGTACCGCGCCTGCTCGGCGCCCCATGCATCAATGGAGCCCCCCTCATGGTCCCCACCCGCCGCGCGCTTCTCGGTGGCCTCGCGACCGTTCCGCTCCTGCACCGCTCCGCCCGCGCCCAGGCCCGCCCCGGCTTCGTCCGCTACGGCCTCTCCGCCTTCCCGCCCAACCTCTCCCCCTGGGACAATACCGGCGCCTCCGCCGGCACCGTGAAGATGCTGCTCAACCGCAGCCTCGTCGCCTGGAACGCCAAGGGCGAGCTCACCGGCGAGCTTGCCACCTCCTGGGCGCTCGATGACCAAGGCGCCTGGGTCTTCAAGCTCCGCCAGGATGTCGTCTTCCACAACGGCGAAAAGCTCACCGCCAAGGACGTCGCCTGGACCATCGAACAGGTCGCCGGCGAGAAATCCACCGCCCATATGCGCGTCCAGTTCCAGCAACTCGCCCGCGTCGAAACGCCGGATCCCTACACCGTCCGCCTGGTCCCGAAGGAAAAGCTCGCCACCCTCCCTGCCTGGTTCGCCAACTACAACATGCATATCTGCTGGGCCGGCTCCGACCCGCGCACCCCCATCGGCTGCGGCCCCTACCGCCTCGTCCGCCAGGAACGCGGCACCAGCATCGAGCTCGCCGCCTCCCCCAACTACTTCAAGCCCGGCCTGCCCAAGCTCAAGGGCATCCTCTTCACCGCCTACCCCGATGAAAACCTCCGCATCGCCGCCCTGCGCGCCGGCGACCTCGATATGATCGAATACGTCCCCTGGCAGGCCATGGCCTCCGTGGAGACCGACAGCCGCCTGCGCCTCGATGAAGTCCAAGGTGCGGCCTTCATGGAGAGCCTGTTCAACGGCACCCGCCCGCCCTTCAACAACCCGCTGGTCCGCCGCGCCGTCGCCCATGCCGTCAAGCGCGAAGACATCGTCAAGGTCGCCTTCTTCGGCCGCGGCCGCCCGCTCGAAGGCGTGCCCATCGCGCCGGGCACCCCCTATTTCGACGAGCAACTCTCCCGCGGCTGGGCCTACGACCCCGCCCGCGCCAAGGCCCTGCTGGCCGAAGCCGGCTACGCCTCCGGCATCCAGGCCAAGATGCTCGCCACCGCCCAGTTCGGCATGCACAAAGATAGCGCCGAGATCGTCCAGCAATACCTCGCCGCCATCGGCATCCAGGTCGAACTCCAGCTGCCCGATTGGTCCACCCGCGTCAGCCTCGGCACCCGCGGCCAATACGACCTCGCCGTCCACGGCGTCGCCGCCGACAGCAACGACCCCGACGGCCTCTCGGTCGTGATGGACACCTCCCTGTCCAACACCCACTCCCGCTCCTTCAGCCTCGCCGCCCCGCGCACCTCCGCCGCCTTCGCCGCCGGCCGCGCCGAGTTCGACATCGCCAAGCGCGTCGAAATCTACAAAGACCTCCAGCGCGCCGCGCTCGAGGAAGTGCCCCTCGTCGGTCTCGCCTGGCGTTCCCAGGGCTTCGGCATGGACAAGCGCATCACCGGCTTCAAGAACCTGCCCGGCCAGCTCAGCACCTCCTCCGGCAACCAGCTCGAATACACCGACTTCACCTAGCGGAGCGGTGGGTCAGAGTATGAACTTCGTCCTGCGCCGCGTGGCGCTGGCGCTCGCGCTGGTCTGGATCGTCGCCACCATCGTCTTCATCGCCATCCACCTGGTCCCCGGCGATCCCGCGGAGCTGCTGCTCTCAACCGGCGGCACCGCGCCCGATCCCGCAACCGTCGCCCAGCTGCGCGACCGCCTCGGCCTCGACCTCCCGCTCTCCACCCAATACCTCGCCTTCCTCCAGGGCCTGCTGCGTGGCGATCTCGGCACCTCCCTGGTGGACGACTACCCGGTGCTGGACGAAATCGCGCTCCGCCTGCCCCGCACCCTGGAACTCATCGCCGCCGGCACCACCCTGGCCATCCTCATCGGCGTCCCCGCCGGCACATGGGCCGCACTCAACCGCGGCGGGCCCTTCGATCGCGCCGCCTCCGCCACCGCCGCCTTCGTCCTGGCCATCCCCGTCTTCGTCGTCGGCACGCTCCTCATCCTGCTGCTGGCGCAAACCCTGCGCGTCATGCCCGCTGGCGGCTACGTCCCCTTCGCCCGCAACCCCGGCCAGCACCTCCTGCTGCTCACCCTCCCCGCCCTGGCCATCGCCAAGGGCCTCACCGCCGTCCTCTTCCGCATGACCCGCAGCTCGGTCCTCGATGTCGTCGGCCAAGACCACGTCCGCACCGCCCGCGCCAAAGGCCTGCACCCCAGCCGCGTCGTGCTGCGCCACATCCTGCGCAACGCCCTCTCCCCCGTGCTCACCGTCCTCGGCCTGCACATGGGCGCCCTGCTCGGCGGCACCGTGCTGGTGGAATACGTCTTCAACTGGCCCGGCCTCTCCACCCCCCTGCTCCGCGCCGTCGAAGCGCGGGACTACCCGATGGTCACCGGTATCATCCTCGTCGTCTCAACCCTCTTCCTCACCATCAACCTCATCACCGACCTCCTCCGCGCGGCGCTGGACCCAAGGATCCGCACGGCATGACGGACGCCACTCGCATCGAATCAAGAGCCCTCTCCCCTTGGGGGAGAGGGTTGGGTGAGGGGTCGAGCCAACATCTCCCTGCACTGCTGCAAACCAACCTTTCCCCCACGGCCCCGGCATGAAACGCCTCGCCCTCCCCGCCACCCTGGTTGGCGTCATCGTACTCATCGCCCTCCTGGCGCCGTTCCTCGGCCTGCCGGATCCGGTGCGCCAGGATGTCGCCCAGCGCCTGGCCCTCCCCTCCCCCGGCAGCCCGCTGGGCCGCGACGAATTCGGCCGCGATGTCCTGGCCCGCCTGGTCTGGGGCGGCCGCACCAGCCTGTCCGTCGCCTTCGCCGCAGCCCTCATCGCCTGCGCCATCGGCACCACGCTCGGCCTCATGGCCGCCTGGTTCCGCGGCCTCGGCGGCATGCTCGCCCTGGGCAGCACGGATATCATCCTCTGCTTCCCGCCCGTCCTGCTCGCCCTGCTCGTCGTCACCCTGGCCGGCCCCGGCAGCCTCACGCTGGTCATGGTGCTGTCCGTCCTCTTCCTCCCCGGCTTCGCCCGCGTCACCTACGCCGAAGTCCAGCTCGTCCAGGAACTCGAATACGTCGAAGCCGCCCGCGCCATCGGCGCCACCACCCCGCGCATCCTGCTGCGCACCATCCTGCCCAACGTCGCCGGCCCCATCCTGGTCCAGCTCTCGCTGGCCGTCGCCGCCGCCATCGTGCTGGAATCCGGCCTCTCCTTCCTCGGCATGGGCGTCGTCCCGCCCGCCCCCTCCTGGGGCCTCATGATCCGCGGCGCCCGCACCACGCTGGAACAGGCGCCCCAGCTCCTGCTCTGGCCCTGCGCCGCCCTCACCCTCACCATCTTCGCCATCAACCTGCTCTGCGACGCCCTGCGCGACACCGTCGATCCCCGCACGGCCCAGAAGTCCCGCTAAAGGAAACAACCGCCATGGTCGCCAACACCACCCCCAAGGTCCACATGGGCACCCTCACCGGCGACGAGGGCCGGGCGATCTACGCCCAGAACCCCGTGATCCTCCTGCCCATGGGCTCCCACGAAGACCAGGGCCCGCACGCCCCGATGGGCGACTACCTCCTGGCCGAAAAGATGGCCGAGCTGGCCGCCCTGCGCGCCACCGAAATGGGCACCCCCACACTGGTCGCCCCCGTCATCCCCTTCGGCGGCGCGGACTATTTCGGCGCCATGGTCGGCGGCATCGCCCTCTCGGAAGCCACCCTCACCCAGGTCATGCGGGAGATGTTCGCCAACCTCCACCGCCACGGCCTCACCCGCCTCATCGTCATCAACGGCCATGGCGGCAATGTCGGTCCGATCCAGGTCGCCACGCGCGAGGTCCTGCGTGCCTCCGGCCACATCATCCCCAGCCTCTACCTCTGGCGCATCGCCTACGGCATGCTCCCCAGCATCGTCGGCGCCGAAAAATCCGCCGCCGTCTCCGGCCACGGCGCCGACCCCCTCACCAGCCTCGGCCTGCACCTCTTCCCGGAGCTGCTCCGGAAAGACATGATCCCCGCCCCCCTGGCCCTGAAGCGCAACGCCGCCCTGGACCTGCCCTACACCGCCCTGGGCGCCGCCAGCTTCAAGGGCGCCGAAATCGGCATGCCCACGGAATACGACGACGTCTATAACAAGGGCGTCGCCAAGGGTGATCCCAACCTCTCCTCCGCCGAAACCGGCGCCGCCCTCACCGAAAAGCTGGTCACCCTCTGCGCCGAGTTCGCAGTGCATTTCGCCAGCAAGACCTAACGCAACACGCCTCTCCTGTCATTGCGAGCGAAGCGAAGCAATCCAGTCTTTGCACTCGCAATGGCAAACTCGAGAGCCCCAAGCCAGATAAGGAAGCGCTTTTTTTTGAAAAAAAGAAGCAAAAAACTTTTTTCCGCTTAACAGCCACTCACGCCCGTTCCTCCGCATCGTCCCAGGCGTTGCCCCAGAGGAACGGGCATTTTCCATCATCGTTCAAATAAAGTTTTTTTGCTTCTTTTTGTTCACAAAAAGAAGGCCCTTCCCCCCTGAAAAAATCCCTTGCCTCCCACCCTCATGTGAGTTATTAAAATTCACATGACCCATCCCCTCCCCACATTGGCCGACCGGTTCGCCGGCTTGCGGCAGGAACTGTCGGCAGACGCCGGGAGTCCGGGATTCGGTCTGGATGCCGTGGTCCTCGCGATCATCCTGCGCCTGCTGTCGATGCTGGCGCGCCTGGCCCACGCCTGGGAGCAGGGCGCCGCCACGGCCCCGCGCTTCCGCCGCCACCGCCGCGGCCTGCGCCCCTATCGCCGCCGCCCCCGCGTGGCCCGCCGCCGCACCACCCCCCGCACCCGCCGCACGCACACCCGGACTCCGCCCAAAGCACGCCCCCTCGCCCGGCCCAGCACCGCCCGGCCCCCGTGCGCCCGCCCCCCGGCCCGCGCCTCCCCACGCCCAACGTAGTCAGCTGCGGACGAAATCATTCCTCGCAATAGCCCTCTCCCCTTGGGGGAGAGGGTTGGGTGAGGGGTCGACGCATCACCATTTTTCTGCAGTGCAAATCGAAGCTCCAAACCCATGGATATTTTGTTTCGATCTAAAAACTTTCTACCCCTTCCCCTCCCCGCCCCGCGCCCTCTACCCTCCCCGCAGGAGGACGCCTCATGCCCATCCATCGCGCCGCCGCGTTTATCGCCATCGCCCTTACGGCCCTGCCCGCCCAGGCCGCCCCCCCGCCCGGCGTCACCCCCACGCCCGAGGTCAAGAAGTGGTTCGACGACCTGCGCAGCCGCGACGGCTGGTCCTGCTGCGATTTCTCCCATTGCCGCCAAACCGCCGTCATCCCCAACGACGACGGCCGCATCCTCGCCTATATCGACAAGGACACCTTCGGCCCCGACGCCCCCAACGCCTGGCTCGAAGTCCCCGCCCACGAACTCCGCAGCCGCAACAACCGCCCGCCAGGCATCCGCGGCGCCATCATCTGCTTCGGCGACCACCGCGTAACCTGCGCCGACCTGGAAAGCGCCACCTGATGCCAATGTCTGGAATGGCAGATCTATCTGGCAATGTCAGGCATTGGCATCGCGCGCCGGGCTGGCCGGTGGCGGCGCGCCAAGCACAGACTCATGCCAGCCCCGTCGCCCCATCCTTCATGGGGCGACGTAATCGGGGGCTGGCATGAGCCGCCCCCACGCCATCGCCCGCGCCCAGTCCTATTTCGACGACGGCTCCTACCTCGATCGCCTGCGCGCCCTCGTCGCAGTCCCCACCCAAAGCCACCCGCCGGACCACAAGGCCGATCTCGAACGCTACTGCCACAGCGTCCTCGGCCCCATGGCCGCGGAACTCGGCTTCACCCCCCAGGTGCTGGAAAACCCCCTGCCCCAGCACGGCCCCATCCTCGTCGCCACCCGCATCGAAGACCCCGCCAAGCCGACAGTCCTGCTCTACGGCCACGGCGACGTCGTCCGCCCGATGCCGGAACGCTGGCGCGCCGGCCTCGACCCCTGGCAGGTCACGGTCGAAGGCGACCGCATCTACGGCCGCGGCGTGGTGGACAACAAGGGCCAGCACCTCCTGGCGCTGGATGCGCTGCGCGCCGTCATCGCCGAACGCGGCCATCTCGGCTTCAACGTCACCCTGCTGGTCGAAACCGGCGAGGAAGCCGGCTCCCCGGGCATCGAACCCTTCCTCCGCCAGCACCGCGACCTCTGCGCCGCCGATGTCTTCATCGCGCTGGATGGCCCCCGCACCAGCCTCGCCGTCCCCGATGTCACCCTCGGCACCCGCGCCGGCGTCGCCTTCGATCTCGTGGTGAACCTGCGCGAAGGCGGCCACCACTCCGGCCACTGGGGCGGCCTGCTGATCGACCCCGGCGTGCTGCTCTCCTACGCCATCACCAGCATCTTCAGCCGCGACGGCCGCATCATGGTCGATGGCTGGACCCCGAAACACGTGCCCGATGCCGTCACCCAGGCCGCCCGCGCCGTGCTGATCGAAGACCAGCCCGGCGCCCCCACCCCGGATGTCGGCTGGGGCGAACCCAACCTCACCCGCGCCGAACGCATCTACGCCTGGACCAGCGCCGTGGTGCTCGCCAGCGTCAGCGGCCAACCGGAATCCCCCGTCAACGCCGTCGGCGGCACCGCCCGCGCCCGCATCCAGGTGCGCCATACCGTCGATGTGAAAAGCGAGGCCATCATCCCCAGCCTGCGCGCCCACCTCGATCGCGAAGGCTTCCCCAACGTCGCCATCGAACCCGTCCTGGAACGCGATTTCTTCCCCGCCTCCCGCACCGACCCGAACGACCCCTGGGTGCAGAAAGTCGTCGCCTCCATGGCCCAAACCGCCGGCCGCCCCCCCAACGTCATCCCCACCATCGGTGCCTCCGGCCCCTCGGAATACTTCCGCGAGATCCTGGGCACCCCCGTCATCTGGATCCCCCACTCCTACGGCGGCTGCGGCCAACACGGCCCCAACGAACACGGCCTCGGCTCCCTGTTCCGCGAAGGCCTCGGCCTGATGGCGGGGATTTGGTGGGATATCGGCGAAGGACCTTAAGGCCAGGGCTCTGCCCTGGACCCGCCAGGGACCTGAGGTCCCTGGACCCACATATCATTCCGCCTTCGGCGGGGAGGGGCCGTCGAGGCGGTGAAGAACCCCGGGCGGCCCCTCCCCGCCGAAGGCGGAAAAAGGTCGAGGGGTCTGGGGCCTAAGGCCCCAGC
>JAIXTK010000429.1 GCA_027483995.1 Acetobacteraceae bacterium
ACAGCCCGGCCACGCACGAGGAATACCGCATGGGCGTGCAGGCGGCCGGCGGCAAGCCGTGCTTCAACGTGCTCTCGCCGGGGCCGGGGCCGATCCCGTCGCGCGAGGAAGCCATCGCGCTGGGCGTGAAGATCGGGACGTACCCCACCATCATGCTCTCGCCGGCGGCCAACGCCATGCTGCAGGGGCTGGCGGCGCTGAAGGCCGGTGGCAATGCCTCTGACCTCGCTCTCTCGGGGGCCGCGCATCGGGAGCTGATGGGGTATCCGGCCTACGATGAGATGGCGAAGCCGTATCGGTTGGACTGAAGCAAGGAAGCGGTTCTTTTTTGAAAAAAGAACCAAAAAACTTTCATTCGTTTGCGCCGGGGCTTGCCTCGGCGCAAACGGGTGACGTCTGGTTTGCTTGAGGAACGAGACGAGTCTTTACTTGGTGACGTGAATTCCGGGTATCGCGCCGAACCACTCCGGTTTCGCGCGCTCGATCTGGGCGGCGACCTGGATCAGAACATCCTCCGCGGCGAAGTTGCCGTGCACCTGCACGCCGATCGGCAGGCCGTCCGTGTCCAGCCCCGCCGGAAGCGAGATGCCGGGCATGCCGGTTTCGTTGCCGGGCATGGTGTAGCGGCAGGCATCGGCCAGGCGGGCCATCCAGCTGTCCAGGTCCTCGTCGGCCAGCAGGGAGTAGGGGCCGTTGGCTTCCGGAACGCGGATGGCGAGCGACGGGGTGAGCAGCACGTCGTAGCGCTCCATCAGCCGGCCGAAGCTGCGCGTGGTGGCGTTGTTGGCGGCCATCATGTCGAACACGTCGAACTTGTCGTAGCGGCTATGTGCCTCGAAGTGCCGCCAGGTCATGCGGGAGAGGTAGCGGTTCAGCTCCTGCACCTCCACGCCGCGGGCGCGGGCCATGGCCACGAAGCCGGCCCGGCTGCCGATCCATTGCTGGGTGTAGCCGCGCCACATCACCTCCCAATCGCAGATCGTGGTGTCGTCGATCTCCTCCACGATGTGGCCCAGCGTCTGCATCAGCACGCCCACCTCGCGCACGCGGGCGGCCACTTGCGGGTCGGTCTCCGTCGCGCGGCCCCAGCTTCCGGTGGACAGGCCCACGCGCAGGCGGCCGGGCGCGATCGAGAGTGATTCCACGTAGCCGTGGCGGGGGGCTGCCAGCTTCATGAAGCTGCCGCCGTTCGGCACGCGGCTGAGGGTTTCATAGGCCGCCGCCGTGTCGCGCACGCTGCGGGTGACCACGCCATCGGCCGCGGTGCGCATCATGTATTCGTTCTGCGCCCAGGGGCGCGGCACCCGGCCGCGGCTGGCCTTCAGCCCGACCAGCCCGCAGAAGCTGGCCGGAATGCGCGTGGAGCCGCCGCCATCCGACGACAGGCTGATCGGCGTGACCCCGGCCGCCACCATCGCCGCCGATCCGCCGGAGGAGCCGCCGGGGGTATGCGCGGGGTTCCATGGGTTGCGGGTGACCTTCACCTCGCCCAGGTAATCCGTGCTGGTATCGAAGCTCATGCCGAATTCCGGCGAGGTGGAGCGGCCGATCGGCACCAGCCCGGCGGCCAGCACGTTGTCGATCAGCGGGTCGTTCACCGTGGGCACGAAGCCGGCCCAGAGCCGGCTGCCGCTTTCCTGCCGGCGCCCGGCCATGGCCTGGCCGAGATCCTTCACGAAGACCGGCACGCCATAGAGCAGGCCGGCCTTGTTGGGGCCGTCGGCATCGGGGTTGGCGATCACGTCCTGGAACAGGCCCAGCACGCCAGAGAGCGTGCCATCCACGCGCGCCACGCCCTCGGCCACCTGGGCGGCCAGCTCCCTTGGCGAAATCTCGCCCTTGCGCACCAGCGCGGCCAGCGCGGTTGCGTCGTGCTTCGCCCATTCGTCCCAGGCCATTGCCGGCATTGTCGCCTCCCCGCACATAGGTTCGGGAGCGTGTCATGGGGGGAAGGAAAGGGTCAAGAAACTGCGTTCTTTTTTGAAAAAAAGAACCAAAAAACGTTTGGAACTTTGGTCCCGGGTGTTTGAACCGCCTCGGCCCAATGTCCAAAAGTCTTTTTGCTTCTTTTTCTTCAGAAAAAGAAGAGTCTTCCTTAGTCCTGCACCAACCGCTAAGGCTCCACCCGCGCCAATGCGCGCTCCAGCGCCGCGGTGAGTTCCACCAGCTGGTAGGGCTTGCCCAGCGTTTCCACCGTGGGCGGCGGCGCGACGCTGGCGGCCTGGCCGCCATATCCGGTGGCCAGCACCACGGCCACCTGCGGGAACTGCGCCCGCAGGGCCTGGGCCAGTTCGTTGCCGCTCATGCCGCCCGGCAGCACCACATCGGAGAACACCGCGTCCACGGTGGTGCCGTCGCGCAGCATCGCCAGCGCCTGCACCGCGGTGGTGGCGGTGCGGGCCTGGTAGCCCAGCTCTTCCAGCAGGGAGGCGGCGAATTCGCCGGCGGCCACGTTGTCTTCGACCACCAGCACGGACTTGCCCTTGGGCGTGCGCAGGGAGCCGATGGCCGTGGCGTCGCCGCTGCCGGGGACTGCCGCGGCGCGCGGCAGCTTGATGGTGACGGTGGTGCCGAGGCCCGGCGTGCTGTCCAGCCGCAAATCGCCGCCGGACTGGCGGGCGAAGCCGAACACCTGGGGCAGGCCGAGCCCGGTGCCGCGCCCGGCTTCCTTGGTGGTGAAGAAGGGCTCCAGCGCGCGTGCCAGCACCGTTTGCGGCATGCCCATGCCGGCATCCACCACGTCCAGGCACACATAATCGCCGGCCTGGCGCCCCTCCATGGCCGGCAGGGTCGCGTTGCGCGTGCGCAGCAGCAGCCGCCCGCCCTTTGGCATGGCATCGCGCGCGTTCATCGCGAGGTTCAGTACGGCCAGTTCCGTCTGGCCCGGATCGGCGTGGACCTGCCAGAGGTCGGGTGCCAGCGCCGTTTCCACCTGCACCAGGCCGCCCAGTGTTTGGCGCAGCAGGGCTGACATGCCGACGATGCGGGCATTGAGGCTGAAGGTCTGCGGCACCAGCGGCTGCTGCCGCGCGAAGGCCAGCAAGCGCCCGGTGAGTTCGCGTGCCGTCTCGCCCGCGCGTTCCATGCCTTCCAGCACGGCGACGCGGCGCGACTCCGTGATCCCTGGCCGGCGCAGCAGGGCGGCGCCGCTGCCGATCACCTGCAGCAGGTTGTTGAAATCATGCGCCACCCCGCCGACCAGCTGGCCGAGGGCGGCCAGCTTCTCGTGCTGGTGCACGGCTTCCTCCGCACGGCGCGTCTCGTCGGCGGTGCGCAGCAGGGCGGTGGTGCGCGCCTCCACCAGCGCTTCCTGCTCGGCGTGGCTGCGCGCCAGCGTTTCGCGTGCCGCGTGCTCGGCGGTCATGTCTTGCACCGAGATGGCCAGGCGTTCCGCATCCAGCCGGACCACGGCGTTGCGGAACCAGCCGTTGAAGCGGCTGTTGCGCAGTTCCAGGTCCACCTCCCCGCCAGGTTCCGCACCGGCGAGGATGCGGCAGTAGCGCGGGAACAGCCGTGTGTCGGTGCGCGCCGCCGGCACCTGCGCCAGAAGCCGCACGCCCTGCAGCGCGCCGTTGGGCACGGCCACGGCGCGGTGCGCGGCGGGGTTGGCGTATTCCACCTCGAAATCCACCACATGGCCCTGGCTGTCGCGCACCGCGCGATGGATCGCGAAGCCGATCGGCGACAGTTCCTGGAAGGCGCGGAAGCGTGCCTCGCTGGCCTGCAGCGCCTCTGTGCGTTCGGACGCGCGCCGCTCCAGCAGGGCGTTGGCCTCTGCCAGCCGGCGCTGGCCGCGCCAGACCAGCCGGGCCAGCGTGACCAGAGCCGCCATGGCCGGCAGGGCGATCAACAGGTGGAACAGCGCCTCCTGCCGCCAGGCGGCCAGGATGGCGGCGCGGTCGCGCCCGGCGCCCACCAGGATGCCGGGCCAGCCTTCCACGGCGCGGAAGGCGATCAGCCGGGGCGTGTTGTCCACGCGGGAGCGCGCCAGCACCACGCCGCGATCGGCGCTGCGCAGGGCCTGGGCCAGCGTGCCATCCGCGGGCAGTTGCGGCAGCGGCTGGTGGAAGGCCGGGTGGCGCGCCAGCACGTGGCCGTCGCTGCGGATCGCCGCCAGCGAATCCTGCGGGCCCAACAGGAGCCGGCCCAGCCCTTCGGACACCAGCCTGGGATCGACGGAGACGTTCACCTGGCCCTGGAAGGCGTTGTTCGCCGCAGTGCCGGTATCGCGCCGCGGCCGGGCGACGGCGAAGAACATGTTGTTCTCCGCGCGGCCGAGATACACGCGGCTCACCACTGTGGCCGGCGGGTTCGGCCCGGCCAGCAGCAGGTGGAACTCCCGGTCGGCGATGGAGATGCGCGGCACTGGCGCCATGGAGGCGCTGAGCAGCAGCATCCCCTCGGGATAGCTCACACTGGCGGTGGAAACCTGCGGCAGCTCCGGCACGATGGCACGCAGCCGGGCGTGCAATGCCGCCTCCTGCGCGCGGATCTCCGCATCCGACAGGCCGCGCAGCAGGTCGTTCACCCGGTCGGCGGCGGCGCGGTGCCCATCCAGCACGCGGTGCATGTATTCGGCGGCGGAATCGGCGGCATGGGAGAGTTCCGAGCGCGCGGTTTCCCAGGTGCCGCGCCAGGCCAGCCAGGATCCGGCGCCGGCCATCAGCAGCGGCAGCATCACCGCCCCGGCCAACAGCCAGGGGAGCGGCGCCACCGCGCGGCGCAGGCGGAAGACGCCCGGCCCGGTCTGCGGCGTCTCCACGGCGATGCTCATTCGGTCCTCGGCTCCCTGCAGCGTGTCGCCGTGCCAGCCCCCTTGGGGCGAAGCGCGGTCGGGCCCCGGTGCCGGCGGGCCTCTTCCTGCGGCGTCTCCCATGGAGCTGCGGCCGCATACGATGATTCGGGCCGGTACGACGGCCCTGTCAAGCAAAGCTCCATTGTGGCTCTGGCACCGTTGCGGCGCTGCATGTGCGGTGCCGCACGCCAATGCGTGCCGCCGCGCCCCGATTCCGGTGGCCCATCCGCCCGTTGGCGGCTTTGCGCGGTCGTTGCGGAAATCTACCGGGGCGGCTTCACGATCCCGCGAGCCCGCGTGCCGGGCGCAAAGGCCGCAGTGCCGCATACAGCGCGCGATGCACCGCCCGGCGCGGCGCCAATGCCTCCTGCAGCTTTGGGTCCGGCGCGTGCACCGCCGCCACCGGCAGGGGCGTGAACACCTCTTCCGCCGTGCCGTCTCCGGCCGCCACACGGGCCAGCCGCGCCGCGCCCAGCGCGGAGCCGACCTCGCCGCCATGCACGGTGGCCACCGGCAGATCGAGGGACGCGGCCAGCAGCCGCATCCAGGCCGGCGAGCGGGCGCCGCCACTGATCGCCACCAGCGGGGCCATGGGTGCGCCGCGCGCGGCCAGCACCTCCATGCCGTCGGCCAGGGTGAAGGCCACGCCTTCCAGCACCGCGCGGGCGAGGTCGCCGCGGCCATGGGCGGCGCGCAGGCCGACGAAGGCTGCCTCGGCGCCGGGGTCGTTGTGCGGCGTGCGTTCCCCGGTCAGGTGCGGCAGGAAGACCGGCGGCGCCTCGGCGCTCTGCTCCATTTCCGCCAGCAGCGCCGCTTCGTTCGCGGCCCCGGTGGCGCGGGTGATCCAGGCCAGCGCGGAGGCGCCGGAGAGCGAGACGGTCATGCGGTGCCAGACATCGGGCACGCAGTGGCAGAAGGCATGCACGGTGCGGTCGGGGTCCGGCAGGAAGCCGGCGTCGCACACGAACAGCACGGCCGAGGTGCCGAGTGCGACGAAGCCCTGGCCCGGGCGCACGCAGCCGAGGGCGGCTGCCCCCGCGGCCTGGTCGCCCGCGCCGCCGGCGATGGGGATACCCGGGGGCAGGCCCCAGGCGGCGGCCACCTCCGCGCGGAGCCGCCCGGCGGGGGCGGTGCCTTCCACCAGGGCGGGCATGTGATCCGGCGAAAGCCCGGTCGCGGCCAGCATCGTGCCGGACCAGCGCCGGGCGCCGACATCCAGCCAGAGCGTGCCGGCGGCGTCGGACATATCCGTGATGGCCTCCCCGCTCATGCGCAGGCGCAGCCAGTCCTTGGGCAGCAGCACGCGGCGTGTGGCGGCGAAGATAGTGGGCTCGTGGGCGCGCACCCAGAGCAGCTTCGGCGCGGTGAAGCCGGGCATGGCGAGGTTGCCGGTAGCGGCCCGCACGCCGGCCGCCTCTAGCCTCTCGCATTCGGCGGCGCAGCGCCCATCGTTCCACAGGATCGCCGGGCGCAGCACGCGGTCTGCGCCATCCAGCAGCACGGCCCCGTGCATCTGGCCGGAGAGGCCGATGGCGCGCACGCGCGACAAATCCATGCCCAGCCCTGCCACGGCCTGGCCCGTGGCGCGCCACCAGTCCTCGGGGTTCTGCTCGCTCCAGAGCGGGCGCGGGAAGGAACTCGGCACCGGCGCGGAGGCCTGGGCCAGCAAACTGCCGTCCATCCCGGTCAGCACCGCCTTCACCGCCGAGGTGCCGAGATCGATCCCCAGATGCATCGCGCCGTTCCTCCCACGCGCACCCTGGCATGCCGGCCCGGCCCCGCCTACCATTCCGGCCTCAGCACCGCAGGAGGCCCGGATGTCCACCTATGCCACACTCAGCCGCGGCTTTGCCGAGGGGATCGGCTCCCCGCGCGACCTGCTGGAAACCTGCCTCGCCCGCATCGAGGAGCGCGAACCGGTGGTGCGCGCCTTCGCGACGGTCGGTGCGGAGGCCGCCCGCCGCGCCGCGGATGCATCGACCGCCCGTTGGCGCGCCGGCACGCCGCTTTCGGCGATCGACGGCATGCCGATCGCGCTGAAGGACATCCTGGAAACCGCCGACCTGCCGACCGGCTTCGGCTCGCCGATCTTCGAGGGCAAGCACTCTGGCCGCGATTCCGCCGTGGCCTGGGCGCTGCGCCGGGCCGGGGCGGTGATCGTCGGCAAGGCGGTGACCACCGAGTTCGCCGACATGGTGCCGGGCCCCACCACCAATCCGCATGACCCCACGCGGACACCCGGCGGCTCCTCCTCCGGCTCGGCTGCCGCGGTGGCCGCCGGCATGGTGCCGGTGGCCTTCGGCAGCCAGGTTGTTGGCTCCATCCTGCGCCCGGCCAGCTTCTGCGGCGTGTTCGGCTTCAAGCCCAGCTTCGGCGCCATCAACCGCGGCGGCATCAGCGACCAGTTCAGCCAGAACGCGCTCGGCACGCTGTCGGCCACGCTGGAGGATGGCTGGGCGGTGTGCCACGTGGTGGCCAGCATCGCCGGCGGCGACCCCGGCCACCCGCCCTTCACCGGCGGCGGGGTGCCCGAGGCACCGCGCAAGCCCGGCACGCTGGCCGTGCTGCAGACCGCGGGCTGGGCCGTGGCCGAGCCCGGCGCGATCGATGCGTTCCAGGATTTCCTGCGCCGCCTGGCCGCCGACGGCGTTCATCTGATCGACCGCACCACCTCTGCGCGGGTCGCCCTGCTGGAGGAGGCGATCGCGGACGCCAGCCCGATCTCCCAGGCGATCAACCATTGGGAAAAGGCCTGGCCGCTGGCGGAGCTGGAAACCCGCCATGGCGAGGGCGTCAGCGCCCATCTGCGCAACGGCATCGCCGCGGGAAGGAACATGACGGCCGAGGAATACCGCGTGCTGCTGCACCGGCGGGACATGATGCGCGAGCGGCTCGTCCTGCTGGCCGATGTGGCCGATGCCTGCATCACGCTCGCCGCCCCTGGCCCGGCGCCGGTGGGGCTGGCCTCTACCGGCAACTCCATCTTCAACGCGCCCGGCTCTGCCCTGCGCTGCCCGGCGATCTCCGTGCCGAAGCTTTCGGTTGGCGGCCTGCCGCTGGGCGTGCAGCTGCTCGGGCAGCCGCTGGGTGAGCGCGCGCTCTCGGGCGTGGCCGCCTATGTGGCGGGGCTGTAGGGCGAAGCCGTCACGAACACGTCGATTGTGCCCATCCGCAACGTCTGGCTAGCATCCTTCCTGCGATCCAGCAGGGGGGATGGGGCATGGCCGGAAAGCCGGAGTTTGCCGGGGTAGGCCGGCCGATGAGCGAGGCCGGCATGGCCGCCGCGCTGGTGGCCATGGAGCTGGACCCGGTGGCGGATCTGCCCGTGCTGTGGTCGGTGCTGACGGTGGAAAGCCGCGGCTTCGGCTTCCAGGCCGATCGCCGGCCCAAGCTGCTGTTCGAGCGCCACATCTTCCACAAGGAAACCGGTGGCCGCTTCGCGGCCGCAGCGCCGGACCTCTCCGCCCCCGCGGGCGGCGGCTATATCGGCGGCGCCGCGGAATATGACCGGCTGGGCCGCGCACTCGCCCTGCTGAAGGCCGCGGGTGTGCCCGCCGAGCCGGCGCTGCGCAGCGCCAGCTGGGGTCTGGGCCAGGTGATGGGCTTCAACGCCGTGGCCGCCGGCTTCGCCAGCGCGGCGGACATGGTGGCCCGCATGGCCGAGGGCGAGGACTGGCAGCTGCTTGGCATGGCGAAGTTCATCGTTGCCAACCGCCTGAACCGCCATCTGGCCAAGCGCGACTGGGCCGCCTTCGCCCGCGGCTATAACGGGCCGGCGTTCTGGCAGAACCAGTACGACGTGAAGCTGAAGAGCGCCTTCGAAAAGTTCAGCAGCGGCGTGGGGCGAGACTTGGGCGCCCGCACCGCCCAGGCGGCGCTGGTCTATCTCGGCTACACCCCGGGCGACCCCGATGGCGTGGTGGGCCAGAACACCCGCAACGCCATCGCCGCCTTCCGCAAGGCGGAAGGCCTGCCCAAGGGCGATGCGCTGGACCCTGCCACCACCACCGCGCTGATGGCCAAGGCGGGGCTTTAGCCTTTACGGCGCCACCAGCTCGCGCGTGATCTCCGCCGGGCTGGCGGCCCCCGGCAGCGCCATCGCGGGTCGAACTCGTGCCGCAGCAGTGCCAGCGCCCGCGCGGCACCGTCCTGCCCGTAGGTGGCCGCGCGCAGGTCGGCGATGGCGCGGCAGTCCAACGCAGCCATCTCGGTCCCCTGGCGTTGCGGCAAGCGAGGCACATCCTGCACCGGCGCACCCCTTCAACGGCGCCGGGCTTCTCGGCTAGCCTGAACCGGATACAGGGAGAACAGGCCATGGGCAGCGAAGCGGTGATCTCAGGCTGGGTGGCCCCGGGCTTCGCGGTGGTGGAGGACGCCTTCGCCGCCAATTTCCATCGCGAGGAGCCCGAGAGCGAACTGGGCGCGGCGCTCGCCGTCTATTTCGAAGGGCGCTGCGTGGTGGATCTCTGGGGCGGCTTCACCGACACCGCCCGCACCCGCCCCTGGGCGCGCGATACGCTGGTGAATGTCTGGTCCGCCAGCAAGGGCCTCACCGCGCTGGCCGTGGCGATCCTGGTCGACCAGGGGGCCGCCAGCTACGACGACCCGGTGGCGAAGCACTGGCCGGAATTCGCGGCCAACGGCAAGGAGGCCATCACAATCGGCCAGATCCTGTCGCACCAGTCCGGCCTCAATGGCTGGGAGGCGCCGACCACCTGGGACGATCTCTACAACTGGCGCACCGCCACATCCCGCCTCGCCGCCCAGGCGCCGGCCTGGGAGCCGGGCACGCTCGCCTCCTACCACGCCATCACCCACGGCTATTTGGCCGGGGAGGTAGTGCGCCGCATCACCGGCCAGCATCCCGGCCCCTTCATCCGCGACGCCATCGCCACCCCGCTGGGTGCGGATTTCCATGTCGGCCTGCCCGCAGGGCATGATTGGCGCGTGGCCGAAATGCTGCCCCCGCCGCCGGCCAACGCCACCCCGGGCGGGCCCGGCCTGCCGGAGATCGCGCGCCGCGCCGTGACCAACCCGGTGGCCGACCCGGCCCTGCCCAACACCCGCGCCTGGCGCGAAGCGGAGATCCCGGCCGCCAACGGCCAGGCCTCCGCCCAGGGCCTGGCCCGCATCTACGGCGCGCTGGCCCATGGCGGCACGCTGGATGGCATCCGCATCATCTCGCCGGACGGGATCGACCGGATGCGCGCCCCGCGCCATCTGGGGCCGGACCAGATGGTCGGCCCACGCCATTGGGGCGCCGGCGTTGCCAGCCACGTCGCCCCGGCCTTCGGCCCGCATGCGGATACGTTCGGCCACACCGGCTGGGGCGGCGCCTTCGGCTGCGCCAACATGCGCCGGCAGGTTGGCATCGGCTATGTCATGAACCGCATGGGCGGCCAGATCGCCAGCAACCCACGCGGCACCAGCCTGGCCGCCGCCGTCTTTGCGGCATTGGGCGACTGAGCCGCGCCTGCTCCCGGCCTGAGGGGGGAAGGCACGTGCCACACGCAAGAAGGGCCGGGGGATCGTGCCCCGGCCCGGTTTGCTGAGGGATGGGACGGCTGGGCGTTCAGTTCGGCCGCCCGGTCCGCCACGCCTGCTCCGCCGCCTGGGACAGCGCGCCGGCGATCGACTTGTTCTTGTCGTGCAGGTAGCGATGGCGCGCCTTGTGCTCCGGGAACTGCTTCAGGTGCTGGCGGGTGATGGAGAGGTATTCCAGCGACTCCTCCAGCGACAGGCCGCACAGCACCTCGTTGCCGCGACGGTCCACCGCCAGCGAGTGCAATTCGGAAAAATAGAGCCGATCTGGGGCGGCCAGCGGCAGGCGGTTCACCATGGATCAACACTCCGTGAAGGTTGATCG
This sequence comes from Acetobacteraceae bacterium, assembly GCA_027483995.1. Lineage (GTDB taxonomy): Bacteria > Pseudomonadota > Alphaproteobacteria > Acetobacterales > Acetobacteraceae > CAMDGX01. The sequence goes on from JAIXTK010000429.1 coordinate 10,662, forward strand.
CAATTGCGCGATTCCCCAGCCGGACGCAAGTTACGTTTTTCGATGTTCCAAGTGTGCAGCAATGAGTTTCCGAAAAGACAGCATACAGTTTGCATCGCCGCTGCAGCACCGGGCAGGGCGTGTGGGCTCAGTGCAAGGGTGCACCGGAGTTATCCGCATCGTCCGCAGTCAGGAGAGTGCAATCATTGCTTCATAGATAGGTAAGACATGCATGGTTCATAGGCCAGCCATGCGGCAACCGTTCCGCCGCGGGCTCGCTCTGGCCACCTTGGTGCCCACGGCGCCATACAAGCGTTGCAGGTGTGGTGCTCCACCCCATGTCTCACGCTGAAGCGCCCAAGCCGACCTCCGACCGCGATGGAATCCCCGATGCCGCCACCCCCCGCCGACGCCGAGGATGAGGGCCCCCAGACGGGAGCCACCACCGAACCCGCCTCTGCCCGCATCCGCAACCGCATCCGTCGTGCGCGCAAGCGGTTCCATGCCAACGACAACATCAGCGAATTCCTGCTGCCCGGCGACCTCGAGCAGTTGCTGGACGAGGTCGCCGGCAAGATGCAGGGCGTGCTGGAAAGCCTGGTGATCGACACCGAGAGCGACCACAACACGCAAGACACTGCGCGCCGCGTCGCCAAGATGTATCTCAACGAGGTGTTCCGCGGCCGCTACGCCGCCGCCCCGCCGGTGACCGAGTTCCCCAATGCCGAGCAGCTCAACGAGCTGATGATCGTGGGCCCGATCACCGTGCGCAGCGCCTGCAGCCACCATTTCTGCCCGATCATGGGGCGGCTTTGGATCGGGCTGATGCCGAACGAGCACTCCAACCTCATCGGCCTGTCCAAATATGCCCGCCTGGCGGATTGGGTGATGAGCCGCCCGCAGATCCAGGAGGAGGCGATCGCCCAGATGGCCGACCTGCTGATGAGCAAGGTGGCACCCGATGGCCTGGCGGTGGTGATGGAAGCCGACCATTTCTGCATGCACTGGCGCGGGGTGAAGGACACCAACACCAAGATGATCAACTCGGTCATGCGCGGCTCGTTCCTCAAGGACGCGGCGCTGCGGCGCGAATTCCTCTCGCTGATCAACCTGAAGGCCTAGCCCCCCGATGCTTGTCCGCTGCCTCTACGCCAGCCGCGCCCGCCAGCCTCTCACCCCTGCCGTGGTCGATGGGATCCTGGAGCAGTCCCGCCGCAACAACCCCGCCCGCGGCATCACCGGCCTGCTCTGTTTCGTGGACGACGTCTTCGTCCAGGTGCTCGAAGGCGGGCGGGACCCGGTGTGCGACCTGTTCGCCACCATCGTGCGCGACGACCGCCATAGCGGCGTGCGCCTGCTCTCCTATGAGGAGATCGGCGAGCGCCGCTTCGGCCACTGGAACATGGGCCAGGTGAACATCGCCCGCGTGAACACCGCGCTGCTGCTGAAGTATTCCGAAAAGCCGGTGCTGGACCCGTTCACCGCCTCGGGTGCGGCCACGCTGGCCCTGCTGCACGAGTTGGTGGACACTGCCCAGATCGCCACGCGCGGCAGCTGATCAACCGGGAGATCCCCAGGATGGCCTACGACCTGCACTACTGGCCGACCCCCAACGGCAAGAAGGTCACCATCCTGCTGGAGGAGCTGGGGGCGCCCTACACCGTCGTGCCGGTCAATATCGGCAGGGGCGACCAGTTCCGGCCGGAATTCCTGCAGATGAACCCCAACCACCGCATGCCCGTGCTGGTGGACAACGCGCCCTCCGATGGCGGCGCCCCGGTGCCGGTGTTCGAATCCGGCGCGATCATGCAGTACCTGGCGGAGAAGCACGCAGCCTTCCTGCCCGCCGATGCGCGCGGCCGCACCGAGGTGATGCAGTGGGTGTTCTGGCAGATGGCCAACCAGGGCCCCAAGCTCGGCGAATGCGGCCATTTCCGCCGGCTGGGGGACAGCAAGGGCGACCAATCCTACGCCGTGCGCCGCTTCACCGATGAGGCGAACCGCCTCTACGGCGTGCTCAACAACCGCCTGCACAGCCGCCGCTACCTCACCGGGGACAGCTACACGATTGCCGACATGATCTGCTTCCCCTGGACGGTGAACTGGAAGGGGCAGGGGCAGGACATCGCCGAGTTCCCCTACTTCGCCCGCTGGCATGCCGAGCTGGCCGCCCGCCCCGCGGTGCAGCGTGGCCTTGCCGCCGGCGCCGGCTTCTCCGAAGACCCCGCCACCCTGCCGCAGGCGGAGCGCGACCGCCGCGCCGCCCTGCTCTACAACCAGCGCGCCCTGCCGGCCCCCGAGGGCGGCTTGCTGGTCATCCCGCCGGGCTGATCCCCGGCCCCCTTCGTTTCACGATCCCGTCATTACCCGCGCCGCCCGGTCCCCCCGGGCGGCGTTTTCGCGTGTTTGTATCTCAACATCTCCAACAATGTTCACTTTTGTAAATTCTTACAAATTGGCTACCGCAATGCCTGCCGTGCTGTTGCGTTCCGCCCGGAAAGCGATCTACGGTTCATTTTATTAGACGTTTCTTTCAATGTCCTTTCGGCCCAGCGCGATGGGACACCCATTTGACCGCACCGTTTTCCAGGAGTGGTGGACATGAGTTTCTATCGGATCACCTGGCTGGCCTTCTTCTCCCTCGGCGCCATCGCCCTGGCCGGCTACGTCGTGGCCTTCGACAGTTGGGCCGTCCAAACCGCCGCTCCCGGCGCGGAGCTGCTGTGCCACGGCACGCTCGCCGGCAACATCCCCCTCACGCGCGCGCCGCTCTGCCTCGCGGTCTGGTTCACTGAGACCAAGGCCTGGCTCGGCCATGCGCAGGAGATGGTGCTGCACACCGCCTACGGCCTGCAGGGCGGGGAGCTGTTGCACACCGCCGATATCGGCCTGTTCGCCTTCGGCACGCTGGCCGGCGGCCTCGCGCTGAACTGGCTCTGGGCGACGGCCATGACCCATGTCGCCATCGCCCTTGTCGCTGCCTGCTACTCGCTGGTCCAGGGCCTGTCCCAGTTCCTGAGGAGCCACACCGCCTGACCCGCCATTCCCTACCCCCGGCCTACCGCGTGCCCTGCCCAACGCCGCATCGCGCGCGTTGTTAAGGAAAAATTGACCCTCTGCCGCGCATTCCTGCGTGGCACCTCCTGCCGGACGCCTGAACCATGTACCGATCCATCTGGATGTACTACTTCATCACCGGCCTGCTCAGCTTCACCGCCGGCGTTCCGGCGATGGACAGCTGGGCCGACTCCCTGCTCCCGCCGGAAGGTGCGGCCTGCCACCTCACCCAGGCCATCGCAGGGCTCTCCCGCGCCGATCTCTCCCTGTGCCTGGCGGCCGGCATTGCCGAAGCCCGCACCGCCGCGGGCACCGGCCTGTCTGTGCTGGGCGACATCCACCAGGGCATGGCGCTGTCAGACTGGCTGCGCGTGGCGGATGTTGTGATGATCACCGCGGGCCTGATCGCCGCGGCCCTCGCGCTGGTCTGGGTCTGGGCCAACAGCATGACCCGCCTGGCCGGCCTCTCCCTTACCGGCACCTACACCCTGGTGCGCGCCGTGGGCATCGCGCTGGAGCGGCGGGGCTTCACCTCCGCCTCCTGACGGCACATCAGCGCAGCGCGGCGAAGAAATCCTTCAGCAGCGCAGCCGCCTCGCTCTCCCGCACGCCGCCCACCACCTCTGGCCGGTGCTGTGCGCCCGGGGCGGCATAGATGCGCGGCCCATGCTCCACCCCGCCGCCCTTCGGATCGTAGGCGCCGAACACCACGCGGCGGATGCGGAACAGCCCCGCCGCCGCCGCGCACATCGGGCAGGGCTCCAGCGTTACCACCAGGTCGCACCCCACCAGCCGCGGCGAGCCCATCAGTTTTGCCGCCGCCCGCAACGCGATCATCTCCGCATGGCCCGCCGCATCATGCGCCGCTTCCACATTGTTGCCGGCCCGCGCCAGGATCCGCCCGTCCGGCCCGAGCACAACCGCACCCACCGGAACCTCCCCGCGCAGGGCGGCCGCCTTCGCCTCATCCAGTGCGGCGTTCATCGCGTTCATGATCCGTCCTTGCCACCGCCGCACCCCGCGGCGTAGCAACCGCTTATGAGCATGTTTACCAAGCCAGGGGGCAACCTCCCCACCATCGGCGTCACCCTCGATAGCGAGAAGCCCGGCGGCTACTCGAAATACCCCTGGTACGCGCTGCGCACCAACTACATGGATGCGGTGGCGGCCACCGGCGGCCTGCCCATGGCCCTGCCGCACAACGCCAACCTCGCCGAAGCCATGCTGGACCGGATCGACGCGCTGATCGTCACCGGCGGCGCGTTCGACGTCGATCCCTCGCTCTACGGCGACGCCGGCCGGCACGACACCGTGATCCTCAAGGAAGGCCGCACCGCCGCCGAACTTGCTTTGGTGCGCGGCGCGCTGGCCCGCAACATGCCGGTACTGGGCATCTGCGGCGGCGAGCAGCTGCTGGCCGTGGCCCTCGGCGGCACGCTGATCCAGCACATCCCGGATACGATCCCGAACGCACTGGACCACGAGCAGAAGAACCCGCGCAACGAGCCGGGCCACGAGATCGCCGTGGTCCCCGGCACGCTGCTGCACCGCATCGTGGGATCCACGGCCATGAACGTGAACACCTCCCACCATCAGGCCGTCCGCGCGCCCGGGCCGCGTGCCCCCCGTGCTTCATTCATCGTCAACGCCACCTCCTCGGATGGCGTGATCGAGGGCATCGAGGACGCCAGCTATCGCTTCTGCCTCGGCGTGCAGTGGCACCCGGAATTCTTCATCGACCCCGGCGACCGCCGTATCTTCGATGCCCTCGCCGCCGCGGCGCGCGCATGAGCGATATCCCCGAGACCGATGCCCCGCCTGCGAGCCCCAAGGGCGAGCGCATCGCCAAGTGGCTCGCCCGCGCCGGCATCGCCAGCCGGCGCGACGCGGAGAAGCTGCTCACTGAAGGCCGGGTGAAGCTGAACAACGTGGTCGTCACCCACCCCGCCACCTTCATCGAGCCCGGCGACCTCGTCACCGTCAACGGCACGCTGGTGAACGAGCCGGAGCGCACCCGCCTGTGGCGCTACCACAAGCCGGATGGCCTGGTGACGACCCATCGCGACCCCCAGGGCCGCCCCACCGTGTTCGAGAAGATGCCGCCGAGCATTCCGCGCGTGGTCAGCGTCGGCCGGCTGGATCTCAATTCGGAGGGCCTGCTGCTCCTCACCAATGACGGCACCCTGGCCCGCCGGCTGGAACTGCCCAGCAACGCCTGGGTCCGCCGCTACCGCGTGCGCGTTTTCGGCATCCCCACCGAAAGCCAGCTCGCCGCCCTGGCCAAGGGCATCACCGTCGCCGGCGAGCGCTACGGCCCGATCGAGGCGGGGCTGGACAGCCGCAAGGGCGACAATGCCTGGCTCACCGTGGCGCTGAAGGAAGGCCGCAACCGGGAGGTGCGCAAGGTGATGGCCCATCTCGGCCTGGAGGTCAGCCGCCTGATCCGCGTCGCCTACGGCCCCTTCCAGCTCGGCAACCTCAACCGCGGCGAGGTCTCCGAAGTGCCCACCAAGGTGCTGCGCGAGCAGATCCCGCAGGGCTGAGCGGGGCCGGGATGCGCATCGTCGCCGGCCTCTGGCGCGGCCGCGCCCTGCTGGCCCCGAAGGGCGAGGCCACCCGCCCCACGGCGGATCGCGTCCGCCAGGCCCTGTTCGACATGCTGCTGCACGCCCCCTGGGCGGGCCGCGACAGCGTAGTCGGCGCCACCGTTCTGGATGCCTTCGCCGGCACCGGCGCGCTGGGCCTGGAAGCCCTCTCGCGCGGCGCGGCCCATGCCCATTTCCTGGAACGCGACCGCGCCGCCCTGGCGGTCCTGCGCGCCAATATCGCCGCGCTGAAGGCGCCCGCCACCCTCCACGCCATGGACGCCACAAGGCCCCCGCCTGGCCCGCCCTGCACCCTGGTCTTCCTGGACCCGCCCTATGGCCAGGGGCTGGTGGAAAAGGCGCTGGCCGCCCTCGCCCCCGCCGGCTGGCTCGCGCCCGGCGCGTTGGTGGTGGCCGAAACCGCCCGCGAGGAACCCCTCACTTTGTCCGCCGAAATCCTCGCCGAACGCTCCCATGGCGCAGCGAAGATCACGATCCTGCGCCTACAGGAAGGGTAACCGCCAAGGCGCTGGGAACGCCAAGGGCTCGCCAAGAGAGGCACCCATGGCTCCTGGCGCGCTCTCTTGGTGTCCTTGGCGGTTGATCTTTCCTGGCCGCTCGCTTGCCTCTCAGTACCACTCCACCTCGGTATGGTTCATCGCCGCCCGCGCCGCCGCGAAGCTGTAGAACAGCAGCCCCACGCCCAGCGTCGCGATGCACACCACCAGCCACCGCACCAGCTGCCCGTTGCCGCTCTCCACGTCGTAGCGGCACACTAGCCGGCCCACCGGCGTGCCCTTGGCATCGGTCAGCTCCACGCTGTTGATCACCGCGCGGAAGAAATGCCCGGCCACCACCAGCCATCCCAGCCCCAGCGTGCACACCGACACCGCCAGCCACACGAGGAACTCCGGCCACACCTTGGCCAGGTCCAGCCGGCTCGCCAGCCTTAGCCCCGCAACGTTCATGGCCCGTCTCTCCCCTCGCAGGTTCGCAAGGGTGACGACTGAGAACACAGGGTGCCTTGATCCGTATCAATCCGGTGCTGCCGCCAGCTTGTCCTCGATCCCGCGCCTGGCCAGCGCGATCACCCTGGCGGCCACCCATGCCCGCAACCGTGCGGACACGAACTGCCCCGCCCCGAATGCGGCCGCAGCGGCAAGCAGCCAGTCCGGTTGGGGAAGTCCGGCGGGGAATAGCTGGAGTGTCCCTGGCCAATGTGCCCAGAACGGCACCATGGCGGCCACGGCAGCCGTTATCTCGGCCACCACCGCCAGGCCCGCGGCACGGCCAAGGCCTTGGTTGCCGCGCAGCCGATCCAGATCCGCCCGCACCGTCGCGGCGAACGCCTCCAGCCGCGCCGCGTCGTCGGGCAGGCTCCCGAAATCCTTCGGCAGGACGAGCACGGTGGTCCCGTCCGTTCCCAGCGACAGTCGCAGCCAGCGCTTTGGCCCGCTCAGTGTCGCAACCTTCAGCACCCCGCCCGACTGGCGGAGTTGCCGCCAATCGCCCTGCTCACGGGCACTGAAGGCAATGTCGGCCGGCAATCGCCAAACCAGTCCCGCCAGTGCTCGCACCCGCCACACCACGCCATCGCGAACCAGGTCGAGGGCATACAGCAACGTGTCAGTCGCCAGCTTTCTTCGGCCCTGCATCCGCCCGGTCCGCCGCGGGCGCGGCGCCATTGCCCAGCAGGAACCTGGCCGCCGTGCCGGCCCATTTGCCGACGGTCTCCACCATGAAGCTCCAATGGCGGAAGGAGGCATCGACCGCCATGCGGTGCGCCGGTTGCAGCGCCTCCTGGCGCCCATCCATCGCGTCGGGATTGATCCGGTTCACCACATCGCCATCGATGCTGATCACGGTCTGCTGCACCACCACTTCGGTGCCGATCTCCCAGGTCTTGCGCAGCAGCACCATGTCCTGGTTGAGAACCTGAAGATCCGTGGACCGTCCGAATGACGCCTCGCCAAGCGCCATCTCCTGCCGGGCGGCGCCGACGGTCATGGTAATGCTGATCCCCTTCAGCTGGTCGCAATTGTGCCGGATGCGGTTGAGCACGCCGATATCGACACGGCCCAGCGCTTCTGCAGCAGCGGAGAGATCCTTCTTCACGGGTTCGTCCAGGTTGTTGCGGTGCAGCGGCTCCTTCACGCCCCGGTCGACAGCCTCCTGCAGCGGCGCCACGGGTCGCCCCTTGTGCAACAGCAGGCAGCGCTGGTGCATGTGCACCAGCCACAGCGCGATGCCGCGCAGCTTGTCAAAATCCCCCTCCGTCACCGTCGCCGGCTCCGTGGCAAGGAACTTGGGGTCGGCAAGGAAGTCGTCGTCGCGCGAGGCAGCCATGGTCCGCAGTCGCTGGGTGTTGGCAGGCGCGAACGGCTCAATCCCCCAGGCGAAGCGGTCGGACAGGTCTGCCGCCCACTCCGGCAGAACCGCGCCCGGCGTGCCGAAAGCCTGCGCGGCGAGGGTGCAGTAGCGCCGGTAGCCAAGCACGATATCCACCAACGCGTTGGTCGGCGTCGGCATGCGCTGGGCGGACATCCCCGCCTTCAGGACGGTGTTGACCTCCAGCACCAGCAGGTTGCGCGCGATCTCGGTGAAGTCGACCATCGGGCGTCAGCCCTTCATCAACCCCGTCAGCAGGTCAACGATCGCCCTGATGTTCTGGTGAACGATCTCCTTGCTCTCGGCCACGCGCTTGAGGTGGCTTTCCACCACCGCCTTGTGCTCGTCGCCCAACATCTTGGGCGACTGGTAGTGCCGCATGTCGCCGGTCACGAAGTGCAACTCGGTGAGCAGGCCATCTGCGGGGCCCTTGACCGGCGTCAGGATCACGGAATTCTGGTCTTTCGGATCGACGTCGACCTCCATTGACGTGATGGTCGTCTCGATGCGCAAGGTCTCGAGTTTCTCAAGGCGAGCAATGAGCTTGCTGAGGACGGATTGCGCTGTTTCCTGGTTGTTGCCGGACATGTGGGGCCCCCGTTGCCTGTCGGAGGTTATTCTGTGCACGTCACAAACATGCTGTCCACCGTGCTGCGCGCCCGCCTCACCGCCGCCCGAACAGCCGCTCGATCTCCGCCTTCGAGAGCTTCAGGTAGGTCGGCCGCCCATGGCTGCAGGTCGCCGCCCGTGGCGTGGCCTCCATCTGGCGCAGCAGCGCGTCCATCTCCGGCCCCGCCAGCCGCCGGCCGGCGCGGATGCTGCCGTGGCAGGCCAGCCGTGCCACCACCGCATCCAGCTTCGCCGCCAGCGCCAGCCCCTCGCCCATCTCGGCGAATTCGTCTGCGAGGTCGCGCAGCAGCGGCCCGGGATCGGGGGCGCCGAGGGCGGCCGGCATCGCCCGCACCAGCACGGCACCGGCCCCGAACGCCTCGATCTCCAGCCCCAGCTTTTCGAGCGCCTCCGCCTGCTCCACCAGCCGCGCGGCATCGCCTGGCGGCAGGTCCACCACCGCCGGCATCAGCAGCGCCTGGCGCCGCACCTCGCCTTCCAGCAGCTGCGCCCGCAGCGCCTCATGCGTCAGCCGTTCATGCGCCGCATGCTGGTCTACCAGCACCAGGGCGCCATCGGCTGCCACCGCCAGGATGTAGGTATCCAGCACCTGCGCCACCGGCGCGCCCAGGGGAAAATCGACCGGATGGGCCGGCGCCACCTCGCGCAGCTCCACCGGCGGCAGCACACGCGCCGCCGGCATCACCTCCATCGGCAGCCGCGCCTCGGCAAAGCCCGTGCGCGATGGGGCAGGGGAGGGCGCCATCGGCCGCCGCAACGGCAGCCCGGAATACCGTGTCATGGCCGGCAGGCTCACCTCCGGCGCCGCTACCCCGGCGGCGCCGGCCGCCAATGCGCGCGACAGGGTGGAGATCACCAGCCCGCGCACCGCCTCGGGCGAGCGGAACCGCACCTCCGCCTTGGCCGGGTGCACGTTCACGTCCAGCTGCTCCGGGTCCAGCGTCAGGAACAGCGCCACGATCGGGTGGCGCCCGAAGGCGATCACATCGCGATACGCCACCCGCACCGCCGTGCGCAGCACGGGGTCCGACACCGGCCGCCTGTTGACGATCAGCGCCTGCGCCGCCATCGTCGCCCGCGTCACGGTGGGGGCGGCAATGAAGCCGGTGAGCACCATCTCGCCCCCCTCCACATCCGCCCGCCGCCCCTCCACCGGGATCAGCACGCCGGCCGCCTCCGGTCCGAACAGCGCCGCCACCCGTGCGGCCCGGTCCTGCGCCGGCAGGTCGAACAGTGCCCGCCCGTCGCTCTCCAGACGGAACGCCACCTGCGGGGCCGCCATCGCCAGGCGCCGCACCGCCACCTCCGCCGCATCGGCCTCCGCCCGTGGCGACTTCAGGAATTTCCGTCGCGCCGGCGTGGCGAAGAACAGGTCGGCCACCACCACCCGCGTGCCCACCGCCCCGGCCGAGGGCGCCACCTCCCCCACCACGCCACCTTCCACGGCTATCGTGTGCGCGCTGTCCTCCTCCCGCGTGCGGGAGGTGATGGCCAGCCGCGCCGCCGCCCCGATGCTTGGCAGCGCCTCGCCGCGGAACCCCAGCGTCTCGATCCGCACCAGCATGTCGTCGGCCAGCTTCGATGTCGCATGCCGCTGCACGCACAGCGCCAGCTCCGCCGCACTCATGCCGAATCCGTCATCCTCCACCTCGATGCGCGCGATCCCGCCGCCATCGATCGCCACCGCGATCCGGCTCGCACCGGCATCCAGCGCGTTCTCCACCAACTCGCGCAGTGCCGCCGCCGGCCGCTCGATCACCTCGCCGGCGGCGATCCGGTTGACCGTCGCCTCCGGCAGCAGCCGGATGCGGCCCGCCCTCACCCCCGCAACTCCGCGAACCGCGCCATCAGCGCCGCCGTGGAGCCGTCATGCACCCCCGCAGGCCCGCCCTCCAGCTCCTTCAGCACGCCGGATGCCAGCACCTTGCCCAGCTCCACCCCCCATTGATCGAAGCTGTTGATCCCCCACAGGCAGCCCTGCACTGCCACCTTGTGCTCATACAGCGCGACCAGCCGCCCCAACGTGAACGCATCCAGGCGCCGGAACAGGATCGTGGTGCTCGGCCGGTTGCCGGGGAACACCCGGTGCGGCGCCACGGCGGCCACCGCGGCATCATTCGCGCCGGCCGCGCGCATCTCCGCCTCCACCTGCCCCCGCGTCTTGCCCGCCAGCAGCGCCTCGGCCTGCGCGAAGGCATTGGCCGCCAGGATACGGTGCGCCCCATCGCGCCCATGATCCGCCTGCGCCGCCAGCAGGAAATCGACGGGGATCACCGAGGTGCCCTGGTGGATCAACTGCATGAAGCTGTGCTGCGCATCCGTGCCGGGCTCGCCGAAGATCACCGGGCAGGTGGCCGCTTCGACCGCCCCGCCATCCAGCAGCACCGACTTGCCGTTGCTCTCCATCTCCAGCTGCTGCAGATGCGCCGCGAACCGGTGCAGCCGCGCGTCGTACGGCAGGATCGCCTGCGCCCGGTAGCCCATGGCATTGACATGCCACACCCCCACCAGCCCGAGGATCACCGGCAGGTTGTCCTCCAGCGGTGCATCACGGAAATGGCAATCCATCGCCCAGGCCCCGTCCAGCAGCGCCTGGAACTGGTCCCACCCCGCCGCCAACGCGATCGAGAGCCCCACGGCGGACCACAGCGAATACCGCCCGCCCACCCAGTCGCGGAACCCGAAGACCCGCTCCGCGGCAATGCCGAACGCCGCCGCCGCGGCATGGTTGGTGGAAAGCGCGGCGAAATGCGCCCCCACCGCCGCCTCGCCCAGCGTTCCGGCCAGCCAGGCCCGCGCCGCCGCCGCGTTGGCCATGGTCTCCTGCGTGGTGAAGGTCTTGCTTGCCACCAGCACCAGCGTCGTCGCCGGGTCCAGCCGGCGCGCCAGGGAGGCAAAGGCATGCCCGTCCACGTTCGAGAGGTAATGTGCCGCCATCACCCCGCCATCGGTCATGGTCAGCGCCTCGGCCACCATCCTTGGCCCCAGATCCGACCCGCCGATGCCAATGTTCAGTACCGCCTGGAACCGCTGGCCCGTCGCCCCGCGCAGCGTGCCGTCATGCACGGCGGCCACGAAGCGTTGCATCCGCGCCCGCTCCGCCGCCGCTAGCCCGCTCGCATCCTCGGTGCCGGCAAGCAGCCCCGCATCCGCCGGCCCGCGCAGCGCCATGTGCATTGCCGCCCGGCCCTCGGTGGCGTTCACCAGCGCCCCCCCGAACAGTCGCGCCCGGAACCGTTCCAGCCCCGCCTTGCGCGCCAGGCCGAACAGCGCCTCGCGCGCCGCATCATCGATCGCGGTCTTGGACCAGTCGAGCGTCAGGTCATCCAGCCGCGTTGAGAACCGCACCGCCCGTCCGGGATCACCCGCGAACAACGAACGGATGTCATGCGCCCCTCGCCGGGCCGCCAACGCGGCAAGCCGGGTCCATTCAGCGCGGAGATCGGCGGGCGAGTCGCTGTTCATGGCGCATCCTACCGCAGCTTGCGGTTGCGCCGAAGAGGGACGCCGAGGCTAGCGGAAGATCCGGTCGATCAGGCCGCGGCTGCGCGGCTGGATGATCCGGCTGTCGCCCTCGGCCACGTTCTGTCCCAGCGCCGCGTTCTCGCGCAGCCGCTGTGCCTCGCGCCGCGGGTCCACCTGCAGCCCGCCTTCATTCGGCGGCGTGCGCCAGAACATCAGCCGGTCCACCAGCGCCGACGGCGAGCGATCGAGATGCGATTCACTGTCCACCTTGGCGCGGATATCGTCCTGCACCTGCGGCCCCGCGGCCTGCAGAAGCGCGGAAACCCCGGGCGAAACCCCGGGCGCGCGTGCCCCCCCGGCGGCCAACGCGGCCTGTGGCGCCAGAACCGCCTGCGCGGCCTCGGGCCCCGACTGCTCCTGCGGCCGCGCCGCCCCCGGCCGGGGCGCGCGCAGCGCGAAATCCGGCGGCATGGACAGTGGCGCCCGCGTCGTCACCTGGAACTCGTCCGGCGCGTCGCGCTGAAGCCCGAAGCTGCGGGAGACGTCTTCACCGCAGCCGCCCAGCAGCAGCGGCAGCGTCAGGGCGAGGGTCGCGGCGGTCTGGGGAATGCGCATGGCACCTGATTAGCCGGGAGGCGTGGCCGCATCAAGGCGTCTGCCCTGGCACTTGTCCGGCACGGCCATCCTTGCGCCCGGCCAGCAGCGAATCCAGCAGCAGCAGCCCCACCCCGCAGACGATCGCGGCATCGGCCACGTTGAACACGTACCAGCTCCAGCCCCCGGCATGGGCATGGAGGAAATCCACCACCGCGCCATAGGCGATCCGGTCGATCACGTTGCCCACCGCGCCGCCCGCCACAGCACCCAGCGCCAGCGCCACCGCCATCCGCTCGGCCTGCCACAGCCACACCGTCAGCGCCGCCACCACGCCCAAAGCAACAGCAGCCAACAGCGCCGCGCCCCAGCCGGAATCGCTGCTCAGCAGCCCGAAGGTGATGCCGCGATTCCACACCATGGTCAGGTTCAGGAACGGCAGCACCGGCACCGACACCCGCGCCGGCAGGTCGAACACCTCCAGCACCCACCATTTGCTGATCTGGTCCGCCACCAGGATGGCCAGCGCCATCCCGATGCCGAACCCGCGCAGCCGGGTCATCCTGCGCTCCTCATCGGCATACCAGGCCGGACTCCACCGCATCCTCGCAGCGCGCGCACAGCCCGGGATGCGCGGCACTGCGGCCCACCTCCGGCAGCACCTTCCAGCAGCGCTCGCATTTCGTGCCCGGCGCCACCGCCGCCCGCGCGCCGGCCACCGCCGCCGTCTCCACCGTGGCACCGGCCACGATCAGGATATCCGCCCAGGCCTCGGCCGAAAGCAGCCCGGCCTGCTCATCGGGCAGCGCCATCACCACCGCCGCCTGGGTGCTGGCGCCGATGCGCTTATCGGCCCGCATCGCCTCCAGCTCCGTCGTCCCCAGCCGGCGCAGCTCACGCACCGCGTCCCACTTCGCCCCCAGCGCATCGTCGCGCCAGCCGGCCGGGATGGCCGGGAAGTCGTGCAGGTGAACGCTGTCCGCCTCGCCAAACCGCGCCGTCCACGCCTCCTCGGCGGTGAACACCAGCACCGGGGCGAGCCAGGTGCACAGGCAGCGATGCAGGTGGTCCAGCACCGTGCGCGTCGCCCGCCGGCGCAGCGTGTCCGGCCGGTCGCAGTACAGCGCGTCCTTGCGGATGTCGAAGTAGAAGGCGCTGAGGTCGGAGGAGCAGAAATTGTGCACGGCGGCATACACGCCGGTCCAGTCGTAGCTCTCCACGGCCGCGCGCATCACCCCGTCCAGCTCCGCCACCCGGTGCAGCACCCAGCGCTCCAGCTCCGGCATATCAGCCTCGGCCACGCGCTCCGCCTCGCTGAACCCGTCGAGCGAGCCCAGCAGCCAGCGCAGCGTGTTGCGCAGGCGGCGATACAGCTCGGTCTGCTGCTTCAGGATCTCCTTGCCGATGCGCATGTCCTCGCTGGTGTCCGACGACATCACCCACAGCCGCAGGATGTCGGCCCCGTACTGGTCGTTCACCTCCTGCGGCGCCACCACATTGCCGAGCGACTTGCTCATCTTGCGGCCCTGCTCGTCCATCACGAAGCCATGCGTCAGCACCGCCTTGAACGGCGCCACCCCGCGCGTGCCCACGGACTCCAGCAGGGAGGAATGGAACCAGCCGCGATGCTGGTCCGAACCCTCCAGATACAGATCCGCCGGCCACGCCAGCCCGCGCTTCTCCAGCACGAAGGCATGGGTCGAGCCGCTCTCGAACCACACATCCACGATGTCGAACACCTGCTCGTAATCGGCCGGGTTGCGCCCCTCGCCCAGGAACCGCTCCGGCGGCGACGAATACCACGCATCCGCCCCCTCGGTTTCGAACGCGGCGACAATCCGGTCCACCACCGCCTGCTCGCGCAGCACCTGGCCGCTGGCCTTCTCCACGAACACCGCGATCGGCACGCCCCAGGCGCGCTGCCGGCTGATGCACCAATCCGGGCGCGATGCCACCATCGAGCCGATCCGGTTGCGCCCCATGTCCGGCACGAACTTCGTCGCCGCGATCGCTTCCAGCGCCTTGCCGCGAATATCCTCCGGCCCGTCCATGCGGATGAACCATTGCGGCGTCGCGCGGAAGATCAGCGGCGCCTTGCTGCGCCAGGAATGCGGGTAGGAATGCACCAGCTTGCCGCGCGCCATCAGCCCGCCGGCCTCGGTCAGCGCCGCGCACATCGCATCGGCCACCTTGTACACATGATGGCCCGCGAAGCCCGGCACCCAGGCATTGTAGGTGCCGTCCTCGCCCACCGTCTCCGGCACCTCGATGCCGTGCAGGCGGCCGAGCTCGAAATCCTCCTCGCCATGGCCCGGCGCGATGTGCACGAACCCCGTGCCGGCATCCGTGGTCACGTATTCCGCCGAATACACCACCACATCATGGTCATAGCCGCGCCCACGCATCGGGTGCGCGCACACCGTGCCCAGCAGCTCGCGCCCCTTGTGGACATGCAGCACGTGGTGCGTCTCCACCCCCGCGGCCTCGCAGAGCTGCGGCAGCAGCGCGAGCGCCACCAGCACCCGCTCGCCGGACTGGGCCAGCGAGCCCTCCTTGGCGCTGTCGATCCGCACCACGGCGTAGTCGATGTCCTCGCCCAGCGCGATCGCTCGGTTGCCCGGCATGGTCCAGGGCGTCGTCGTCCAGATCAGGATCGCCGCACCCTGCAACGAAGCCACCGGGCAGGACACGATCGGGAACCGCACCGTCACCGTCGTGCTGGTGTGGTCGTGATATTCGATCTCCGCCTCGGCGAGCGCCGTCTTCTCCACCGGAGACCACATCACCGGGCGCAGCCCGCGATACAGCGCCCCGTTCATCAGGAAGCGCCCGATCTCGCCGAAGATCGCCGCCTCGCTCGGCAAATCCATCGTGGCATAGCGCTGCGGCCAGTTGCCCAGCACGCCCAGCCGGCGGAACTCGCTCTCCTGCACGCCCATCCAATGCTGGGCATAGGCGCGGCATTCGGCGCGGAATTCCAGCAGCGGCACCGCATCCTTGTCCTTCTTGGCGGCGCGGTACTGCTCCTCGATCTTCCATTCGATCGGCAGGCCGTGGCAGTCCCAGCCCGGGATGTAGTTGGCGTCATAGCCACCCATCTGCCGGGCGCGGTTCACCACGTCCTTCAGGATCTTGTTCAGCGCCGTGCCGATATGCAGGTTGCCGTTCGCATACGGGGGGCCGTCATGCAGGATGAAGCTAGGCCGCCCCTGCTTCGCCCGCAGCTTGCCCCAGATGTCCATCTGCTCCCACCGGGCCAGCATCCCCGGCTCCTTCTTCGGCAGGTCGCCGCGCATGGGGAAGGGCGTGTTCGGCAGGAACACCGTGCTGCGATAGTCGCGGCCGGCAGCCGGGGCGGAAGCATTGTCGGTCATGGGATGTGTCTCGCGCGGCCGGAAGGTGCCGCCAAAGGGGTAGGGAATGCGCGCGTCGAACCCGGCTCTCTAGCGAGAGGCCGGGCGAATAATTCGCGCTATGACGATCCCAAACATGCCACGATCATGCCATCCGGGGCCCCAATCGGCAAGGCGAGCGGTGGCGGCAAAGGGAAGCGGTCACAGAGAGCACAGAGGACCACAGAGGGTCACAGAGAAGCGGAGCCAGGAAACCGGCGGCCAGATCGAAAACACCCCTCTGTGCTCTCTGTGTCCCCTTCGCTTCCTGATCCCGTCGCTACCCCAGCAGCTCCCGCGCCTGCGCCGCATCGGCGGCAATCTGCGCCTTCAGCGCATCCAGCCCCGGGAATTTCTGCTCCCCGCGCAGATAGGCCACCAGCGACACCCCGATCTCCTGCCCGTAGAGATCGCCGGCGAAGTCGAACAGGTTCACTTCCAGCCGGCTCTCCGGCCCCTCGTTCACCGTCGGCCGCCGCCCGATATTGGCCACACCCTTGCAAACGCGCCCATCTGCCAGCGCGATCGTCACCGCATAGACCCCGCGCGCCGGCTCCAGATGCCGCCCCAGCGGCACATTCGCGGTCGGAAACCCGATCGTCCGCCCGCGCTTGTCGCCATGCGCCACCACGCCGCGGATTGCCCAGGGCCGGCCCAGCATCGCGGTCGCCCGTTCCGGATACCCGTCCTGCAGCGCGCGCCGGATCCGCGTGGACGAGATCGCCCCCTCGGCATCCAGCAGCGGCGGCACCACGGAAAGCCCGATCCCCACCCCCGCCGCCCGCTCAGCCAGGAACGCCACATCCCCCCCGCGCCGGTGCCCGAAGGCAAAATCCGGCCCGCAGGCCAGGTGTTTTGCGCCCAGCCCGCCATGCAGCACCTCGGCCACGAAGGTCTCGGCACTCATCTGGCTGAAGGCGGCATCGAAGGGCAGTTCGTACACGAACGAAACCCCCAGCTCCGCCAACACCGCCGCCCGCTCGGCCGACAGCGTCAGCCGGAACGGCGGGTCATCCGCCCGGAACACCTCGCGCGGATGCGGCTCGAAGCTCAACACCGCCAGCTTCGCCTCTGGCCGCGCCGCATGCGCCGCACGCAGCACCTGGGCATGCCCGCGATGCACCCCGTCGAAATTGCCCAGCGCCACGCTCGCCCCGCGCGCATCTTCCGGCAGCGCCCGCCAGTCGCCGAACACCTGCATCAGCCGGCCTCTTCCGGGTCGGACCCAGTTGTCGCCATCCGCTGCTTCGCCCAATCCGAGAGCTGCACGGGATGCCCCAGATATGCCGACAGCACCTCCGCCGGCGGCCCGTCGGCGCGCACCCGCCCCTGGTCCATCCACAGCGCCCGCGTGCACCACTGCAGCACCACGTCGGTTGCGTGGGAGGAGAGCACCAGGATCTCCACCCCCCGCACCAGGTTCTCCAGCCGCACCCGCGCCTTCTCCATGAAGCCGGCATCGCCGGCCAGGAACCACTCATCCATCAGCAGCACCTGCGGCTGCACGGAGGTCGCCAGCGCGAAGCCCAGCCGCACGATCATGCCGGAGGAATAGATCCGCACCGGCAGGTCGAGGAAATCCGTCAGCTCCGCGAACGCGGCCACGTCCTCGGCCAGCCCCTCGATCGCCTTCCTGTCGAGGCCGAGATACATGCCGCGCAGCATGATGTTCTCGCGCCCGGTCAGCTCCGGGTTCATGCCCAGATGCGGGTCCACCAGCGCGTTCAGGCTGCCCTGCACCCGCACCCGTCCGGCCACCGGCTCGTAGATCCCGGCCATTGCCCGCAACAGCGTCGTCTTGCCCGCTCCGTTGCCGCCCACCAGCGCCAGCCGGTCCCCGGGCCGCAACGCCAGGTTCACGTCGCGCAGCGCCTCCACCACCACTCGGTTGCGGTTATCCGCCGCCATCCGCCCTGTCACGGTCGAAAGCACCGTCTTCTTCAGGCTGCGCGCATTGCCATGGTACAGCGGAAAGCTGAGCGACAGGCCTTCGACGTCGATGGAAGAGGTCATCGCCTGCGTCCTGCCCGCGCAGGCCGGCCAAAACAGGATGTCCCGCATATGGGCATCGACCAACCTGCGACGTAGGGGGAGTGGGACATCACAACCAAAATGCGATCCGGCCGCGCACCCGCGCGAACACCAGCCAGGTGATCGCGAACAGCGCGGCGCTGTAGCCTAGCGCGCAACCCACCACCAGCAGGCTCGGCGGCGTGCCGAACAGCGGCCCGCGCACCACTTCCAGCAGGCAGAAGAACGGGTTGAACGCCAGCATCCACTGCCGATCGTCCAGCTGCTCCGGCTTCCAGATCACGGCGGACAGGAAGAACGCCATCTGCATCACATTGGCCACGATGGGCGGTATGTCGTGCAGCCGCGCGCACAGCGCCCCCAGCAGCAGCGCCAGGCTCAGCGACACCGCCAGCCACAGCACCATTCCCGGCAGCGCCAGCCACGCCACCCCCGCCGGTGGCCAGGTCCACAGCACCAGGTTCGCCACCACCACCACCACGGCGTTGTGCCCCAGGATGATCAGGTTGCGCACCACGATCCGCGCCGCATACAGCGTGAACGGCATCCGCACCGAGCGGATCATCCCCTGGTTGGTCGTGAACGCCCCGCAGGCATCGCTCACCAGCGCGCCCACGAAACCCCACAGCACCAGCGACAGGCCGAGATAGGGGATGTAGTCGCGCAGCTCCAGCCGGAACAGCACCGCATACAGGATGCCCATGGCCGCGACCATCGCGCCGGTGGAGATCGTCAGCCAGAATGGCCCCAGCACCGATCCGCGGTATTTCAGCCGGATATCCAGCCAGGCCAGCGTCCACACCAGCCGCCACTGCGCCAGCCCGTCGCACACATCGCGCCAGGCAGCCCGGTTGCGCTCGCCCCAGCTCTGGTCCGCCGCAAGGTCGAGGACCACGTTCTCGCTGGGCTGCAGGTGGGAGGAGCCTTCCATCGGCGGCGCCATACCCGATCCGTCCGCCGCGGGCAACCAAGCGGCGCCGACGTTCCCGTTATCCGCCCATCATCCGTGCCGAACGGGGCCGGCATGAGTCCTTGCCTTGCGCGCGGCCATCGGCCAGCCCCGCGCGCGATACCACCCGGCGCAACGGCCGGAAGAGCCGGCCATTGCGCCAGGTGGTACTAGGTCGCCCGGCCGATGCGCGTCCGTGCCCCGCGCGTCAGCACCACGCGCTCGCCCGCCTGGAACCGCTCCTCGTTGGTCTGCACCACCGACACGGTCTGCCCGTCATCCTCGCGGATGATGAACTCCATCGCCTCGCCGGTGTTCACCGAACGCTCCACCGCGGTCCCGGCCAGCCCGCCGATGATCGCACCCCCGATCGCGCCCAGGATGTTCACCCGCGGATCACCGCCGATGAAGCTGCCGGCCACGCCACCGGCCGCCGCCCCACCCAGCGTGCCCACGCCGCTCTGGCCCTGGATCGTCACCGGCCGCATGGAAACGATCACGCCATAGCTCACCTGCGCGCTGCGCCCGATATCGGAGGGCGAGTAGGTGGTGTTGGTGTTGCGCGGCCCGGCACAGGCCGAAAGCCCCAGCAGGGCAACCAGGCAGGCAGCGGCAACCATCGGGCGGGACAAAACAGGCATCGGCCATCTCCTTCACGGCGTCCAGCGCGGCACTTCCCAGCATGCGCCGCGATTTTGCCGCATCGTTCTGCCCATCATTTGCGGCCGGATCAGGGCCGCCACAAGGTTGCCCAGGGAAGGGATTTCGGATAAGGGTTTGCAGTGAATTGCTGCGAATACCGTTCAACGGATACCTCCAGGTAACCGGTCCTACTCAGTTTACCCGCGGGTTTCGTTGCCCCAAGGGCGCCCCCTTGGCGCACCCAAGCCGGAGAGAGAGAGCCGCATGCCGTCCCCGAGCCTGTCTCCGGCCCTCACCGTCCGCGCCTCCAGGCTCCGTGCCCCCGGGCTCCGTTCCTTCGCGCGTCTCGCAATGTGCGTGGCCGCCATCGGCCTGCTCGCCGCCTGCTCCTCCAAGACCCAGGTCTCGCGCAGCGCGTCTGACTACGCTTCCCGCGCCAAGGGCAACTATGCCCCGCCGGGCCCGCCCGGCGACCCCTGGGGCCCCTACATCACCAAGGCTTCCGCGCGCTTTGACGTGCCGGAACGCTGGATCCGCGAGGTCATGCGCGTCGAATCCGGCGGCCAGATGTACCAGGGCGGCAAGCTCACCACCTCCAGCGCCGGCGCCATGGGCCTGATGCAGGTCATGCCCGGCACCTATGAGGAACTGCGCATGCGCCACGGGCTGGACGACGACCCGTTCGACCCGCACGACAACATCCTGGCTGGCACCGCCTACATCCGGGAGATGTACGACCTCTACGGCTCGCCCGGCTTCCTCGCTGCCTACAATGCCGGCCCCCGCCGCTTCGAGGACTACGCGATCCGCAATCGCGGCCTGCCCAACGAAACCCGCCGCTACGTCGCCAAGATCGCCCCGTTCATCGCCGACCACCGCCCCAACCGGGA
The DNA here is from genome assembly GCA_027483995.1 of Acetobacteraceae bacterium. Classification (GTDB taxonomy): domain Bacteria; phylum Pseudomonadota; class Alphaproteobacteria; order Acetobacterales; family Acetobacteraceae; genus CAMDGX01. The sequence continues at coordinate 31,264 of JAIXTK010000429.1, forward strand.
GTCGGAGGCCGCGCAGATGGCGATGTACCAGATCCCAACCGACATCCCCGCCGGCCCGCGCTACCCGCGCGGCGGCCGCGACCCGGCCCCGGTCGCCCTCGCCCAGGCCAGCCCGCCCTCAGGCCGGGATGCCTTCCGGCGCGCCGATTCCACCGTCTCGGCCTCCAACCTGCCGCCGCCGCCGGCCATGCCGCCGCGCGCCAGCGTCGTCGCCATGGCCGCCCCGCCGCCGCCGCCCCCGGCCCCGCCGGCCGCCGAGTCCGCCCGCGGCTTCTCCCTCATCGCCCCCGCCATGGCCGGCAGCCTGCCATCCCGCCCCGCGGCCGTGGCTGGCACCGTCGGCCCCTGGGCCATCCAGGTCGGCGCCTTCGCCAGCGAAAGCCTCGCCCGCTCCGCTGCCGAATCCGCCCGCGGCCAGGCGCGCGACGTGCTCGCCCAGGCCCGCCCCGCCGTCGGCGCCGTGCGCAGCGGTGGCGGCACGCTCTTCCGCGCCCGCCTCGCCGGCCTCTCGCGTGAAGCCGCCACCCAGGCCTGCGAAAAGCTCGCCAAGAGCCGCGGCACCTGCATCGTCCTCTCGCCGGACGCGCAACTCTAACACCACAGATCGCCGAAACCCGGCGCGCCCCCGTTGCGGGCGCGCGCCGCCGGCGCCATGATCGCACCGACTGACCCCTGAAGGGGCCGGGAGGACTCGCATGACCATCAGCAACAGGATGACGACGGCATGATCAACAAGATCGTCCAGAACATGGCCGAGGCCATGGCGGGCGTGAAGGACGGGATGACGGTCCTGCTCGGCGGCTTCGGCCTCGTCGGCCAGCCCAACGCCCTGGTCGACGCGCTGATCGAAACCGGCGTGAAGGACCTCACCGTCGTCGCCAACAACGCCGGCGGCGGCACCACCGGCCTCACCGCCCTCATGGAGCACGGCCGCGTCCGCAAGCTCGTCTGCTCCTTCCCGCGCAGCAACAACACCATCTTCGAAGATCTCTACCGCGCCGGTAAGATCGAGCTGGAAATCGTCCCCCAGGGCACGATGGCCGAGCGCATCCGCGCCGCCGGCGCCGGTGTCGGCGCCTTCTTCACCCCCACCGGCGTGGGCACGAAGATGGCCGAGGGCAAGGAAGTCCGCGAAATCAACGGCCGCATGATGGTGATGGAATACGCCCTGCCCGGCGACATCGCCCTCGTCGAGGCCTGGGAAGCCGATCGCTGGGGCAACCTCACCTTCAAGCTCTCCGGCCGCAACTTCAATCCGGTCATGGCCACCGCCGCCAAGACCACGATCGTGCAAACCCAGCACATCGTCGAACTCGGCGCGCTCGACCCGCAGCACATCATGTGCCCCGGCCTCTACGTCGACCGCGTCATCCACATCCCCTACGGCGACCCGCCGTTCTGATTCCTGTGACCCAACGCGGCGGCAGCGCGCAGCGCGCGAGCCGCACTTAAATCAGGAGACACGCATATGGATGCGAAGCCTCAAGCCAAGGGCTGGGACCGTCTGCAGATGGCCGAACGGGCCGCCCAGGACATCCCCGAAGGCTGGTACGTCAACCTCGGCATCGGAATGCCCACCGGCATCGCCGACTACGTGCCGCTCGACCGCGAAGTGGTCTTTCACTCCGAAAATGGCGTTCTCGGCATGGGCCCCAAGCCCCCCGAAGACCAGCGCGACCCCTGGCTGATCAACGCCGGCAAGCAGCACGTTACCCTGCGCAAGGGCGGCAGCTTCGTCCACCACGCCGACAGCTTCGCCATGATCCGCGGCGGCCATCTCGATCTCTGCGTCCTCGGCGCCTTCGAAGTGGCCGAGAACGGTGACATCGCCAACTGGGCCACCAGTGAGAACGATGCCGCGCCGGCCGTCGGCGGCGCCATGGACCTCGCCGCGGGCGCCAAGCGCCTGTGGGTCATCATGGACCACAGCACCAAGTCCGGCGGCAAGAAGCTGGTCAAGAAGTGCACCTACCCGCTCACGGCCCTCGGCGCCGTGAAGCGCGTCATCACCAATCTCGGCGTCTTCGATGTCACCGAGCGCGGCTTCGTCGTCGTGGAACTCGCCCCGGGCGTCACGCTGGACCAGGTCCGCGCCCAGTCCGAGGCCGAGATCCATACCCAAGGCTAAAGCAAGCGGTTCTTTTTTGAAAAAAAGAACCAAAAAACTTTTTTGACTTTGCACCGAGCGCCCACACCGGGCCTCGGTGTAAATTCATAAAGTCTTTTTGCTTCTTTTTCTTCAGAAAAAGAAGACTCTACCTTACTGAAAGTACCCAGATGAGCGCAGCTTCCTCCGACGATCGCGCCGAATCCGTCCGCCTCATCCGCGACAGCGCCGCCGGCCTCGCCCCGCGCACCGGCGACCTGCGCCGCATCCGCGCCCTGCGCTTCGAGGATCCCGGCTTCGACCGCGCCGTCTGGAAGCAGATGTGCGAAATGGGCTGGCCCGGCCTGCGCCTGCCGGAAGACGCCGGCGGCTCCGCCCTCGGCATGGCCGAATACTGCGCCATCGCCGAGGAAGTCGGCGCCGCCCTGGCCCCGGAACCCCTCGTCTCCGCCACCATGGCCGCCCGCGCCCTGGCCGGCACCCCCCACGCCACCGCCATCCTCACCGGCGAACGCCTCATCCTCCCCGCCTGGCAGGAACGACCGAACACGCTGGATACCAAGGGCGACACGACCGTCGCCGGCGGAAAAGCCAACGGCCGTAAGATCTTCATCCCCCAGGCCGCGGGCGCAGACGCCTTCCTCGTCTCCGGCAAGGACGGCCTCGCCCTCGTCGAACGCGACGCCCCCGGCCTCACCCTCACCACCGAACGCACGCAAGACGGCGGCAATTTCGGCACCCTCTCGCTCGAAAACGCCCCCTGCACCCCCGTCCCCGGCGACCTCACCGAAGCCCTGGAGGAAGCCGCCCTGGCCACCGCCGCCAGCCTCCTCGGCGTCATGGACCGCGTCTTCACCATGACGGTCGACTACCTCAAAACCCGCGTCCAGTTCGGCAAGCCCATCGGCAGCTTCCAAGCCCTGCAGCACCGCGCCGCCGACCTCAAGATCCAGGTCTCCCTCTCCCGCGCCAGCGTCGAATCCGTCGCGGCCAGCTTGGATAACGGCCTCACCGGCCCCGCCCGCCTCGCCGCCATCTCCCGCGCCAAAGCCCGCGCCTCCGACTCCGGCATGCTCGTCTGCCGCCAGGCCATCCAACTCCACGGCGGCATCGGCTACACCGACGAAGCCGACCCCGGCCTCTTCCTCCGTAAAGCCATGGTCCTCTGCAACCTCTACGGCTCCGCTACCCTCCACCGCACCCGCTTCGCCACCCTGGCGGTCGACAGCGACGAAGGCTGATGCAGTCGGCCTCTGGGCAAGTAAGACCAGGGGCTTTGCCCCTGGACCCCACCAGGGACCTGAGGTCCCTGGACCCACATGTGTTCCGCCTTCGGCGGGGAGGGGCCATCCGGGTCTCTCCACCACCCAGACGGCCCCTCCCCGCCGAAGGCGGAAAAGGTAAAGGGGTCTGGGGCCTAAGGCCCCAGCGGGTCCAGGGCAGAGCCCTGGCCTTTCTTAATCAGGAGCCCACCGCATGAGCCTCCTCACGGTCACCCGCCAGGGTGCGACGTTGGTGCTGGAGATGAACGAGCCGGCCAGGCGCAATGCCTTGAGCATGGCGATGCGCGCCCGCTTCATCGAGGAACTGGAGGTGGCCGAGAAGGACAAGTCCGTCCGCGCGGTCGTTATCACCGGCGCCGGCGGCCAGTTCTGTTCGGGCGGCGACATCAGCGGCATGGACAGTTCGGATTTCGCCGCGGGGCGGGAGCGCTTCCGCATCACTCACGCCATGGTGAAGGCCATCATCGAGAGCGGCAAACCCTTCGTCGCCGCCGTCGAGGGCTGGGCGGCCGGGGCCGGGGTGGGCTTGGCGATCGCCTGTGATTGCGTGGTGGCGGCGGAGGGCGCGAAGTTCCTCACCCCCTTCGTCCGCGTCGGCCTGGCCCCCGATTTCGCCCTGATGCACACCTTGCCGCGCCGGGTTGGGGAGGGCAGGGCGCGTAACATGTTCTTCGCGGCGGAGCCCGTGGACGCCGCCGAGGCCCTGCGCATCGGCCTGGTCGACCACGTCGCCCCCAACGGTACTGCCCTCGAGAAAGCCCTGGAACGCGCCGCCAAGTTTGCCGAGGGCGCACCGGAGGCCATTGCCATGACCCGCAGCATCCTCGCCCGCGGCCTGGCTGATGCATTGGAATGGGAACGCACCGCCCAGGCCGCCTTGTTCACCACCGCCGACCACGCCGAGGGCAAGCTCGCCTTCGCCCAGAAGCGCAAGCCCGTCTTCAAGGGAGCCTGACATGACCGCCGTCACCCCGCACCAGCCCGAAGACCTCAACCATCTGTCGGACGACGCCTTCCGCCAGCACATCCGCCAATGGATCGAGGCCAACTACCCGCCGGAGCTCCGCAATCCCCCGAAGCGCCTGCACTGGTCCGAAAACCAGGTCTGGTACTTCAAGCTGGCGGAACAGGGCTGGCTCTGCCCCTCCTGGCCCCGCGAGCACGGCGGCATGGGCCTCTCGGCCGGCAAGCAGATCATCATGGTCGAGGAGTACGAGCGCCACGGCGTCGCCCGCACCAACGACCACGGCATCCTCATGGTCGGCCCACTGCTCATCGCCCACGGCACGCAGGACCAGCGCGACTTCTTCCTGCCCAAGATCCTCGCCGGCGAGCATATCTGGTGCCAGGGCTACAGCGAGCCCAACGCCGGCTCCGACCTCGCCTCCCTGCGCACCGAAGCCGTGGCCGATGGCGACGACTGGATCATCAACGGCTCCAAGATCTGGACCACCCTGGCCAACGACGCCAACTGGATCTTCCTCCTCGTCCGCACCGACAAGAACGCCAAGAAGCAGGAAGGCATCACCTTCCTCCTCGTCCCCATGGACACGCCCGGCATCACCGTCCGCCCGATCTGGACGATCGACCTGCACGATGAGTTCTGCGAGGTCTTCTTCGACAACGTCCGCGTCCCCCAGAAATGGACCGTCGGCGCCGTCAACCAGGGCTGGACCATGGCCAAGGCCCTGCTGGGCCACGAACGCATCTATCTCGGCTCGGCCAAGCTCTCCCAATACGCGCTCGACCGCCTGAAAACCCTGGCCGACCGCATGGGCGTCGCCGAAGACCCCGATTTCATCGACCGCTACACCCGCCTCAAGCTGGAAATCGCCGACCTCAAGAGCCTTCACGCCACCTACGTGGACGTCGTCCGCCGCGGCGAGGAACTCGGGCCGGATGTCTCCATGCTCAAGGTCATCCAGACCGAGCTGTTCCAGAAGATCACCGACACCATGATGGAAGTCGCCGGCGAGAACGCCGCCCTGCTGGAACCCATGGAAGGCAACCGGGAACTGAACCCATCCGGCCTGTTCCTCCAGGCACGGCCGTCCACCATCTATGGCGGCAGCAACGAGATCCAGCGCAATATCCTGGCCAAGAACGTGCTCAGGCTACCAGGGTAGGATTCTTCTTTTTTCTGGAGAAAAAAGAAGCAAAAAAGACTTCATTCGTTTGCGGCGGGAAGGCCCGTTCTTCCTCGCCGCAAACGAAGAACGGGTTCTTTAGAACAGAACCGCTTCCTTCACCGCCTCCAACATCGGCCGCACCGTCTCCCGCAGCCTGCCGCCGTTGCGTCCCGGCCACTGGATCACCACCCCGAACACCACGCGGCGCCCGTCGCCCTGCATCAGCGCCAGGAACAGCGCATCGGCCGAGTCGCCCAGCCGCTCGGCCGGAAAGGGAATGACCGTAGCCATCGAAGGATCTCCACAGCGCGCCCGATCAATACACGATCGCGCACCGCCGTTGCGGCCGATGCCATTCAACTATCCGTGGATGCCAACGCCACCGCCTCCCTGTGTTGCATCCGCCGCAGGCGGGCACGAAAAAAGGGGCCCGAAGGCCCCTTTCCCGTCCGTCCGATAAGGGCGCGGCTCAGTTCTTGGTCTTGTCGACCAGCTTGTTCTTCGCGATCCACGGCATCATCGCGCGCAGGTTCTCGCCCACCTGCTCGATCGGATGCTCCGAAGCGATCCGGCGCATCGCCTTGAAGTTCGCCTGGTTCACCTTGTTCTCCAGCATCCAGTCGCGCGCGAAACGCCCGCTCTGGATATCGGCCAGCACGCGCTTCATCTCGGCCTTGGTCTCGGCGGTGATGACACGCGGGCCGGTGACATACTCGCCATACTCGGCGGTGTTCGAGATCG
>JAIXTK010000353.1 GCA_027483995.1 Acetobacteraceae bacterium
ACGACCTCTGGCGCGCCAACCGCCTCCCGGCCCCGCGCGCCCCCCGCGCCGGCACGGCGAAGGCCCAAACCGCGCCCACGCGCCCGCGCCCCCCGCCGATCCCGCGCGCCAAGGGCTGGTTCATGAACGCCGGCCGGCACCATGCCGGCCTCGCGCACCACCAGCTCAACGCCTTCCTGGCGCGTGCAGACCTCCCCGAATTCCTCGCCGCCGTCCCGCAGGCCGGCCGCTATCTGCGCCCGCTCTGCCGCCTGCTGGCCGTGCCCCAGCCGGATTTCCTCGCTTTGCCGCCGCGCCCGCGCCGCACGCGCTCCCCGCGCCCGCGCACGCCTCGTCCGCCGAGCCTGCGCAACCCGCAACTCCCGCCCGGCGATCCGCCCTTCCGTCCCTATGTCCTCGCTGCCGCGCGCTATTTCCGAAAAATCGGCGGCGGAAGCCACTAGGCGTCGTGCGCCCTACAAATTACGAATCCAAAATATTACGCGAAAGACTACCCATCGCCGCCTGCATCACGCCAGCCAAGCCCCATCCCGCATCAGTTCCCGCCCCGCCAGCTCATTCTCCTCCCGCCAGGCCTGGATGCGCCGCGGGGTGATCCAGATGAACACCATCCGCGCCGCACTCCGCCGCGGATCGAACCCCGTCCGCGCTGCAAACGCATCCGCGGTCGCCGCCGGCACCGCCGCCACCGGCAGCGAATCGGCCGTGCCCTCGATCACCACCACGTCGCGCGTCGTCCCCAGCGTCAGCCGCGCCCGCCCGGTCGCCCGCAGGTTGCGCGCCGTCACCGAACTGTCCGGCGTCGCCAGCAGCAGCCGCGCGCCATCCCACAGGAACGACAGCGGAATCAGATGCGGCACATCGCCGCGCGCCGTGGCCACCCACACATCCACGTCGCTGGCCAACCGGGCCAACGTGTCGTCGCGGCGGCGGGCCGGATCGCGCGGCGCGGCGGTCACGTGCTGGCGGCCTGGATGCGCGCCAGGGCCTCGTCCCGCCCCAGTGCGGCCAACACCGCATCGATGCCCGGGCTCACCGTGCTGCCCGTCAACGCCGCCCGCAGCGGCTGTGCCACCTGCCCAAGCTTCACGCCCTTCGCCTCCGCGAACCCCCGCAGCGCCGCATCGATCCCCGGCACGGTGAAGTCACAGCCCGCCAGCGCCGCCCCGGCCTCGCGCAGCAGCAATCGCGCTTCGGCGGTCAACTGCGCCTCGGCCTTCGGCGTGAACGGCAACGGCAGCGAATGCGCCAGGAACACCGCGGAATCAGCCAGTTCCACCAGCGTCTTGGCGCGTTCCTTCAACGCCGGCATCAACGCCTGGATGCGATGGATCGCCGCGGTCCCCAGCGCCAGATGGGGCCGCCCGGCCAGCCGCCGCGCCACCTCCTGGGCCAGCCAGCCATCGTCACGCTGCTTCTGCCAATGCGCGTTCACAAAGCCGAGCTTGGCATAATCCATCCGCGCCGCGCCGCGCCCGACGCCACCGAGATCGAACAACCGGATCGCCTCCTCGCGATCCAGCAATTCCACATCGCCATGCGCCCAGCCCAGCCGCAGCAGGTAGTTGCAGATCGCCTCCGGCAGATAGCCCTGCTCCTCGAACTCCAGCACCGAAACCGCCCCGTGCCGCTTCGAAAGCTTCTTGCCGTCCTCGCCATGGATCAGCGGGATATGCGCGAAGCGCGGCCGCTCCCAGCCCATGGCGTCATAGATCTGCGCCTGGCGGAATGCGTTGGTCAGATGGTCGTCGCCGCGGATCACATGGGTGATCGCCATGTCATGGTCATCCACCACCACCGCATGCTGGTAGGTCGGCGTCCCGTCGCTGCGCAGGATGATCATGTCATCCAGCTCGGCATTGCCCACCCGCACCGTGCCCTGCACGAGATCATCGATCACCGTCTCGCCCTCGCGCGGCGCGCGCAGGCGAATGGCCGGCGCCACGCCCGCCGGAGCCTCCGAAGGATCGCGGTCGCGCCACGGCGAACGGAACTTCTCCACCCGCCCCTCGGCCGCGGCCGTCTCGCGGATCGTCTTCAATTCCTCGGCGGAGAGGTAGCAGTGATAGGCCGTGCCCGCCGCCACCATGGCGCGCGCCACCTCGGCATGCCGCGCGGCGCGCTGGCTCTGGAACACCGTCTGCTCGTCATGGGCGAGGCCAAGCCATTGCAGCCCCTCCAGGATCACCTGGGTCGCCGCCTCCGTGCTGCGCTCGCGATCGGTATCCTCGATGCGCAGCAGGAACTGGCCGCCATGGTGCCGGGCGAACAGGAAGTTGAACAAGGCGGTCCGGGCGCCGCCGATATGCAGCAGGCCGGTGGGGGAGGGGGCAAAGCGAACGCGTACGGTCATGCCGGGCTTCTACCCCGCGGTGCCAAATCGCGCGAGATGCCAGCGGTTCTCCGGCCGGGCATTCTGCCGCGCCGCCGCCTTGGCCGAAACGCTGGCGATCCCCGCCGCCGGATACCCCTGCTGCGCCAGCGCCAGCCCGCGATCGAACACCTCGTAGTATTCCGCGATCAGCCCATCGCGCAGCGTGAACCGGCTCAACCCCTCGAACAGCACGGGCTGCCCCTCCACCCCCGCGCGGCGGGAGGCATAGCTGAACCGCCAGCTGGCATAGCCGATCTCCCCCGCCAGCACCGGCGTGTGGAACTCCCACCAATAGTCCCGCCCGCCATCATGAAACCGCTGCAGCATCGCCGCGATCGCCGCTTTGCCCGCGTGCGGCCCGAAGAACCCGTCCACATAGACACCATCCGGCGTGAACAGCCCGGCAAGGCCCGGGCCGTCATTGCGCTGCACCGCCTCGGCGAAGCGGACCAGCAGGCGTGGGAACTCCATGGCGCTCTCCCGAAATATCGTGGCCGACCGGCAACGAAAGCCGGATGACGCGACAAGTCGTGCCGCGTAGCGTGCCCGGATGCAACCGGCCCTCATGCGATCCGCCGCCTGGCTGGCCGACCGCGCGAACCGGGTGGCGGAGGCCGAACGCGGCCGCGCCGCCCCCTTCCTGGCGGTGGCCCTGGCCGCCGGCGCGGCCCTCTACTACGCGCTGGGCGCGGAGCCCCCCGGCCATATCGGGCCCTGGCTCGCCGCCGGCGGGCTCACTCTGGTGCTGCTCGGCCCCGCCTGGCGCAGCCTGCGCGCCCTGGGCCTGCTGGCCGCGGCATTCGGGCTCGGCTTCGCCCTGGCACAATGGACCACCGCGCGCATGCCGCCGCAGCCCGTGCTGCCAACACGCGCCACCATCGTCACCGCCACCATCGCCAAGGTGGAATTGCTGCCGCAGGGACGGCGCCTCACGCTGGAACGCCCCAGCCTGAACGACGGCCCGGAAATGGCCCGCGACCTGCGCATCCGCCTCCACCGCGCCGACCCGGCGGAGGTCACCACCGGCGAGCGCATCCGCCTGCGCGCCATGCTCCAGCCCCCCTCCGGCGCGCCGCTGCCGGGCGGGTGGGACATCCAGTTCGACGCCTACCACACCGGCCTCGCCGGCTTCGGCTACGCACTCGGCCCGCTGGAACGCCTGGCCCCCGCATCTCCATCCGGCATGGCCGCCTGGTTCCAGGCCCTGCAGGAGGCGATGGCCGCCCGGGTCTACGCCGTGCTGCCGGGCGCCACCGGCCGGGTGGCCGCCAGCCTGATGGTGGGCGGGCAGGGCGCCATCGCGGCGGCGGACCAGCAGGCCTTCCGCGACTCCGGCCTGGCCCACCTGCTCAGCATCTCCGGCCTGCACCTGGCCATCGCCATGGGGCTGGTCTTCGCCGCCGTGCGCTTCCTGCTGGCCGCGGTGGAATGGACCGCGCTGCACTGGCCGGTGAAGGCCATCGCCGCCCTGGCCGCCTTGGGCTCCGGCACCTTCTACACGCTGCTCACCGGGGCCGAGGTGCCGATGCTGCGCAGCCTGGCCGGTGCGGCTCTGGTGACCTTCGCCATCCTGGTGGGGCGGCGTGCGCTCTCCCTGCGCTCCTGGGCGTTGGCCCTGGCGGTGGTTGCCGCCGCCGCGCCGTATGAGGTGGCGCGCGTGAGCTTCCAGATGAGCTTCGCCGCCACGCTGGCCCTGGTGGCGGGGTTTGAGGCGCTGCGCCCCTGGCTGGCGCGGCTGGCCGCCGATGGCCGGCGGGTGCGCAAGCTGGGGGCGTGGCTGGCAGCCCTGGCGCTCACCAGCGCGCTCGCCGGCACCGCCTCCGCCCCCTTCGGCGCCTACCATTTCGGCGCGGTGCAACTCTACTATGTGGCATCGAACATGGTGGCCGTGCCGCTCACCTCCGTGCTGGTGATGCCGGCCGCGGTGGCCGCGATGCTGCTGATGCCGCTGGGGCTGGAATGGCTCGCCCTGGTGCCGATGGGCTGGGGTGTCGATGGGCTGCTGGCCATCGCCCGCCACGTCGCCGCCTGGCCGCAGGCGGTGGTGCCGGTGCCGCAGATCGCGCCCTGGGGGCTGGCGGCCTACAGCCTCGGCCTCGCCTGGCTGGCGCTATGGCGCTCGCGCTTGCGGCTGCTGGGCCTCGCGGGCATCGCCGCCGGGCTGCTCTCGGCCGCGCTCTATGTTCCGCCAGACGTGCTGGTCTCCGGCGATGCACGGCTGATCGCGCTGCGGGCCGGCACCACGCTCTATGTCCAGCGCACCCAATCTGGTTCGGACTTCGTGCTCTCGGCCTGGCTGGCGCGGCTGGGCCTGCGGGACTGGCAGCCAATGCCGGCGGCGGGGACAGCCAGCGGCGCGCTGGCCTGCGATCCCAGCGGTTGCACGCTGAACCCGCACCCGGGCGGGCCCACGGCACGGCTGCTGCGCGGTCCGCCCGATGGCAGTGAATGCGCCCATGCCCTGGTGGTGGCCGCCGAGCCCCTGCGGCTGGACTGCCCCACTTCCCGCATCGATCGCTTCAGCGTGTGGCGCGAAGGCGCCCATGCCGCATGGCTCGCACCGGAGGGCCTGCGCATCCTGAGCGATCGCGCGAACCGCGGCGACCGGCCTTGGGTCACGAAGCTTCCAACACGCTCCCGCCAGCCGGCCGGCCCGTTGCTGCCGCCCGCGCTGGCAGAGGGCGAGTGATCAGCCTGGCAGGACGATACGCCATACGAGCCGGTCCTGCCCCGGCTGCACGCCATCGGCCACCCGCGCCATCAGCACCCCGCCATTGGCGAGGATCACGCGCTGGGAGGGGGCGTTGTCGGCATCGGTGGTCAGTTCCACCCAGCCCAGCCCCACGGCACGGGCATGGGGCAGGATCTGGCGCAGCGCCTGGGTGGCGTAGCCGTTGCGGCGCTTCCACGGCACCACGGCATAGCCGATATGGCCCAGCGCCGTGGAGGGAAGTTCCTCCGTGCCCGGCTGGTAGCGCAGGCTGATGCTGCCGCAGAATGCACCGTCCCACATCCAGCGCACCGGGCCGGGCAGTCGCGGCACCACGGTGCCGTCGGCCAGGGTCACGATGCCGCCGGGTGTGGTGAACTGGGCGATGAACCCCGCGGCATCGGCCGCGATCTGGGCCAATTGCTCGCCGGAGACATCGCGCGTGTTGCTGGGCGACCAGCCCTGGCGCAGGGCGGCGGCGTAGCTGTCCAGCCGGTCCAGCGCGGGTTCGACCAGCTGCATCAGTATTGCCGCAGCAGGCCCACCAGCCGGCCCTGCACGCGCACGCGGTCGGCTGGGAAGATGCGGGTTTCGTGGCGCGGGTTGGCGGGTTCCAGCGCGATGGAGGCGCCGCGGCGGCGCAGGCGCTTCAGCGTCACCTCGCCCTCATCCACCAGCGCCACCACGATCTGGCCGCTATCGGCGGTTTCGGTGCGGCGGATGATGACAGTGTCGCCATCCAGGATCCCGGCCTCGATCATCGAATCACCGGCCACTTCCAGGGCGTAGTGCTCACCGGCGCCCAGCAGGGAGACGGGCACTTCCACATGGTTGCTGGTATCGCGCATCGCCTCGATCGGCAGGCCGGCGGCGATGCGGCCATAGAGCGGCAGTTGCACCGCACCGGCCGATTCCGCCGCCTTCACGCCGGGCAGGCGCTGGCTGAAATCGCCGCGGATCACGTTGGGGGCGAAGGGCGCGGCGGCCCCAGGCGCAGGCGCGGTGACCGCCGCTTCGCCCGTGACCCGAGACGCCAGATCATCCGGCAGGCGCACCACCTCCAGCGCGCGGGCGCGGTTGTGGCGGCGGGAGAGGAAGCCGCGCTCCTCCAGCGCCGAGATCAGGCGATGGATGCCGGATTTGGATTTGAGGTTCAGCGCCTCCTTCATCTCCTCGAAACTGGGGGAGAAGCCGGTGGCCTTGAGATGCCGGTCGATGACCACCAGCAACTCGGGCTGCTTGCGCGTCAGCATGCGGTCGTTTCCCCGTGCGGAACTGCGGTGCGGGAGTCGACGGCCTGGAACAAACCGGCAACGCCCACCGTGTTCTACAAAGGTTCTCAGGCGCGGGTCAAGCTGTTCCGCAACAAGCTCCGCTAAAGCCCGAGCGCATCCAGCCGGATCACCGGCACCATCGCCCCCGCCTCGGCCGCCGGGGCATGGGCGGCGCGCAGGATCAGCGCGTCGGCCTGGGCCATCAGCCGCAGCATGGAGGAATCCTGGCGCGGGAATGCGGAGGCGACCAGGGTGCCGTCCGGGTCGGTGGAGAGGGTGGCGCGCAGGTGGTCGGCGCGCTTGTCGTTGGCGACGAGCGGGGCGCCGAGGCGCGCCATCACCGTGGGCGGCGCGGTGGCGGCCAGGCCCGAGAGCTTCTGCAGCGCCGGGACCACGAACAGGATGGCGCAGACCAGGGAGGAGACGGGGTTACCGGGCAGGCCGATCATGGCCACGTCGCCGAGGCGGCCATGCATCAACGGCTTACCCGGGCGCATGGCGATCTGCCAGAAATCGACGACCAGGCCGCGCGCACCCAGGGCCTCCTGCACCAGGTCGTGATCGCCCACGCTGGCGCCGCCGCTGGTCAGCAGCAGGTCCATCCCGTGCACCGACTCGGCCGCCGCCATCAGCGCCGCGCGGTCATCGGGTGCGATCGGCAGCACCACGGGGTCGCCACCGGCGGCACGCACCAGGGCGGCCAGCGCGTGGCTGTTGGAGCTGACGATGCCGCCGGGCGGAATGGGGTCGCCGGGCAGGGCGAT
>JAIXTK010000051.1 GCA_027483995.1 Acetobacteraceae bacterium
ACTGGTGAGCGGAGAGGCCCGTTCAACTCATCAAGCGAACCCAAGGGGGCGGACAGGTGGCCCAGATGACGACGGGTGCTGAACCCAATTGCGAGACGACCGACCTGTCCGCGCCGTGATCCGGGTGGCCACCTGGATCACGGCACCCCCCTCACGGGACGCAACGCCAACCTACCCCATTCCCAAGAGACAATTGCGAGCGCAGCGAAGCAATCCAGGATCGCGCCGCATCCTGACCGGTGCCCACCCATCACTGGCCAACCCCCACAACCCCAGCCTGCCACCACCCCCCGCCCCAACCAACAAAAGTCTTTTTGCGTCCTTTTCTTCAGAAAAAGAAGAATCGTTCCTGTGACTAGCCCCACCCACCCCCGCTGGCGCGTCATCGGCGCCCTTGGCATCGCCCAGATCCTCGCCTGGGGCATGAGCTACTACCTCATCGCCGTGCTGGCGAAGCCGATCGACGACGACACCGGCTGGGGCCTCACCTGGGTGGTCGGCGGCGTCTCGCTCGGTTTCCTCGTCTCCGGCCTCGCCTCGCCGCGCGTCGGCCGCCTGATCGACCGCTTCGGCGGCCGGCCCATCCTCTGCGCCAGCGCCCTCCTCCTCGCCGCCGGCCTGGCCCTCCTCGCCGCTGCCCCCGCCAACAGTTCCCTTGGCATCCCCATCTACATGCTCGGCTGGGCCGTCATCGGCATCGGCATGGCCTGCGGGCTCTACGATCCCGCCTTTTCCACCCTCGGCCGCATCTACGGCGAGAGTGCGCGCTCCGCCATCACCCTGCTCACCCTCTATGGCGGCTTCGCCAGCACCGTCTGCTGGCCGCTTTCCGCCTTCCTGGCAGAGCGGGCGGGCTGGCGCGCCACCTGCCTCGCCTATGCCGCCATCGCACTGTTCGTCATGCTGCCGCTCTATCTCTTCTTCCTGCCGAAGGAGACCGAGACACCCCCCGCCAAGGCCGCCGCGAAGGGGGCCGCCATCGACCGTCGCGAGCGCCTCGCCTTCTGGGTCGTCGCCGTCAATCTCACCTTCCCCGTCATCCTCATGGGGGTCGTCTCCATCCACATGCTCACCCTGCTGCAGGCCCGCGGCGTGGAACTGGCGGTGGCCGTGGCGCTCGGCGCGCTGATCGGCCCGGCCCAGGTCGGCGCCCGCATCGTCGAAGCCGCCTTCGGCCGCAACCTCCACCCGGTCTGGACCATGATCGCCTCCAACGTCCTGGCCGCCGCCGGCCTCGGCCTCATGTTCGGCGATCCCACCCTGGCCGCGCTCGGATTGCTGCTCTACGGCAGCGGTTCCGGCATCCGCTCCATCGCCCGCGGCACCGTCCCGCTCGCCATTTTCGGGCGCGACGGCTACCCCACCCTCATGGGCCGCCTTGCCATGCCCAGCCTGCTCGCCCAGGCCGCCACCCCCTCGCTGGGCGCGGTGCTGATCCAGCACGCCGGCGCGGATGCCACGCTCTGGGCGCTCGCGGTCGGCGGCGTCATCGCCATCGTCGTCTCGCTGCCCCTGCTGGCCTTCCGTGCCCGCGCATAGGCGTCTTCATCATCAACCTGCTTGATCGCCGGCCGGTTTGCGCCTATCGCCTCGCATGACCAACCACGCAGGACTCCGGGGCGGGGAAACGATCCGCGCCGCCCGGCCGTCCCAGTTGTTTTCGTCTTGGATGTTTTCCCGAGCCAGCCCGCTGGAGCATGACCATTCTCCCTGAATTGCGCGCCCGCCCCGCCGAGGGCGAGGCCGATGCCCTATGGTATCACCCCGGCTTCTGCCAGTTCCCCCTCCCGCAGCGCCCCGGCGCCGCGCAGCCCTGGTCGCATGAGCGCGGCGGCACCGCCGTCACGATCGAGCCCGGCAGCGAACGGGACCGTGTGCCAGGCGGCGCCATGCTCCGGCGCCTGCTGATGCACCTGTGCGATTCCGCCGTCCGGCTGGACCAGTCGCAGGTCTCGCTCGGCGAAAGTGCCGCTGCCCTCGCCGCCGCCATGCAGCCGCCCATCCCGGCGGAGCTGGTCCCGGCGCTGGAAGCCCAGGCCACCTCGCTGTTCGGCTGCCGCATCGTGGTCGCCACCGAAGGCGGGCCGGGCCTGTCGGTGCTGGATGCCCGCGGCCGCCCGCGCACCAGTGCGGATTGGCGCAACGCCGTGCGCCTCAACGCCCGCTTCCTCGACAACCTGCAGCGCGAGAAGGTGGCGCTGGACCGCGCCGCGGTGGCCGCCCTGCAGCGCTCCGCCCTGGCGCTGGACATCTATGTCTGGCTCGCCGCCACCCTGCCGGCCCAGCCGGACCGCTCGATCGAAGCCGCCCCTTGGCCCGCCCTGCAAGCCCGTTTCGGCGCGCCCGACCAGGATGCGGATGCCTTCCAGGCCGAATGCGCCACCGCGCTCGCCCTGCTGCGCCGTACCCTGCCCAGGCTGGAAATCGACGAAGACGCCATTGGCGCCGGCTTCGCCGCCCGCCCCGCCCCGGAACAACCAGCCGCCGCCGCCGAACCCGTGGCACCGGTGGCCCCGGCACCCGCCGCGCCCGCGCCCGTCGCCGCCGCCGCCCCAGCGCCGCGCCAGCCGGCCCCGGAGCCCGCGCGCGAACCGCGCCAGCCCGAAGCCCCCCGCGCGGAGGAGCCGCGCCCCGAACCCCGTTTCGAGGGCCGCCGTGAAGACCGCCGCTTCGAAGACCGCCGCCCGGAGCGCTTCAATCAGGATCGCCCGCAGCAGGACCGTCCCCAACAGGACAGGCCACCCCAAGACCGCCCGCAGCAGGACCGCCCCTATCAGGAGCGCCCCTACCAGGAACGGCAGGGCCAGGACGAATCCCGCCCCGACCAGTCCCGTTTCGACCGCGACCGTGATCGCGACAGGGACCGCGACCGCCCCCGCCCGGACACTGATCGCCAGACCGGCCCCGCCCGCCAGACCGTCAGCCTGCGCTCGCACCTCACCGGCCTCCAGCAGGTCGTCTGGCTGCACCGCGCCCAGGGCCGCGACAACGTGGTGATCGAGGTCACGCCCGGCACCCGCTACGACCCGGCCGTGATCACCGTGCTCACCCTGGAGCCCATCGTCCTCCAGGTCGCCGGCGGCCTGCACGCCCGCGATTTCGAGCGCGTCTCCAGCTGGGCCACCGCCAACCGCGACCTGATCGACGCCTTCTGGGAAGGCGAGATCGATAACATCGAGGACATCCTCGCCCGCGTCCGCAAAGTCCCCGCCCAAGGCGTCGACCGCGGCCGCTTCTAACCACCACCAGGCCACGTCACCAAAGCAAGCAAGCGGCCACAGAGACACAGAGGCACAGAGAAGCAAGCCAAGGGAGAGGCAAACCCCCTTTCCCACCTCATACGGCGCCGAGTAGGGCGGAACGCGAAGCGGTTCCGCCATCCCCCTTGCTTCCTCCTCCCTTGCCTTGCTCCTCCGTGTCTCTGTGCCTCTGTGGCCCCTTTCTTACTTCCTTGCTTCTCTCCCCTCGCCGAAGGCGGGGGGATTGAGCCGCGAAGCGGATCAATGAGGGGGGCTCTTGCGGCCTATCCCCGCCAACCCAACCCCGAAAAAAATCCCCACACCCCCCTTGCCTCCGCCCTGAGTGTTAGTTATATAACTAACCATGAACCAGTTGGGCACCATCATCACCGGGCTGATCCAGGGCCTGCGCCGCGTCATCGCGCGCGCAGCCCCTGTCGTATCCGCGCCCGCGCGCCCGATCTGGGCCGGCCCGGAGCAGCGCTGGATCATCGCCCCCCATGGCGACCTCCCCCTCCTCCCCGGCCCGATCTGGACCCTCCTCTGCCTCCGCCTCCAGCACCTCAACAACCGCCTCACCCGCCTCTACGAGCGCTGGCAGACCAACACCCTCCCCAAGCCCCGCCCTAAAACCACCCGCCCCACTGCCACCCGCCCGGAAACCGCCCGCCACCCCCGCGCCCCCGAGCGCATCCAATCCACGC